>DASYEF010000195.1:0-4564 GCA_036499185.1 Actinomycetes bacterium | reverse complement strand
TCGTCGACCCGACGTTCAGCCCGCTCTTCCCCGCTCTCCGGTCCGCCCGCGTGGGGAATCCCGGCCAGCTGGACCAGCTCGTCGCCAACTACCAGTCCGGCATGAAGGGCCCCGCCGACGCGCTCAGCCAGGGCCTGCACGCCAGCGCGCTGTGCGCCGACATGACCTTCCCCTGGGGCGGCTCGGATGCGCCGCTCGCCGGGCGCACCGCAGCTCTCACGACGGCGGAAGAGCGACTCTCACCCGCCGACCTCCTGCCGTTCGACCGGGCCACCGCCGTCGGCAACGGCCTCGTGCAGCAGTGCCTGCCGTGGCCACCGGTACCGCCCGCGGGGCTGCCCACCGGGGGCGACCTGCCCGATGTCCCGGTGCTGCTGCTGGCCGGTACCCATGACCTCTCGACCCCGATGGAGTGGGCTCGCGCCGAGGCCGCCCTCGCGCCGCACGGCAGGTTGGTCGAGTTCCCGGGTCTCGGGCACTCGGTCATCAGCCAGGGCCGGCGTGGGCAGGTGGTCCTCCGCGACTTCCTGCTCGGCCCGGCGACCTGACCCACGCGCGGCATGGAGGGGGCGCAGCTTCACCCGGCCGATGTGGTCGGGCGTCAGCGACCAGCGCGGTCGTCGCGGACAAGCTGTGCCGCGGTCCCGAGCGGGACCGAACCACCGGTCCGACCCGAGGCCCGGACCAGCACCTCGTCCACCGTTGGATGCGCCGCGTCGTCGATCAGCTTGCTGCGCAGGTACGCCTCAACGGACTGGTGCGCGCCAGCGGCGCGGTGTCGCACGGTCACCGACGCGATCAGGGGAGCACGTTGACCGCGAAGCCCTCGGCAGCAGCTGCCCGGTGCAGTGCGACGTCGTAGGTAAGGAGTGCGCTCAGCGTCGGGTCGACGGCGCGCGCCCGCACGGCCGACGCGAGCTGCACGGCTTCGTACGGCCGCAGGCTGTGAATGGCACAGAAGCTTGACCGCTGTGTCGAGCACGGTCGTGCTGGTCGCCACGGGAAGGTATGTCACGGCCGCGCTGGGATTCGGCGCGCGAGGGGCAGCATTGAGGTCGGCGAGGAAGACATCCACGAGGACTCGCGCCCGACGTGGCGAGGCCCCAGGAGGGGCGTGGTGCGGTCCGCCGACCAGCCGGTACCCCACTGCTTGCCCGGAATAGTTAACCTCGTCGGTATTCGTCTCCCCGAGGATCTCCTGTGCCGTACGCCAGCGACCGCATCGTCCATCTCCGGGCGGCCGGAGTGTCCCTCGTCGTCGACCTCCGCCCTCCAGTGCCCGTCGTCCTGCACTGGGGTGCGGACCTCGGCCCGGTCCCCGACTCCGCGCTGGAGGCCTTGAGCACGACTCGTTCGACCGCGCAGCTGCACAACGCGCCGGACGACCCACGCGAGTTCTCCTTGCTGCCGACCGAGTTCGAGGGATGGTCCGGCGTCCCGGCGATCGCCGGTCACCGAGGCGGGACGGCGACCACGCCCCGACCCCGGACCGTGTCGGCCGCGGTAGAAGCCGGCGGCGACGACGAGGGCGGTCGGATCGACGTCGACCTCGTCGACGAGGTCTCTGGGGTGACCATCCGACTGGTGGTCACGCTCACCAGCCATGGTCTGGTCGAGCTCCGGACGACCGTCACCGCACTGGAGGCGCCCGCCGGCGACGTGCCCTACGACCTGACCGGGGTCGTGGCCATGATGGCGGTGCCGGCACGGGCCACCGAGGTCCTCGACCTCACCGGCAAGTGGAGCCGCGAGCGCAGCCCGCAGCGCGGCGAGGTGCGGGATGGCCTGCACGCCCGGCAGGTCCGCCGGGGCAAGCCGGGCCTGGACTCGCCGTACCTGCTCAGTGTGGGCACGCCGGCGTTCGGCTCCCGCAGCGGCGAGATCTGGGCGATGCACGTCGCGTGGAGCGGCGACCAGCAGTGGTTCGTCGAGCGGCTCCACGAGGGGGCGGGTCCCTTCTCCTCCGTGCTCGGCGGTGGGGAGCTGCTGCGTCCGGGCGAGGTCCGCCTCGCCCCCGCTGAGAGCTACCAGGCACCTCGTGTCGTCTTCGCCTGGTCGGACCGGGGACTCGACGGCATCTCCGACCGGTTCCACGCCCAGCTGCGCGCGGACCACCCCCGGCGCGCGCCCCAACCCTTGGTGCTCAACACCTGGGAGGCGGTCTACTTCGACCACGACCTGCCCCGGCTGTCCGAGCTCGTGACGCGAGCGGCCGACATCGGCGTCGAGCGGATCGTGCTCGACGACGGGTGGTTCCGGGGACGACGCAGCGACCGGGCCGGACTCGGCGACTGGCAGATCGACGAGGACGTCTGGCCGGACGGGCTGACCCCGCTGGTTGATCTCGTTCGCAGCCGAGGCATGGAGTTCGGTCTCTGGGTGGAGCCGGAGATGGTCAACCTCGACTCCGACGTGGCCCGTCAGCATCCGGAATGGATCCTGGGCCCGTCGGCCGCTCTCGGTGCCTCCTCCCGCCACCAGTACGTCCTCGACATCGCCAACCCCAAGGCGTTCGACCACGTTCTCTCGAGCATCGCCGCCCTTGTCGAGCGCTACGCCATCGACTTCCTCAAGTGGGACCACAACCGGGACCTGCACGAGGCGGTGCAGCGCGGCCAGGACGGCGACCGTCCCGGGGTCCATGACCAGACCGTTGCCCTCTACGCCCTCATGGACGAGCTCAGACGGAGGCATCGGGGCCTGGAGATCGAGTCCTGCTCCTCGGGGGGTGGCCGGGTGGACCTGGGCGTGATCGAGCGAGTCGACCGGGTCTGGGCATCGGACTGCAACGACCCGATCGAGCGGCAGGCCATCCAGCGGTGGACGGAGCTGCTGGTCCCTCCGGAGTACGTCGGGAGCCACGTCGGCGGCCCGCGATCTCACACCACCGGCCGGGTGTCCGACGCTTCGTTCCGGCTCGCCACCACGCTCTTCGGCTCGGCCGGAATCGAGTGGGACATCACCCGATGCACCCAGGCCGAGCTGGACCAGCTCGCTCGCTGGGCCGCGCTCTACAAGGAGTTCCGCGTCCTCGTGCAGAGCGGGAGACGCGTCCATGCCGACCTCGCCGATCGGGAGACGCTGCTCCACGGCGCCGTCGCCGAGGACGGCTCCAGGGCGCTGTTCAGCTGGGTGCGGCTCGCCAGCTCCGCACCGGGACAGGCCGGTCGGGTGCCCTTCCCGGGGCTCGACCCCACCCGCAGCTACCAGGTTCGGGTGCGAGACGACCTCGGCGAACCGTCGCTGCACCAAGGTGCGGGACCGGCCTGGTACGACGACGCACGCCGGCGACCGGTCAGCATCCCCGGCGCGGTCCTGGGCATCGTCGGGATCCCCCTTCCCACGCTGAACCCGGGCCAGGCACTCCTCCTCGAGCTCACGGCCCGGTGACGGGCATCACGCCCTGGATGAAGGTCGCGCACCTGGCCGATGCGCACACCGTCGACGGCGCCGACGCCCCGGCTCCGTCGGCCGTCGGCCTCGGCATCGGCTGGGATCTCGACGCGATCGACGACCACCGGGTGGCCTGAGCCGGGCGTCACGAGATCGCGCGTTGCACGTCGGTCGTTCGACCTAACGGCCTGTCAGCTCGGCGGCGACGACCGGGTGCCGCGCCGGCTCGGTGTCTCGAGTCGTGGACAGGCGGCCGTCCAGGGGCAGCGGCGAACCCCTCGTCTCGTAAGCCGGTGGGATAGGGACATCTCCCGATTCGGGACCGGATATGCGTCCCTACGTTCCAGGGAATGCGAAGCCATCCGCACCGCCACGACGTCGTGATCGTCGGAGCCCGCGCAGCGGGCGCAGCCACCGCCCTGCTGCTCTCCCGGCTCGGCCACGACGTCCGGATGGTGGACCAGGCGTTCTTCCCGTCCGACACCATCTCGACCCACCAGCTGGCCCGCCCCGGCGTCGTCCAGCTGAATCGCTGGGGCCTGCTCGGCGACGTCCTCGCGAGCGGTGCGCCGGCGCTGCGTGAGGTGCGGTTCACCGCCGCCGGCGAGACGATCTGCCGGACCGTGAAGGAGTCCTCCGGCGTCGACCTGCTGCTCGCGCCCCGCCGCCAGGTGCTCGACTCGCTGCTCGTCGACGCGGCCGTCGACGCCGGGGCCACCCTCAGCTCGGGACTGACCGTCACGGGGGTCCGCCGCAACGCAGCGGGCCGGGTCGTCGGCGTACACGGGCAGGACCGGTCCGGCGCGCGAGTGGAGCTCGACGCGCGGTACGTCGTCGGCGCCGACGGGCTCACCTCCCGGGTCGCCCGTGCGGTCGATGCGCCGTTCACCGAGCAGCGACCCGGCGGCGGCGCAGGGCTCTACGCCTACTACGCCGGCGTTCCCTGGCAGGGCATCGAGCTCATCGTGGCCGACCGCGCGCTGGTCGGGGTGTTCCCGACCCACGACGGAGAGGCGTGCGTCTGGGTGACCTCGCCGACCGCGGACGCGCAGGCCGTCCGCCGGCGCAGCGGCTACCGCGCCGCGGCCCTCACCACGCAGCTCGAGCGAGCCGCGCCCGAGCTCGCGGAGCGGCTCCGCGCCGGGCGCCTGGTCTCGCCGGTGACCGGGAT
>DASYEF010000194.1:0-18420 GCA_036499185.1 Actinomycetes bacterium | reverse complement strand
ACCGCGAGTGCGTCGTCCTCGGCGCGGGCACCCGGGTCGAGGTCTGGGACGCCACCGCCTGGGAGCGCTACACCGCCGAGCAGGAAGGCCCGTTCGCGGACCTGTCCGAGGAGGTGCTGCCCGGGGTCATCTAGTGCCGCCACCTCGCCCCCGCGACCCGGTCGTCCGGCGAGGTCTCCACCCGCTCCGGCCACGAGCCACCGGACCTCCCCCGGCCCTGACGCACCTTCCCCGGCGCCAGGACCGGCCGGCCTCGACCGGCACGTCGAGCGGTTGGAGACCTGACCTGACGAACGACAGCCCGGCCCGCACGGCCCCACCACCCCGACGAGATGACGACGACATCCCGCAGAGCCGCACACACGTTCCATGAAGGGTCGAGATGGACACGCCAGGTTCCGCCCCGGACGCCGCCGGTGCGCTCGCCGCCGAGATCCGGCACAGCGCCTACCTGATCGGTGGCGCCCTGGGCCTGATGGGCTCCTTCGCCGCTCTGCTCCTCCTGCTCACCGGCTTCGGCAGCTGAGCCGGTGACTCCGGTGACCAGAGCCCCGGACCCCGGCTCGCCGCCCCCGGGCGGGCAGCGCCACGTGCCGGTCCTCCTCGAGCGGACCCTGGCCCTGCTCGGACCCGCGGTCGACGTACCAGGTGCCGTCCTGGTCGACGCCACGCTCGGGCTCGGCGGGCACAGCGCCGCCCTGCTGGACCGGTTCACCGCCCTGCGCCTGGTGGGGCTGGACCGCGACCCGCAGGCGCTGCGGATCGCGGGGGAGCGGCTGGCGACCTACGGGGAGCGCGCGACCCTGGTGCACGCGGTCTACGACGAGCTGACCGAGGTGCTGGCCCGGCTCGGCCTGCCGCGGGTCCAGGGCGTCCTGTTCGACCTCGGGGTGTCCTCGCTGCAGCTGGACCAGGCCGACCGCGGGTTCGCCTACGCCGTGGACGCCCCGCTGGACATGCGGATGGACCAGTCGGGAGGGATCACCGCCGCGGACGTCGTCAACGGCTACCCGGCCGGTCGGCTGGCGCGGGTCCTGCGCGACTACGGCGAGGAGCGCTTCGCCCGCCGGATAGCCGACGCCCTGGTGCGCGAGCGGGAGAAGGAGCCCTTCGCCGGGACGGCCCGGCTCGCCGACGTGGTCCGCACGTCGATCCCGGCAGCGACCCGCCGGCACGGCGGCCACCCGGCCAAGCGCACCTTCCAGGCGCTGCGCATCGAGGTCAACGGTGAGCTGGACGCGCTCGCCGCCGCCCTGCCCGCCGCGGTCGAGGCGCTGGCCGTCGGCGGCCGGATCGTCGCCCTCGCCTACCAGTCGCTCGAGGACCGCCTCGTCAAGCGCACCCTGGCGGCCGGGGCCACCAGCACGGCACCGCCCGACCTCCCGGTGCTGCCCCCCGAGCACGAGCCCGTGCTGCGGCTGCTCACCCGTGGCGCCGAGACCGCGTCCGAGGACGAGATCGCCGCCAACCCGCGGGCCGCATCGGTCCGCCTGCGCGCCGCCGAGCGACTCAGAGATGCGGCATGAGTGCTGTCAGTCGGGGGACGTCGGCCGTGGCAGCGCCCGCGCGGCCGCTGCCCGCCGCCGGGCAGGCACCGACCAGCCGGCTGCGCCTGGTCCCTCCACTGCACACCGGCGCGCCGCGCGCGCCGTTCGTGGTCCTCGTCGGCACACTTCTCGTCGGGGGGCTGGTGGGACTGCTGGTCCTGCACACCGCCCTCGCGGAGGACTCGTTCCGGCTGCACGACCTGCGGACCCGCTCGGCGCTGCTCACCGACCGCGAGCAGGCACTCGAGCAGCAGGTCGCGGAGTCGGCCGCGCCCAAGACGTTGGCGGTGAAGGCGGAGGCCCTGGGGATGGTGCGCAGCGAGAACCCGGCGTTCATCCGGCTCTCGGACGGCAAGGTGCTCGGCAAGCCCAAGGCAGGGGTCGCCCCGCCGCCTCCGGTGGTCGCGGACCCGTCGCCGTCCGCCTCGGCGTCTCCGTCTCCGTCGTCGTCGTCACCGTCGCCGGCTACGTCTTCGTCCCCGTCCGCCAGCGGCCGCTGACGTGGCGGGACGACCGACCGGGACGTCGCGCACCCGGCGACCGGCCCGGTCCGAGGGTCACCGGCCGAGTGGCTCACGACCCGAGCGGCGGCCTGCGCCGAGCCGGGCGACCTCCCGGCGTACCGGAGGATCCTCGGCACACCCGCGCTCGCCGATGGCCGGGCGGCGCTACGAGCCGCCCCCTCCACGCCCGCCGCGACGGGTGCGGCTCGGCAGCTCGAGCCGGCGACTGCGCGGCGCGGTGATCGTGCTGGCCTTCGTGCTCTCGCTGTTCGGTGCCCGGCTCGTGCAGCTGCAAGGGCTGGACGCCCCGACGTACGCCGCCGAGGCCGAGCAAGGGCGGCTGCGCACCGTGACGCTGCCCGCGGTGCGCGGGACCATCACCGACCGCAACGGCGTGGCCCTGGCCACCACCGTCGCGGCCGTGAACGTGACCGCCGACCAGACACTGGTCGTCGACCCCGCCGCGACCGCCGCAGTGCTCGCCCCCGTCCTGAAGCTGGATCCCGTGGCGCTGCAGGCCCGCCTGACCGGCACCCGGCGCTTCGTCTACCTGGCGAAGGCGGTCACCCCGGCCACCTGGCACCGGGTCCAGGCCCTGGACCTGCCCGACCCCACGATCGACGGTGTCCCGGGGATCTTCTCCGAGCAGACCAGCAAACGGGTCTACCCCGCCGGGAACGTCGCGGCCAACATCGTGGGCTTCGTCGGCGCCGACGGGAAGGGCCTGGCCGGCATCGAGTACGCCCTCAACAGCACGCTGGCCGGCCGGGCCGGCACGGCGACCTACGAGCTGAGCGCGGGGGGCCGGCGGATCCCCAGTGGCGTCGACACCGAGCGGGACGCGGTCGCCGGGTCGGACGTGCGGCTCACGATCGACCGCGACATCCAGTTCGTCGCGCAGAAGGCGATCGCCAAGGCCGTCGCGACCACGCAGTCGCAGAGCGGCACCGTGATCGTTTACCAGCCGGGAACCGGGGACCTGCTCGCGGTCGCGACCGCCCCGAGCTTCGACCCGAACCACCCCGGGGCCTCGCCTGCCGCCGACCTCGGCGACCGGCCGTTGCAGGAGGCCTACGAGCCCGGCAGCACCGGCAAGCTGATCACCGCGTCGGCGCTGCTCTCGGAAGGAGTGATCACGCCGCGGACCCCGATCACGGTGCCCAACCGGCTCTACCGGGCGGGCAAGGACTTCAAGGACTTCGAGGATCACCCGGTCGAGCACCTCACCTACGCCGGCACCCTCGCCAAATCGAGCAACATCGGCACCATCCGCGCGGCCGAGCACCTGGGCGACCTCAAGCGGCTCTACCCGTACCTCAAGAAGTACGGCGTCGGCGAGCCCACCGGGCTCGGTCTACCGGGCGAGCAGTCGGGGTCGGTGCCCAAGCCCAGCGACTGGTCGGCCACCAGCGGCTACACGATGGCCTTCGGCCAGGGCTACTCCGTCAACGCCGTGCAGATGGCCTCGGTCGTCGCCACCATCGCCAACGACGGCGTACGCGTGGCGCCGCGCCTCGTCGAGGCGACCACCGACGCCAGCGGCACGGTGCGCGCCACCGCCCCGTCCACGAGGACCCGGGTCATCACCCCCTCCGTCGCGAGCACGATCCGGCAGATGATGGAGACGGTGACCGGCCCCGACGGCACCGCCCCGCTGGCCCGGATCCCGGGATACCGGGTCGGCGGCAAGACCGGCACCGCGCAGCGCTTCGACGAGACCTGCGGCTGCTACCGCGGCTACACGATGTCCTTCATCGGACTGGCTCCGGCAGACAAGCCCGGCGTCGTCGTGGCCGTCACCCTGCAGGCGCCGAAGTCCGCGATCGGCGGCGGCGTCAATGCCGGCCCGGTCTTCAAGCAGGTCGCCTCGTTCGCCCTCGACGCGCTGCGGATCCCGCCGACCGGCACCAAGGCGCACCTGCTCCCCGTCTTCGCCGGCAAGCACCCCTGACGGCTGCGTTCCGCCGCACCGGCCCCGGCCCCCCGGCGCAAAATGATCACGGTTCCGTGATCATTTGTCGCCGGCCGAGGCGAGTTCGGCACGGTCGGGTGGGGCTCACCGCGGTTCCGCGGGGATGAGAGACCCGCGCGGGCGGTGGTGCGGGTCAGGGCGGCTTTGGGCTCCCCTCAATCGTCGACTGGCGCGTTGCGGCTGACCCAAGTCGCCTTGAGCCAGCCGCAACGCGCCAGTCAACGATGCGACGGGCCGGCGATCTCGCTAGGCGAGACCGGCAGCGGGGGCACGGCGGCACCACCGCCTGCCTCCCGGTCCGAAGCCGCCCTGACGGATGTGTCGCGGACCGGCGGTGCGAGGCAGGGCCGACACCTCCGCCTGCCTCCCGGTCCGAAGCGTCCCTGACGGCCGCGTCGCGGACCGACGGCGCGCACCACGGGTGGCGGCACCGGCCCCCGTTCCAAGGCATCTTCATGGGGTGGGGCCGCGGGGGCGTCGGGCCGCCACGGATAGTCTTCCTCCCCGTGCCGAACCCGTCCGGAGCGTCCTGGCCCCGTCCGGCCGGGCTCCCGCCGCGACCTCTCAGCGAGGTGGCCGGCCGGCTGGGTTCCGCGGTGCACGGGCCGGCCGCCGCAGGCATCGCGGTGACAGGGGTGACGCTCGACTCGCGCAGCGTCCGGCCGGGCGACCTCTACGCCGCGGTGGCCGGCGCGACGGTGCACGGGGCGGACTTCGCCGCCGCCGCCGCAGCAGCCGGTGCGGTGGCTTGCCTGACCGACGAAGCCGGCGCAGCGCGCTGCCAGGCAGCAGGCCTGCCCACTCTGGTCGTCCCCGCGCCGCGGGCGGTGCTGGGCAGCCTGTCCGCCTGGGTCTACGGCGAGCCGGCCGAGGCGCTCACGATGCTGGGGATCACGGGGACCAACGGCAAGACCACGACGGCGTACCTGCTGGAGTCCGGGCTGCGCGGGGCCGGCTACCCGACCGGGCTGATCGGCACGATCGAGACCCGCATCGGCGACGAGGTGCTGCCCAGCGAGCGCACCACACCGGAGGCGCCCGAGCTGCAGGCGCTGCTCGCCGTGATGCGTGAGCGCGGCGTGACGGCCGTCGCGATGGAGGTCTCCAGCCACGCCCTGGCGATGGGCCGCGTCGACGGCACGGTCTACGACGTCGCCGGATTCACCAACCTCAGCGAGGACCACCTCGACTTCCACGCCGACCTCGAGGAGTACTTCCAGGTCAAGGCCTCGCTGTTCACCCCACTCCGCAGCCGGCAGGCCGTGGTGGACGTCGACGACGACCACGGCCGCCGTCTCGTCGACCTGGCCACCGTCCGGGTGACGACCCTGTCTCCGGCCGGCCGGCCGGCCGACTGGCGGGTCGAGGACGTCGTCGCCGGTCCCGACGGCTCGACGTTCGTCCTGCAGTCTCCCGATGGCACTCGGGTGCCCTGTTCGACCGCGCTGGCCGGTGACTTCAACCTCGCGAACGCAGCGCTGGCGGTGGCGATGCTGGTGACGGCCGGTCTGCCGGCCCAGGAGGCCGCGGCGGGGGTGGCCGCGTGCCCCGGCGTCCCCGGGCGGATGGAGCGCGTCCCGGTCGAGGGCGGGCCGGTGGCGCT
Source organism: Actinomycetes bacterium (assembly GCA_036499185.1). GTDB lineage: Bacteria > Actinomycetota > Actinomycetes > JACCUZ01 > JACCUZ01 > DATBDW01. The sequence continues at coordinate 12,795 of DASYEF010000194.1, read as the reverse complement.
GGTGGACTACGCGCACTCGCCCGACGCGCTCGAACGCCTGCTCGTGACCGCGCGCGGCCTGGCGGGGGACGGGAGGCTCGTTCTTGTCGTCGGGTGTGGCGGGGATCGCGACCGGCACAAGCGTCCCGCCATGGGTGCGATCGCGGCCCGCGGCGCCGACGTCGTCGTACTGACAAGTGACAACCCACGCGCCGAGGACCCGGCCGCGATCCTGGTGGCCGTGCACCAGGGCGCCGAGCAGGCTCGCGCCGACGGCGCCCGGGGCGAGGTGCTGGTCGAGGTGGACCGCCGGTCCGCCATCCGCACCGCGGTCGGCCTCGCCGGACCGAGCGATGTCGTGGTCGTCGCGGGCAAGGGCCACGAGCAGGGCCAAGAGACGAACGGCGTCGTGACACCGTTCGACGACCGGGTCGAGCTGCGAGCCGCGCTGCAGGCGGCGCGGTCGTGATCCCGGTGACTCTCGCGGAGGTCGCGGCGGTCGTGTCCGGCACGGTCGGAGGTACGCCGGACGCCGGCTCGGTCGTCGTCACGGCACCAGCCACCGCCGACTCACGGGCCGTCGCGCCGGGCGGCCTCTTCGTGGCCGTCGTCGGGGAGCGAGCCGACGGGCACGACTTCGCCGAGGCCGCGATGACGGCCGGCGCCGCCGGCTGTCTCGTCGCCCGGCCCGTGCCGGTGCCGCACGTGCTCGTCACCGACCCGGTCCTCGCGATCGGGCAGCTAGCGCGCAGCGTCGTCGACGACCTGGTGGCCGGAGGCCTCACCGTCGTCGGTGTGACCGGCTCGTCAGGCAAGACCAGCACCAAGGACCTGCTCGCCGCGTTGCTCGAGCCGCTCGGTCCGACGGTGGCGCCCCAGGGCTCGTACAACACGGAGATCGGCGTGCCCGTCACGGCGCTGACAGCGGACCGGCACACCCGCACCCTCGTCGTCGAGATGGGGGCACGCGGCGTCGGGCACATCGCCTACCTGTGCGGCGTCACCCCGCCCCGGATCGGTGTCGTCCTCAACGTCGGGGCGGCCCACGCGGGGGAGTTCGGGTCCACCGAGGTCACCGCCCGGGCGAAGAGCGAGCTGGTCGCTGCTCTCCCCGAGGCGGCCGCCGGCGGGGTCGCCGTCCTGAACGCCGACGATCCGCTCGTCGCGGCGATGGCCGGCGCCACGACCGCCCGGGTGGTGCGCGTCGGGCTCGGCCCCGACGCCGACCTGCGCGCCGAGGACGTGCGCCTGGACTCCGGCGGCCGGCCGGGGTTCACGCTGCGGACAGCGAGCGGAGACGCTGTCGAGGTGACGCTGCCGCTGGTCGGTGCCCACCACGTGGGCAACGCCCTGGCGGCGGCCGCCGTCGCCCTCGAGCTGGGCGCCACGCTGGCCGGTGTCGCCACCGCCCTGGCCACGGCGGAGCCCCGGAGCAGGTGGCGGATGGAGGTCACGCAGCGAAGCGACGGCGTGACCGTGGTCAACGACGCCTACAACGCCAACCCCGACTCGGTGGCCGCCGCGCTGGCCGCCACGCGCTCGCTGGCCGGTGACCGGCGTACCTGGGCGGTGCTCGGCGAGATGCTCGAGCTCGGCGCGGCATCCCCGGCGGAGCACCGCCGAGTCGGCACACTGGCACGCAGGTCAGGCGTCGCCCAGGTGGTGGCGGTGGGCGAGGGTGCCCGCGCGGTGCACGACGGCGCGGTCGCGGCGGGTGCCCTCGACGGAGAGGGGAGCTGGGTCGTGGCCGACGTCGCCGCTGCCGTGACCCTGCTCCGCGACCGCCTGCGTCCCGGCGACGTGGTCCTGGTGAAGGCCTCCCGCGGCAGCGGGCTCGAGCGCGTCGCAGACGCGTTGCTGTCCGACCGACCACACGGGGACACCGAGGAGGTCAACGCCTCGTGAGGCAGGTCCTGCTGGCGGCGTCCTTCGGACTCGTCATCACGTTGTTCGGCACCCCGGTAGCGATCCGGTTCCTGGTGCAGCGCAACTACGGCCAGCTGATCCGCGACGACGGCCCGACCTCGCACCACACCAAGCGCGGTACGCCGACGATGGGCGGCGCCGTCATCATCATCGGCGCGCTGGTCGGCTATCTGGCCGCGCACCTCATCACCTGGCGTGACACGACGATCTCCGGCCTGCTCGTGCTCTACCTGATGACCGGGTTGGGGGTCGTCGGGTTCCTCGACGACTACATCAAGGTGTCCAAGCAGCGCAGCCTCGGGCTGCGGGCCGGTGCGAAGCTCGGCGGCCAGATGGTGGTGGCGGTGTCGTTCGCGATCGCGGCCATCCGCTTCCCGGACAGCCTGGGCAACACCCCGGCTTCCACGCACGTCTCGTTCATCCGCGACACCGGGCTCGTGCTGGGGACGGTGCTCTTCGTCGTCTGGGCCTACGTGATGATCGCGGGCACGTCGAACGGTGTGAACCTGACCGACGGGCTGGACGGGTTGGCGACGGGTACGTCGGTGATGGTGTTCGCGTCCTACGTGCTCATCGGGATCTGGCAGTTCGGCAACAACTGCGGGCTCGCCGACGCCCCGAAGGCCTGCTACCAGGTGCGAGATCCGCTCGACCTAGCCGTGGTCGCGGCCGCGATCATGGGTGCCTGCTTCGGCTTCCTGTGGTGGAACGCGTCCCCCGCGAAGATCTTCATGGGGGACACCGGTTCCCTCGCGCTGGGCGGCGGTTTGGCGGGGATCGCGATCACCAGCCGCACCGAGCTGCTGTTGGTCCTGCTCGGCGGGCTGTTCGCCCTCATCACACTTTCGGTCATCGTGCAGGTCGGCTTCTTCAAGCTCACCGGCAAGCGGGTCTTCCGGATGGCGCCGTTGCAGCACCACTTCGAGCTGGTGGGCTGGGGCGAGGTGACCATCGTGATCCGGTTCTGGATCATCGCCGGGCTCCTCGTCGCGCTGGGGCTCGGGGTGTTCTACGCCGAGTGGGTCGCAGGCGCGTGACCTTCACGCCCGACGATGCAGAGCCCGGCACCGACCTGCGTGACCGCACCGTGGTCGTGGCCGGGCTCGGCGTCACCGGCCCGTCCGTGGTCCGCGCCTTGCTCGGCCTGGGCGCCCGCGTCGTCGCGGTGGACGGTCGCGACCGTCCGAGGGAACGTGACCTGGCCGAGGAGCTGCGCGCGCTCGGAGCCACGGTGCACCTGGGCGACGGCACGACCCTGCCCGACGGCGCCGAGCTCGTGGTCACCTCGCCGGGCTGGCGACCGGACAGCCCGCTGCTCGCCGCGGCGACCGCCGCCGGCATCGAGATCTGGGGCGACGTCGAGCTGGCCTACCGGCTGCGCCCGGCCGGCCAGGAGTGGCTCGGTGTCACCGGCACCAACGGCAAGACAACGACCGTGCAGATGCTGGCGTCGATCCTGCGGGCCGCCGGCCACCGCGCCGTCGCGACGGGCAACGTCGGCTTCCCCGTCCTGGACGCCGTGCTCGCCGATCCTCCCTACGACGTGCTCGCGGTGGAGGTGTCCAGCTTCCAGCTGCACTGGACCACCACCGTCGCGTTCATCTCCGGCGCCATCCTGAACATCGCGCCCGACCACCTGGACTGGCACGGGTCGCTCGAGGCCTACGCGGCCGACAAGGCGCTGGTCTGGCGCAGCGACTGGTACGCCGTCTACAACGCCGACGACCCGCTGGTCGCGGCACTGGCGCAGCGGGTGGCGGACCGGCAGGACTTCAGCCTGGACCAGTCGGTCCGCCACTGCTTCGGCCTGGCGGGGGACGTCCTGGTGGACCGGTGCATCGGCACCGACCCCGGCGAGGACGTCGGGCGCGTGCCCGACGGCGGTGTCGTGCTGGCCGAGCGGTCCGACCTCCCGGTACCCGGTCCGCACAACGTCGCGAACGCGCTCGCCGCGGCCGCGCTCGCGCGCTGCCTGAACAGCGCGACCGGCGGCCGCCTCGCGGTGCACCCCGGTGACGTCCGGGCCGGTCTGCGTGCGTTCGACCCCGGGCCGCACCGCATCGCCCACGTCGCCACCGTCGACGGCGTCGAGTACGTCGACGACTCCAAGGCGACGAACGCGCACGCTGCCGCTGCCTCGCTGTCGTCGTACCCCTCGGTGGTGTGGGTCGCGGGCGGTCTGGCCAAGGGCGGCACCTTCGACGAGCTCGTCACGACGGCGCGCGACCGGCTGCGTGGGGCGGTCCTGATCGGCGCCGACCGAGCTGTGGTCGCCGAGGCGCTGGCGCGACACGCGCCCGAGATCCCGGTGGTCGAGGTCGAGCGCACCGACACTGGTGCGATGGAGGTCGTCGTGCGCGAGGCTGCGCGCCTTGCGCAGCGCGGCGACACGGTGCTGCTCGCCCCGGCCTGCGCCTCCATGGACATGTTCCGCGACTACGCCGAGCGCGGTGACGCGTTCGCGGCCGCGGTCCGCCAGCTCCCCGGCGCCGGCGAGGCGGCGGGGCCAGCGTCGTGACGTCCGTCGCGGCGGACCCGGGCCTGCGCCGGCCGGGGGACACCGGCACGCCGCCCGCCGAGGCCCCGCTCTCGCTCCTCCAGCGGCCGGCCACGCCCTACTACCTGGTGCTCGGGGCCAGCACGCTGCTGCTCGTCCTCGGCCTGGTCATGGTGTTCTCGGCGTCCAGCGTCGTGGCGTTCGCGTTCCTCGGCTCCTCGATGGCGATCGTCAGCAAGCAGGCGCTCTGGGTGGTGATCGGGCTGCCGTTGATGTGGTGCGCGTCGCGGCTGCCGGTGCGCGCGTGGCGGATGGTCGCTTATCCCAGCCTGGTCGGGTCGCTCGCGCTGCTCGTGCTCGTCGTGGTCGCCGGGACCTCGGTGCACGGGAACAGGAACTGGCTGGACTTCGGCGGACCGTTCCGGCTGCAGCCCTCGGAGTTCGCGAAGCTCGGCCTGGTGCTGTGGAGCGCGGACCTGCTGGCCCGCAAGGACAAGCTGATCGGGCAGTGGAAGCACCTGCTCGTCCCGATCCTGCCGGTGGGCGGTCTCGTCCTCGCCCTCGTCCTGCTCGGCGGCGACCTCGGGACCGCGATCATCATCGCGGCCATCCTCGCCGCGCTGCTCTGGTTCGCGGGGGCGCCGCTGCGCCTCTACCTCGCCTCGGCCGTGCCGGCCCTCCTGGTGGTTGCCTACATGGTCAACACCCGCTCCGCGCGGATGTCTCGCATCACCGTGTGGCTGCACCCGAGCCAGGCCGACCCGCTCAACAACGGCCTCCAGGCGCTGCACGGGAAGTTCGCGCTGGCCAGTGGCGGCTGGTGGGGCGTAGGTCTGGGCGGGTCGAAGGAGAAGTGGGGAGCGCTGCCCGAGGCGCACACCGACTTCATCTTCGCGATCATCGGCGAGGAGCTGGGGCTGCTCGGCACCCTGGCGGTGCTCGGACTCTTCGGGGTCGTCGGCTACGCCGGGCTGCGCATCGCGATCGATGCCACCGAGCCGTTCGTCCGCTACGCGGCGGCCGGCGTCACGTCGTGGATCCTCGTGCAGGCGCTGATCAACATCGGCGCCGTCCTCGGCCTGCTGCCGATCACCGGCGTACCGCTCCCGCTCGTCTCGTACGGCGGCTCCGCGCTGCTCCCGACCATGCTCGGCATCGGCATGCTCCTGTCCTTCGCGCGGCCGCGGGCCGCACGGCGGCGCCGCCAGCGGCGACAACCACGCCGGCTGCTGCGCCGGTTGCGCCCCGGCCGCGCGGAGTAGGCCGTGCACGTCGTGATCGCCGGGGGAGGGTCGGCCGGGCACATCGAGCCTGCCCTCGCCTTCGCAGACGCGCTGCGGCGCCGGGACCCGTCCGCGGAGGTGGTCGCGCTGGGCACCGAGCGCGGCCTCGACACCCGCGTGATCCCGGCCCGCGGCTACCAGCTTGCTCTGATCCCTCCGGTGCCGATGCCGCGTCGGCCGGGCAGGGACATGCTCCGGGTGCCAGGACGGCTGCGGGCCGCGGTGGCCGCGGCCGCTGACGTGCTGCGCAAGCACCACGCGGACGTGCTCGTGGGGTTCGGCGGGTTCGTCTCCGGGCCGGCGTACCTCGCCGCCCGCCGGCTGCACATCCCGTTCGTCGTGCACGAGGCGAACCCGCGTCCCGGGTGGGCCAACCGGCTGGGCGCGCGGCTGACCCCTTACGTCGCCACCAGCTTCCCGGGTACGCCGATCGCGCACGGCCGCCTCCTCGGCCTGCCGATCCGGCGCAGCATCGCCTTGCTCGACCGGGCCGCCAGCCGCGCCGAGGGGCGAGCCTTCTTCGGGCTCGACCCGGACCGGCCGACCCTGCTCGTGACCGGCGGCTCGCAGGGCGCCCGCCGGCTCAACGAGGCCGCTTCCGGTGCGGCCGCGGACCTGGGGGCCGCCGGGGTCCAGGTGCTGCACGCGACCGGCCCGGCGCACACCGTGGAGGTGCCGGACGGACTGCCAGGCGCAGCGCCGTACGTCGTCGTGCCCTACCTCGAGCGGATGGACCTGGCCTACGCCGCCGCCGACCTCGCGCTGTGCCGGGCCGGGGCCAACACCGTCGTCGAGCTCACCGCCGTGGGCCTGCCGGCCGCCTACGTGCCCCTCCCGATCGGCAACGGCGAGCAGGCGATGATCGCGCGGCCGGTGGTCCAGGCCGGCGGCGGTCTGCTCGTCGACGACGAGGCCTGCACCGCCGGCTGGGTGGCCGAGACGCTGACCCCGCTGCTCACGGACGCGGGCCGGTTGGCGACGATGGCGACCGCGGCCGCCCGCAGCGGGCACCCCGAGGCCGACGAGCGCCTGGTCGACCTGGTGCTGGCGGCCGCGGCGCGGCGACCGGCCACCAGACCGACAACCGATGGAGGCAGCACGTGGTGACCACCGCGGAGCTGGCTGCCCCGGTGCCGGCCGAGTCGCTCGGACGGGTGCACTTCGTCGGGATCGGCGGCGCCGGGATGTCCGGCATCGCCCGGATCATGCTGGCCCGCGGTCTGCCGGTGAGCGGCAGCGACGCGAAGGACTCGGTGACCCTCGCCGCGCTGCGTGCCCTGGGCGCCACGGTGTTCGTCGGCCACGACCCGGCGAACGTCGGCGACGTGGACACGGTCGTCGTCTCGACAGCGATCCGAGACTCCAATCCCGAGCTCGTCGAGGCTCGGCGGCGCGGCCTGACCGTGATCCACCGGGCCGGCGCGCTGGCCTCGGTGATGGTGGGTTGCCGGGCCGTTGCGGTCGCCGGCACCCACGGCAAGACGACGACCACCTCGCTGCTGACGGTCGCCCTTCAGCACTGCGGCGCGGACCCGTCCTTCGCGATCGGCGGCAACCTCAACGAGTCCGGTGCCAACGCGCACAACGGCACCGGCGATGTCTTCGTGGCCGAGGCCGACGAGAGCGACGGGTCGTTCCTCCAGTACGAGCCGACGGCGGCCATCGTCACCAACGTCGAGCCGGACCACCTCGACCACTACGGGACCCCGGAGGCGGTCGCGCTGGCGTTCGAGGCGTTCGCCCGCCGGATCCAGCCCGGTGGCTTCCTGGTGTCCTGCGCCGACGACGCCGGCGCCGCCCGCCTGGCGGACTCCGCCCGCGCGGACGGCGTGGACGTGCGGACCTATGGGGTGACTGAGGACGCGGACCTGCGCGTGGCCGACCTCGCCACGGCGGGACTCGGCTCCAGCTTCGAGCCGGTCCTGCTCGGCCGGCGCCTCGGCCGCGTCGAGCTGCGACTGCCCGGCCGGCACAACGCCCTCAACGCCGCCGCCGCCCTGGCCACGGGCGTCGGGCTCGGCTTCCCCGTCGAGCGGCTGCGCGAGGGCCTCGCCAGCTTCACCGGGACCCGCCGGCGCTTCGAGCACAAGGGCACCCAGGCGGGCGTTCGCGTGTTCGACAGCTACGCCCACCACCCCACGGAGCTGGCGGCGGACCTGGTCGCGGCGCGAGAGGTCGCGGGCCGCGGTCGTGTCGTCGTTGTCTTCCAGCCGCACCTGTACAGCCGGACCAGGTTCTTCGCCGAGGCCTTCGGCCGCGCGCTCGGGCTGGCCGACGAGGTCGTCGTGATGGACGTGTACGCCGCCCGCGAGGATCCCGAACCGGGGGTCACCGGTGCCCTGGTGGCCTCGGCCGTCCCGCTGCCGGCGGGGCAGGTGGTCTTCGAGCCCTCGTGGTCGGCAGTCGCCGCGCACCTCGCCTCTCGGGCCCGCCCCGGCGATGTCGTTCTCACCTGTGGTGCCGGTGACGTCACGATGATCGGGCCCGAGGTGCTCGACCTGCTTGCCGAGGCGGTCCCGTGACCGCGACGGCGGAGATCACCGACCGGCTGGTCGCGCGCGGCCGCGCCCGTCGGCGTACCCGATTGGCGGTGACGCTCTCCGCGACCGTTCTGGCGCTGCTCCTCGCGGGCGCCGCCTGGCTGGTCTGGGCTACGTCGGTGCTCGGCGTCCGCACCGTCGAGATCCACGGCACGGTCCGGGTTGCGACGGACGAGGTGCGTACGGCGGCAGCGATCCGGCCGGGGACGCCCCTCGCCCGCCTCGACACCGGCGCCGTGTCCGCCCGGATCCGCCGGCTCCCGGCGGTGCAGTCGGTGACGGTCGACCGGCAGTGGCCGCACACCGTGAGCATCGTGGTGCACGAACGGGTGCCGGCCGCCGTCGAGTCGCGCGGTGAGGGGTTCGCGCTGGTGGACCGGACGGGGACGGTGTTCGGCACCGTTGCCCGCCGGCCGGCCGGGCTGCCACTGGTGAGCGCCCCGGTGGACGCCGGTGCGCCCGCCCTGCGGGCGGCGCTGGACGTGCTGGACGACCTGCCGTCCGACGTCGCCCGGCAGGTCCGTACCGTCCGCGCCGGGTCGCCCGACGACGTCGAGCTGGCACTGACCCGGCACCGGACCGTGATCTGGGGGAGCCCCGAGCAAGGGGCGCGCAAGGCGGCCGTGCTCGCGGTCCTGGTCGACCACGCCGCACGCAAGGGAGCCCACGTCAGCGTGTTCGACGTGAGCGCCCCCGACGCGCCGACCACCCGGCGCTGACAACCCGTTGCGGCGTGTCGCGGCGTCGGTCGTTGAACCGGCCGGGGTGCGCACCTACCGTCCACATCAGCCTCACTGGTTGACATAACTATAAGCCTCAACTAGAGGGTGAGAGTCCGGGACACCGGGCAGCCAGGCACGGACCAGGCAGCGGACAGAGAAGGGGCACCGACGTGGCAGCACCGCAGAACTACCTCGCGGTCATCAAGGTCGTCGGCATCGGCGGCGGCGGTGTGAACGCGGTCAACCGGATGATCGAGGTCGGTCTCAAGGGCGTCGAGTTCATCGCCATCAACACCGATGCCCAGGCGCTGCTGATGTCCGACGCCGACGTCAAGCTCGACGTCGGGCGCGAGCTCACCCGCGGGCTGGGCGCCGGCGCCAACCCGGAGGTCGGGCGCAAGGCCGCCGACGACCACTCGGAGGAGATCGAGGAGGTGCTGCGCGGCGCCGACATGGTCTTCGTCACCGCCGGCGAGGGCGGCGGCACCGGCACCGGCGGAGCGCCGATCGTGGCCCGCATCGCACGCTCGCTCGGTGCCCTGACCATCGGCGTGGTCACTCGCCCGTTCGGCTTCGAGGGCCGCCGTCGGGCCACCTCCGCCGAGACCGGGATCGAGGAGCTGCGTGAGGAGGTCGACACCCTCATCGTGATCCCCAACGACCGGCTGCTCTCGATCTCGGACCGGTCCATCTCGATGCTCGACGCGTTCAAGTCGGCCGACCAGGTGCTGCTCCAGGGTGTCTCGGGCATCACCGACCTGATCACGACGCCAGGCCTGATCAACCTCGACTTCGCCGACGTCAAGTCGGTCATGTCGGGGGCCGGGTCCGCCCTGATGGGCATCGGCTCCGCCCGGGGGGACAACCGCGCCGTCGAGGCCGCCGAGATGGCGATCTCCTCGCCGTTGCTCGAGGCCTCCATCGACGGTGCCCACGGCGTACTGCTCTCGATCTCTGGCGGCTCCGACCTGGGTCTGTTCGAGATCAACGAGGCCGCCCAGCTGGTCGCGCAGTCCGCGCACAACGAGGCGAACATCATCTTCGGTGCCGTCATCGACGACGCCCTGGGTGACGAGGTCCGCGTCACCGTGATCGCGGCCGGCTTCGACTCGGGCTCCCCGACCCGGGCGTCCTCGGCACCGGCCCGCACCATGACCCCGGCCACGGCAACCCCGGCAGTGACACCCCGACCCGACACCAGCCACGACGCGGACGTGCGTCGCGAGCCCGCCCTCGTCGGCGGACGGTCCCGCGAGGACGCCATCGAGCTCGACAAGCGCGACCGCGACGCGCCGGCCCGGCCGGCGCGAACCATCGTGTTCGACGACAACGACGACCTGGACGTCCCCGACTTCCTCCGCTGATCCGGGTCACATCGAGTGGCGCGTTGCGGCTGTACTCCGCCGCGGAAAGTCAGCCGCAACGCGCGGGTCGACGCGGTTGGCACCGTCGCCGACCTACGCCGACCCGGCCGGCCCCCGCCGTAGGGTCGGAGCATGCTGCGCCGGTCCGGGACGATCGCGGGCGCGCGCTACGCGACGACCGACCGGTACGGCGGGGTGAGCGCCCCGCCGTACGACGAGCTCGACCTCGGCGACCACGTCGGCGACGACCCGGCCGCCGTCGCTGAGAACCGGGCCCGGCTCGCGGCCGCCGTGGGGCTGCCCGCCGACCGGCTCGTCTTCATGGCCCAGGTGCACGGGTCCGACGTCGCAGTCCTCGACGGCCCCTCGGCCGGCGATCCGCCCACTGCGGACGCCCTGGTCACCGGCGAGCCGGACCTCGGCCTGGTCGTGCTGGTGGCCGACTGCGTCCCGGTCGTGCTTGCCGCGCGCCGCAGCGACGTGGTTGCGGTGGCCCACGCCGGGCGCAGGGGGTTGGCCGGCGGCATCGTGGCGGCCACTGTCGACGCCATGCGCGCGCTGGGCGCCCGCCCGGAGCGGATGGTCGCCGTGGTGGGACCGGCGGTCTGCGGCGCTTGCTACGAGGTGCCCGCCGCGATGGCGGACGGGGTGGCAGCGATCGTCCCCGCGTCTCGGGCCGTCAGCCGCGCGGGCACCCCGGCCCTGGACCTGCGCACCGGTGTCGCTTCCCAGCTCACGGCCGCCGGCGTACAGACGATCGAGGTGGACCCGTGGTGCACCCGGGAGTCTCCCGACCTGTTCTCCCACCGGCGCGACGGGGTCACCGGACGGTTCGCCGGCGTCGTCCTGCGACCGGCGCAGTGACCCCCGACGACCGCCGGACCGAGATCGCCGCGAACCTCGCGGTGGTCGAGGAGCGCATCGTCGCCGCGTGCCGGGCCGCCGGGCGGTCCCGTGCCGAGATCACGCTGGTCGCGGTGACCAAGACGTTCCCGGCCTCCGACGTCGGGCACCTGGCCGCCCTCGGTGTCCGCGACGTGGGTGAGAACCGCGCGGCCGAGGCCGACGACAAGGAGTACACGGTGCGGACCCAGGGTTGGCCGGACCTGGTCTGGCACTTTGTGGGCCAGGTCCAGACCAACAAGGCGGGTCTCGTGGCGCAGCGGATGAACGTGGTGCACTCGGTGGACCGTCCTCGCCTGGTCGAGGCGCTGGAGCGGGCGGCGGACCGGGCCGGGCGGCGGTTACGCGCCTTGGTCCAGGTGGATCTCTCCGCGGAGCCCGGCCGTGGCGGCGCGTCTCCCGCCGACGTCCCGGGTCTGGCCGACAAGATCGCGGCGACGGAGCACCTCGAGCTCGCCGGAGTGATGGCCGTGGCACCCCTCGAGGACGACGCCGCCGAGGCGTTCGCCCGGCTCGCCGACGTGGCCGCCGACCTGCGCACCCGGCACGCTGGTGCAGTCGTGGTGTCCGCCGGGATGAGCGGCGACCTGGAGGCCGCGATCGACCATGGCGCGACACACCTGCGCGTCGGCACCGCCTTGCTCGGTTCGCGCCCGTCACTCCGGTAACTTCGTCGGCAGGGTCGGACCGCGCTGCGCGTGGTCCGGCACGGTCGGACCAGTTGGTCCGTCCACTCCGAGCGGAGGGCAGTCAGGCATGGCCGGCGCGATGCGCAAAGCGATGGTCTACCTCGGCCTCGTCGAAGAGGACGACCGCTACGAGTACGACGAGTTCGACGACCCCGACAGTGAGGGCTACGACCCCGACCACGCCGGAGGCCACCGGTCCGCCGGCGGGAGGGAGGAGCGCCACGGCGGGGTCGCGACACTGCCGACCACCGACCGGCGTCCCTCGCTGTCCACGTCGCGACCCTTCGACCGGATCACGACGATCCATCCGCGCACCTACAACGAGGCCAAGCAGATCGGCGAGAGCTTCCGCGAGAGCACGCCGGTCATCATGAACCTCTCCGACATGGACGACTCGGACGCCAAGCGTCTGGTCGACTTCGCGGCCGGCCTGGTGTTCGGCCTGCGCGGCACGATCGAGCGGGTGACCAACAAGGTCTTCCTGCTCTCGCCCGCCGACGTGACAGTCACGGCGGAGGACAAGGCCCGGATGGCGGAGAGCGGCTTCTTCAACCAGAGCTGATCACTCACCGGGGCGAGGGGCGACGCCGATCCGGCGCGGTTACCCTGGACCCCGCTCGCCTGTCCCGCTGTCCTGGTAGGAGAACTGAGCTCCGTGCAGACCTCGCTCGTGGGCCAGGTGATCATCGTCGTGCTGTGGCTGTTCTTCGTGCTGCTGATCGGGCGCCTCGTGCTGGACTTCATCCAGATGTTCGCCCGGTCCTGGCGCCCCTCCGGCGCGCTGCTGGTCGCCGCCGAGGGCGTCTACACGGTCACCGACCCGCCGCTCAAGGCCCTCCGCCGGGCCCTCCCGCCGCTGCGCCTGGGCGCGGTGAGCCTCGACCTGCCGTTC
>DASYEF010000193.1:0-12968 GCA_036499185.1 Actinomycetes bacterium | reverse complement strand
ACCGAGACGCCGAGGATCAGGCAGCCGATGCGGAAGTGGTCGAGGGCGACGAGGCCCAGACCCACCACACCGCCGCCGAGCACCGTGAGCAGCGGCCACTGACGGCCGACCCATCCGCCCCGGATGGGCGGCCGGTCGTCGACGACGGGCGTCGTCACGGGCGTCGTGCTCACCGGAGGGCGCGCTCGGCGCTCTCGACGACGTTGAGCAGGAGCATGGCCCGCGTCATCGGCCCGACGCCGCCCGGGACAGGAGTCAGGAAGCCGGCGACCTCTCGGACGTCGGGTGCGACGTCACCGACGAGCCCCGCCTCGGTGCGCGTGATGCCCACGTCCACGACCGCGGCACCGGGGCGCACGTCCTTGGCGCTGACCAGGCCGGGTGCCCCCGCGGCGGCGACGATCACGTCGGCGCGGCGCAGGTGCCCGGACAGGTCCACGGTGCCGGTGTGGCAGAGCGTGACGGTCGCGTTCTCGGTACGCCGGTTGAGCATCAGGCCCAGCGGTCGGCCGACGTTGATGCTCCGGCCGACGACGACGACCTCGGCACCGGCCAGTGGGATGTCGTAGCGACGAAGCAACACCAGCACACCCGCCGGCGTACAGGGCAACGGAGCTGGCACACCCAGCACCAGCCGCCCGAGGTTGGTCGGGTGCAGCCCGTCGGCGTCCTTCGCGGGGTCGATGCGCTCCAGGACCGCGTTCGCGTCGTGCCCGCGGGGCAACGGGAGCTGGACGATGTAGCCGGTGCAGGCCGGGTCGGCGTTCAGCTCGTCGACGACCGCCTCGACGTCGGCCTGGCCGGCCGTGGCCGGGAGGTCGCGCCGGATCGACGTGATGCCGACTTCCGCGCAGTCGCGGTGCTTGCCGGCGACGTAGGCAAGGCTGCCCGGGTCGTCGCCCACCAGGACGGTGCCGAGACCGGGGACCACGCCACGTTCGCGCAGCGCCAGGACGCGGGTGGCCAGGTCGGCCTTGATGTCGGCCGCCGCGGCCCTGCCGTCGAGGATCGTCGCCGTCACGGTCGACGAGTCTGTCACGCCCCCGAGGTGCCTGCGAGCTCGTCGCGGCCCAGCTCGTAGCGCCCGCGACCACGCGCCTTCGCCCGGTACATCGCTGCGTCGGCGGCCCGGAGGAGGGACCGCGCGTCGTCTTCGGCGGTGGACGCGACGACACCGAGGCTGGAGCCGAGCTGCACCTCGCGTCCCGCCACGTGCAGCGGACCCTCGAGGGCGTTGCGGACCCGTTCGGCGAGCCCCCGCATGCCGACCGGGTCGGTGAGATCCTCCGCGACGACGACGAACTCGTCGCCGCCGAGCCGGGCCACCGTGTCGGACGGGCGAACGACTGCGCGCAACCGGTCCGCGACGGCGACCAGGACGAGGTCGCCGGCCTCGTGCCCCATCGAGTCGTTGACCTCCTTGAAGAAGTCCAGGTCGGCGAACAGGACGACGGTGCTCTGACCGGTGCGGGTCGAACGCGCGAGGGCGTGCGCGAGCCGGTCCATCAAGAGGTCGCGGTTGGCCAGGCCGGTGAGAGGGTCGTGCAGGGCCTGGTGCTCGAGGCGCTCCTGCTCGGCCCGCGCCGCGGTGATGTCCTGGACCTGGGCGATGTAGTAGGCGGGCCGGTCGTCCAGGTCACGGGTCATCGACACAGCCAGCTGGACCCAGGTGATCCCACCGGTGCGGGTGAGGTAGCGCTTCTCCATCGTGTAGTGGTCGATCTCGCCGTCGCGCAGCTTGGCCAGCAGGGTGAGGTCGGTCTCGAGGTCTTCGGGGTGCGTGATCTGCTGGAACGTGTTCCCGACGAGGGACTTCTCGTCGTACCCGAGCAGCCGGCACAGTGACCGGTTGACCTCGATGAACCGCCCATCAAGGTCGACCAGCGCCATCCCCACCGGGGCGTGCGCCATCGCGGAGCGGAACTGCTCCTCGCTGCGGGCCAGGGCGCGGGTGGCCGACCGGGCGGCGGTGACGTCGGTGAAGGTCGTGACGACACCGGTGATCTGGGTGCGCCCTTCGGACGTGTGCTCGTACAGGGGCTGGGAGTTGACCACCAGCCACGCCACGGACCCGTCCCGGCGGCGCAACCCGGTGGTAACCCCGCGCACGGGCAGGCCGGAGGCGGCAGCCCGCATCTGCGGCTGGTCGTCCACCGGCATCTCGCTGCCGTCCTCGCGCAGCAACTGCATCACTTGGCCGCTCCCACCGGTGCCGGCCTGGCGCCCCACCAGCTGGTCCCGTGGCACGCCGAGCAGGTCGACGGCGGCGTCGTTGACGGCCTGCACGGTCCCCTCGGCGCCGTAGAGGATCACGCCCTCGGCCATTGTCTCGACGACCGACCGGTAGCGCCGCTCGGAGGCCTCGAGCCTCTGAGCCGCGTCGACCAGTCCGGTGACGTCGGTGACGCTGCCCAGCCATCGGGCCACGGCACCGTCCGCGCCGCGCAACGCGGACGCTGTCGTGTCGACCCAGACGACGGTGCCGTCGGGGCGCACGAAGCGGTAGCGGCTCGAGTAGTCCGACCCGTCAGCGACGACGGCCGCCCATTCGGCGTTCACCCGCTCGGCGTCGCCGGCGTGCAGCACGATCGCTGCGTCACTGTCGCTGTCGGTGTCATCGGGCATGCCGGAGAGCTGCTGCAGGCGGCGGTTCGCGTAGCGGCGGCGACCGTCGGCGGACGCCTCGAAGATCCCGACGGACGTGCCGTCCAGAAGGAACTGCAGGCGTTCCCGGTCCTCGGCCGCGACCCGGCTGTGCTCGGCCCGCGCCGCGACCCGGGCTCCGGTGACGACGGCGACGAAGGCGCCGGTGCAGGTGATGAGGGCCATCAGGGCCTGCCCGTAGGCCGCGTCGAACCACCCGACCCGCTCCCCCTGGACGAGCAGCCAGCCGGCCAGCGGCGGCCCGAACAGGGCGACACCGACGTACCGGCGGACGAGGGTGCCCGCTGTCCCCGGCGATCGCAGCGCCCGGGCCGCGGGCAGGTCCGGTCGCTGGAGGAGTACCGCGAGCGCGCAGGCGAGTGCCACGGGGACGGTGGGCCGGACCATCTCGGTCGCCGTCTGCAATGTGGTGAGGCGCTCGGCCCCGTAGACGTGGCCGACGAGGCTGAGGAACGCCAGGCCGAAGGCCGATCCACCGAGGGCCGTGACGGCCCACGGTCGGTGCCGCACCACGGTGATCGCGGTCAGCAAGGAGAGCAGCACGAGGGCCGAGGACTGCGCCATCTGTCCGGTTCGAGCCCCCACGTCGTGCCAGGCCTCCAGCTCGTAGCGTCCCGAGACGAGCGGACGGCCCAGCAGGTTCGAGACCAGCCCCTCAGCGGCGAGGGCTGCCACGACGCCGGCGAGCACCCACCGGGCGACCGGCCGCAACCGCCACCCGAGGATCACACCGACCAGCGCGAAGGCGAGGGCCGTCGTCGGCTTGGTCGGCGTCCTGAGCAGGTCACCCAGCAGCTGCGGCGCGACGAACCAGAGCGCCAGGTCGAGGCCGGCGGCGATCGCCACCCCTCGGCCGAGCCAGAAGGGGAGTCGGTCGAGCCGCTCGACGCTCATCGCGCGGCCTCCGGTCCCTCGGCACGGCCCTTGGTCCGGGCCGTCGCAGGGAGACTTCGGCAGAAAACGCCCTGGGCAGCAGGGGTCACCCGATCGCCTTGACCAGACCTTTACCTTCCGCGCTCGGGGCTCCGCGCGGTCAGTGGAAGAAGTGCCGCACGCCGGTGAGGTACAGCGTGGCGCCGGCCGCGTTCACGGCCGCCACGACCACGTCGTCCCGCATCGATCCGCCCGGCTGGACGATCGCCCGGATCCCTGCGTCGAGGAGCACCTGAGCTCCGTCGGGGAACGGGAAGAACGCGTCGGAGGCCGCGACCGACCCGCTCACCCGGTCTCCGGCGCGGGCCACCGCGAGCCGGCACGAGTCGACCCGGTTGACCTGTCCCATGCCGACCCCGACGGTCGCGCCGTCGCGGGCCAGCAGGATGGCGTTGGACTTGACGGCGCGGACGGCTCGCCACGCGAACGCGAGGTCGGCCATCGTCTGCGCGTCGACGGCCCCGCCCGCGGCGAGGGTCCAGTTCGCCGGGTCGTCGCCGGGCGTGTCGAGCCGGTCGACGGTCTGGACGAGCAAACCGCCGGAGACTTGCCGCTGCTCCACCGGCGAGTGCAGCGCTTCGGCCAGCAGCAACCTGGTGTTGGGCCGTTTGCTCAGCCGGTCGAGCGCGTCCGGCTCGTAGGCCGGCGCGACGATGACCTCGGTCAGCACATTCGCGATCTGGTCGGCCAGCTGGTTGGTGATCGGTCCGTTCGCGGCGATCACACCGCCGTAGGCACTGACGGGGTCGCAGGCGTGTGCCTTCGCGTGCGCATCGGCAATGTCGGAGCCGATCGCGATGCCGCACGGGTTGGCGTGCTTGATGATCGCGACGCATGGCTCGGCGAAGTCGTGCGCGGCGCGCCACGCGGCGTCGGCATCGATGTAGTTGTTGTAGCTCATCTCCTTGCCGGACAGCTGTGCTGCGTTCGCGAGGCCGCCCGCGCCGCCCGGCGTGATGTAGAGCGCAGCCCGCTGGTGCGGGTTCTCGCCGTAGCGCAGGACCGCGGCGCGCTCGAAGCTCGCGCCGGTCCAGGCCGGGAATCCCGAGCCGTCCGAGGGCGGTGCCAGGACGGTGCCCATCCACGAGGCCACGGCGACGTCGTACGCCGCGGTGTGGGCGAAGGCCTCGGCGGCCAGTCCCCGGCGCTGCTCCAGCGTGAAGCCGCCGGATGCGACGGCCGCGAGGACGTCGGGGTAGCGCGCCGGGTCGACGACGACCGCGACCGACGGATGGTTCTTTGCGGCCGCCCGGACCATGGAGGGGCCGCCGATGTCGATCTGCTCCACGCACTCGTCGTCGGTGGCACCGGATGCGACGGTCTCCCGGAACGGGTAGAGGTTGGAGACCACGAGGTCGAACGCCGCGAAGCCGAGCTCGTCGAGCTGGCGCACGTGGTCGGGCCGGCGCCGGTCCGCGAGGATCCCCGCGTGCACCGCCGGGTGCAGCGTCTTGACCCGGCCGTCCAGGCACTCCGGGAACCCGGTGAGCTCCTCGACGGGTGTCACGGGCAGGCCCGCCTCGGCGATCCGCGCCGCGGTGCTCCCGGTGGACACCAGCGCGACGCCGGCCTCGTGCAGGCCGCGGGCCAGCTCGACCAGGCCGGTCTTGTCGTAGACGCTGAGCAGCGCCCGGCGTACCGGCACGACGTCGCCGCTGGTGGCGGTCTCGCTCATGGCACCGTGACCTTCCTCCCGGTGACCGTCCAGCCCTCGCGGGCCATCCGGCCGACGACGTCGACGAGCATCACGCGCTCCTCGACCTTGATGCGTTCGTGCAGCGAGTCCTCGTCGTCGTCGTCGTGGACGGGCACGGCCCGCTGGTCCAGGATCGCGCCGCTGTCGACGCCGTCGTCGACGACGAACAGCGTCGCGCCACTGACCTTCACCCCGTGGGCGAGGGCGTCGCGGGGGGCGTGCATCCCGGGGAAGGCCGGCAGCAGCGCGGGGTGGCTGTTGAGGAAACGGCCTCCGTAGCGCTCGAGGAACGCGGGGCCGACCAGTCGCATGAACCCGGCCGAGACGACGAGGTCGGGCTGATGGCCGTCGACCTGCTCGGTGAGCAATCGGTCCCAGGTGTCGCGATCCGGTGCGGCGTCGATCGGGTGGACGAAGGTCGGTATGCCGGCGGCTGCTGCGCGGTCCAGGGCGGCCACGCCGGGCCGGTCGGTGCCGACGGCGACGACCTCGACGCCGTACCACGGTTCGGCCGCGGCATCGAGCAGCGCCTGCAGCGTGGAGCCGGCGCCCGAGGCCAGCACCAGCACGCGCCGACCCGGGCCGAAGTGCACGAGCCAGACCCTAACGGCGACGCAGGACCAGCAGCGTGACGGCCACCGCGAGGGCGACCTCGAGGCCCGCGGCCGGCCCCACGAACCACCAGTGCGGGCCGACCTCGGTGAACCTCCCGGGGCCGGCCGGCCCGGAGGCGAACCCGCACAGCACCGCGACGGCCGCGGCGACCAGGCCGCCGATGGTGCCGGCCAGCTCGGCGAGCGGGCGCCAGCCAGCGGCCTCCGGCCCGCCCGCGCGGGCGGCCATCAGCCCGGCGAGCACACCGGCCAGGATCGGTACGGCGAGCAGCGCTGGTGCCGGTCCGCCGCCCTGGCCGGAGGGCAGCCCCGCGAGCAGGGGGAACGCCGGGACCGCTCCGAGGTGCGCACCGGCCACGGTGACCGACGTACCGGAACCGACAGCGAAGCCCGGGCCGACGACGTAGGCGAGGCCCCAGACCGCGGCGGTCGGGACGTAGACGAGGCACAACAGGCCGAGCAGCAGGCCCCCGCCGTCACCGGTGTCGAGGCCGCGGAGCAGCGCGACGGCGCGGTCGTGATGGACGGCCAGGGCGGCCCCGGCCAGCAGCGCGCCGGCGGCGACGAGCACGCCGAGGGCGGCCGCGGCGGGCGCGACGGCGTCGCGGACGAGGGTGGGCAGGCGGCGGGTCACCCCGGTCCAGGTGCCCGTGGCGCGGACGGCCCCGGTGCCCCCACCGAGCAGCGCGACCCCAGCAGCGCCGACGAACGCGGTCAGCGGAAGGGTCCGGACGTCGCTGGTGCGGGCCAGCAGCGCGACGAGGGTGGCGAGCACGGCGTACGTCGCGGTCACCGAGGTGACCAGCGCGAGGACGCCCGAGCGGCCGCTGACCCTGGCCGCACGGCCGGCCTTGAGGGTCGCCGTGTGCAGCAGCACGAGGGGCAGGACCGTCAGCCCCAGCGGCGGCAGGGCGAGCACGCCGCCGGGGACCGCGAGGTGCGCGTGGTGCGCCACCAGCCACGCCATCAGCGCGGTCGCCACGGCCTGGCTGGCGTCCGCACCGCTGTCGGCGGCGGTCGCCCAGGCGACCAGCACGACGACCATGACGGCGAGGATGCCGAGCCCCGCGGAACGCACCGCGGCGACGATCCCGACGACGGTCACGGACGGGGGCGGGGCGGCCGGCGCCGGCCTGGAGCGGGCGGTGCGCGTCTGACGCGGGAGCAGGTCGGTCATCGCGGTCCATCGTCGCCGCTGGGGAGGCCGCCGCCAGGGACCTGCGGGACGCTCGGCGGGTCGCGGCCGAACGGCTCGGGAACCGGGTGCAACCTGCCAGGCTCCTCGCGGGTCATCCCAGGTATGTACGCGCACCGGGAGGGAGGGGAGCCGTGAAGGACGCCGAGGGCTTCGACGCGTTCTACACGGCCACGAACCGGCGCGTTCTGCACCAGATGTACGCGATGACGAGCAACCTGGCCGACGCCCAGGAGCTGACCCAGGAGGCGTACGCCCGGGCCTGGCAGCGCTGGGGCGCGGTGTCGACGTACGACGACCCGGAGGCCTGGGTGCGCACGGTGGCCTGGCGCCTCGCGGCCAGCCGATGGCGCAAGGCCAAGAACGGGGTGGCCGCGATGCTGCGGCACGGCCCGCCGGAGCACGCGCCCGAGCCCAGCATCGACAACGTCGCGCTCGTCGCCGCACTGAAGGAGATCCCCGAGGCGCAGCGGCGAGTGATCGTCCTGCACCACCTGACCGGACTCTCGGTCGCCGAGGTCGCCCACGAGGTGGGTGCCCCCGAGGGCACCGTCAAGGCCCGCCTCTCCCGCGGCCGGGCCGCCCTCGCCGCCCTGCTGTCCGACGCCACGCTCACGGAGGTGAGCCGCCATGCCCGCCCTGCGTGACAACGACGACCCGCTGCAGACGACGCTGGACTCCCTGCGCCCGGACGTCGAGCGCACCCCGCTCGCCGACTCGCCCTCGGTACGCCGCCGCGGTGAGGCACGCAGCCGGCACCAGGCGGTCGCCGGTGCGCTCCTCGTCGCCGCGCTCGTCGCCGGTGCGTTCGGTGTCGCCGACCTGCGCGGTCAGGGCCGCAACAGTGGCATCCCCGCACACCAGAACCCGACGACATCGACCTCGCTCGGCAACCCCGAGACCCTCACGAGACATGCGCTGCTCGAACCGGCCGGGTTCGGGTCGGTCGGGGGCTACCAGGGCTGGCAGGCCAACCCGGACCCCGCGAGCGCCAACGTGCGGGTGCACCAGTGCGTACCTGTCCCCAACAGGCTCGGCGCGCAGCAGACCGAGTCTCAGATGCTCTATGACCACACCGCCGCCGCGCACATCTACGAGCACGTGCTCCGGTTCGCCAGCCCGGATGAAGCTGCGCGCGCCGACGACTCTCTGCTCGCTGTCCTCTCCGCGTGCACCAAGGGAGGCTCCGATGTTGTCGCGCGGGGCCTGGAAGCGGTGCAGGTCCCTGATGCCGACAGCGCGCAGCGGGCCTCCCGGTCGGCGGCGCCTGCGGGTTCAGAGGTCAGCTACTACGAGCTGGCCGTGGTGCGCGAAAGCAGCTTCCTCGTCGTGCTCCAGTGGAACTCCATGGGCCTCGGCAACGGAATCGACTGGGTGTGGACCGCCGACCTCCTCGGTGCGGCTCTCCACGCGGCCGTCCCTTGAGAAGCGAAGCGGCCCCGCTGCGCGGTCGGAAAGCAAGGGCCGGGCGGGGCCGCTCGGCTCTGTCGGTGGCTGAGGTCAGGGCGGCTTGGGAGGAGGGAGCGGCTCACCCGGCGTCCGCGCCTCTCCGTGTGTGCGTCAGCTGGCGCACGTTGGTTCGCCACATCGCCGGAAACCAGCCAACTCGCGCCACCTGACGCCTCGGTCAGGCCATCGGTCCGGGATGTGAGACGAGCGGCAGGCCAGTGCGTTCACTGGCGCGTTAGCCGCCGACCAGCGGCACCTGACAACGGCGAGCGGCAGCCATCCCTCATCCCAAGCCGCTCTGACACCAGCACCGACGGCGGGACAGTCACTCCCTCACCGGGTTGTCAGCCCGACGACGACCCAGAGGTCGTCCAGCGGCTGACAAGTCGGGCTAGGAGCGGGTCATGAGCTCGCGCATCAGGGCGGCCGTCTCGGACGGGGTCTTGCCGACGCGCACACCGACCGCCTCGAGCGCGTCCTTCTTCCCGGCCGCGGTGCCGGACGAGCCGGAGACGATGGCGCCGGCGTGGCCCATCGTCTTGCCCTCGGGGGCGGTGAAGCCGGCGACGTAGCCGACGACCGGCTTGCTGACGTGGTCCTTGATGTACGCCGCGGCGCGCTCCTCCGCGTCCCCGCCGATCTCGCCGATCATCACGATCGCGTCGGTCTCGGGGTCGGCCTCGAACGCCTCGAGGCAGTCGATGTGCGTGGTCCCGATGACCGGGTCGCCCCCGATTCCGACGGCGGTCGAGAAGCCGATGTCGCGCAGCTCGTACATCATCTGGTAGGTAAGCGTGCCGGACTTCGAGACCAGCCCGATCCGGCCGGCCTGGGTGATGTCGGCCGGGATGATGCCGGCGTTGGACTTCCCGGGGCTGATCAGGCCCGGGCAGTTCGGCCCGATGATGCGTGTCGTCCCCGCGTCCAGCGCGTGCTGCCAGAACGCGGCCGAGTCGTGCACCGGGATGCCCTCGGTGATGACCACGCACAGCGGGATGGCGGCGTCGATCGCCTCGACCACGGCGTCCTTCGCGAACGCCGGCGGCACGAACACCACCGACACGTCCGCGCCGGTCTCCTTCATCGCCTCGCCGACCGTGGCGTACACCGGGATGCCGTCGACGTCGCTGCCGGCCTTGCGCGGGTTGACGCCGCCAACGACCGCCGCGCCGGACGCCACCATCCGCCGGGTGTGCTTGGTGCCCTCGGAGCCGGTGATGCCCTGGACGATGATCTTCGAGTCTTCGGTCAGCCAGATGGCCATGTCGGGTGAGCCTCGTCCTTCTACTTCGCTGCGGCCAGCTCGGCCGCGCGGGCCGCGGCGCCGTCCATCGTGTCGACCTGCTCGAGCAGCGGCAGCGCCGCCTCGGTGAGGATCCGCCGCCCCTCCTCGGCGTTGTTCCCGTCCAGTCGTACGACGAGGGGGTGCGTGATCTCGTCACCGCGCTCGCCGAGCAGCGCGAAGGCCTGCACGATCCCGTTTGCCACGGCATCGCAGGCGGTGATGCCGCCGAACACGTTGACGAACACCGAGCGCACCGCGGGATCGCCGAGGATCACCTCGAGCCCGTTGGCCATCACCTCGGCCGACGCGCCGCCGCCGATGTCGAGGAAGTTGGCGGGCTTCACGCCGTGCGCCTCGCCGGCGTACGCGACGACGTCCAGCGTCGACATCACCAGGCCGGCGCCGTTGCCGATGATGCCGACCTCGCCGTCGAGCTTGACGTAGTTGAGGCCCTTCTCCTTCGCCTTGGCCTCCAGGGGGTCCGCGGTGAAGCGGTCCTCGAGCGCGGCGTGGTCGGGCTGGCGGAAGTCGGCGTTGCCGTCGAGCGTCACCTTGCCGTCGAGGGCGACGATGCGGCCGTCCGCGGTCTTCACCAACGGGTTGACCTCGACGAGGGTGGCGTCTTCCTGGACGAAGACGTCCCACAGCTTCTGCACAGCTGCGACCACCTGGTCCGCGACGTCGGCGGGGAAGCCACCCTGCTCCACGATCTCGCGCGCCTTGGCGTCGTCGATGCCCTCGATCGCGCCGACCGGCACCCGAGCGAGCGCCTGCGGCTTCTCGACGGCCAGCTGCTCGATCTCCATGCCGCCCTCGCGGGACGCCATCGCCAGGTAGGTGCGGTTCGCGCGGTCGAGCAGGACCGAGAAGTAGTACTCCTCCTCGATCGCCGCGGCCGGCGCGATCATCACGCGGTGCACGGTGTGCCCCTTGATGTCCATGCCGAGGATCTGGCTCGCGACCTGCTCGGCCTCCTCGACCGACGAGGCGAGCTTGACGCCGCCGGCCTTGCCACGGCCGCCGGTCTTGACCTGCGCCTTGACGACGACCCTGCCGCCGCCCTCCGGGAGCAGCCGCTCGGCGGCCGCACGGGCCTCCTCAGGAGTCTCGGCGACGGCTCCACCGAGCACCGGCACGACGTGCTTCTCGAAAAGGTCGCGCGCCTGGTACTCGAACAGGTCCACGGTCAGTCCTTGCGTCTCGCAGGCGGGTGAGGGGCGCTTGGGAGCGTAACCGCAGGGCAACACAGCCGTTGAACCGGGCGAACCCCCACACATCGGAGGCCCTTCGTGCGACCGTCCCTCTGCGCCGCCGCGCTCGCCAGCACGCTCGGGCTGGTCGCCATCGGGGCGGCGAACCCGGCGACCGCCGCGCCGACCGTCTCGGTCTCCACCCACACGATCAGCGTCACGGTCGGCCCCGCCGGGGCCACCAAGACCTGCTCGGTGCTCTTCGACCTCTACCGCCCGTCGACCGCGACGAAGGCGCACCGCAAGCCCGCGATCCTCACGACCAACGGCTTCGGCGGGTCCAAGGACGACCAGGCCGACCTGGCGAAGGCGTTCGCCAAGCGCGGGTACGTCGTGCTCTCGTACTCCGGCCTCGGGTTCGGCGGCTCCGGCTGCAAGATCACCCTGGACGACCCCGACTGGGACGGCCGGGCGGCCAAGCAGCTGGTGACCTTCCTCGGTGGCGGCTCGCGGGCCAGCGACGGCACCCACGTCAACTACGTCCGCCACGACCGCACCTCGCACGACGGCCGGCACCGCACGCACGACCCGCGGGTCGGCATGGTCGGCGGCTCGTACGGCGGCCAGGTTCAGTTCGCCGTCGCCGGCATCGACCCGCGCGTCGACACCATCGTGCCGATCATCACGTGGAACGACCTGTCCTACTCGCTGGCGCCGAACAACACGAGCTTCACGACCGCGGACGGCCAGGGCGTGCGCTACGGCACGCCGGGCACCGAGAAGATCGGCTGGACCAGCCTGTTCTTCGGCGTCGGCATCGCGGATGGCATCCAGTACGCCTCGACCGACCCCTCGCGCAACGTCGGGTGCCCCAACTTCGCAGACCAGACCTGTCCCGCGAAGGCGCAGATGGACGCGCTGGGCTACCCCGACCAGGACACGCTGGACCTCGCGCGGCACGCGAGCGTGTCGTCGTACATCTCGAGGATCCGGATCCCGACCCTGCTCGCCCAGGGCGAGAACGACACGCTCTTCGATCTGCAGGAGGCGGCCGCCACCTACCGGGCACTGCGCCGGCAGGGCACGCCTGTGAAGATGATCTGGCAGTCGTGGGGCCACAGCGGCGGCGGTACGCCGGCTCCGGGCGAGCTGGACATGGCGCACCCGGCGACGTCGTACGAGGGGCAGCGGGTGGCCGCCTGGTTCGCGCACTACCTCAAGGGCCGCAAGGTCTCGACCGGCCCGCGCTTCAGCTACTTCCGCGACTGGGTCCCCTACAGCGGCATCGCGACGCCGGCGTTCGGCACCTCGAGCCACTTCCCGGTCGGTGCGACCCAGCCGCTGTATCTCTCCGGCTCGGACGCGCTCGTCACCGCGAAGACCGCTGTCACCGCCGGCAGCGCGACCTACGCCAACCTGCTCGGGCCGACGCCGACCAGCTACAGCGAGGCGTCCGCGCTGCAGGGTTCGCAGGTTCCCGACGGCGTCACGCCGCCCTACGACACCCCCGGCACGTTCGCGTCCTGGACCACCAAGCCGCTGACCGGGGACGTCGTCTCGGTGGGCGTGCCGACGCTGACGCTGCACCTGTCCTCGGCGGTCGCCCAGCAGAGCCAGGCGGCCGGCCCGGGCGGGCAGCTGCTGCTCTTCGCGAAGATCTACGACGTCGCGCCGGACGGTACGCAGACGCTCGTGCACCGGCTGATCTCGCCGACCCGTGTCGCCGACGTCACCGAGCCGGTGACGATCGAGCTGCCCGGCGTCGTGCACCGCTACGCCGCGGGCCACCAGCTGCGAGTGGTCGTCGCGGCCACCGATGCGGCGTACCGGAACAACGCGGTCATGACCTCCGTGACCGTGACGACCTCACCAGGAGACCCTGGTGTGCTGCGGCTGCCGGTGCTCGGATCCGGGGTCAGCTAGTCCCGAGGTTCTCGCGGAC
>DASYEF010000192.1:0-14306 GCA_036499185.1 Actinomycetes bacterium | reverse complement strand
ACCGGTGTGACCCAGCCGTACGACCTGCTGGTCGCGGCGCCGCAGCGCCGCCCGACGTACCTCGCGAACGGCCTCCGGGACGGCCTGCTCGAGCCCCACCCGGCCGTCACCCGGGACGGCGCCGCGTGGGCCTGTGGCACGGCCCGGGTCGAACTCCGTGACGGCTCGGTCCGGTGCGAAGGCGACGGGCCCCTCGACGCGTTGCGCGCCCTCGCCGTCCTGTGGTGGGCCGAGCACCCCGAGGGGGCCGACCCACGGGCCGCCGTCCGCACGATCGGCTGGTGAGAAGCCTCAGAGCATCGAGCGCAGCTTGAGCAGGTCGCGCACGCCCGCCTCGACCTTGATCCGCCCCGACAGCCAGGCCTGACCGAAGCCGAGGCGGCCGTCGGTGAGCGCCACCAGGTCGTCGCTCGAGGCGGTGAGCCGGATCTGCGCCTTGGGTGCGTCAGGTTCGGTCGTCACGTCGAGGATCTCGCCGTCGTGCAGGCGGCCGGAGAACGTGATGTCCAGGTCTGGGACGCGAGCGGACAGGGTGCGGTCGAACGTCACCCGGGCCCGGTCCTGGTCGTCGGCGCCGGAGAGGTTGGCGGCCAGCCGGTCGATCGCGGCCCGGCAATGCTCGATCGTCGCCATCTCTGGCGGACCCCTCTCCCTGCGTCGACGGACGAACGCCGGGACGCTACCGCAGCCCACCGTGGACCCGGGTAGCGTCTCCCGCGAGGACGGCGCCGCGGTGGCGCCGGCCGGACCGGACGGAGACGCCATGGTGCTCGACGGGCTGCGGGGGTACCTCCAGCTGGCCAGCGGACTGACCGACGTGACGCGCGAGCGGGCCGCCGCTGTGGCGCGGTCGCTGGTCGCCCAGGGGGAGGCGTCGGTCGGCGCCGTGGTGCCCGACTCGGTGAAGGCCCAGGTGTCCTCGCTCACCGACGACCTGCTGGCGACCAGCAGGGCCAACCGCAACCTGCTGCTGCACGTGGTAGGCGGCGAGGTGGAGCGCACGGTGACCCGCCTCGGCCTCGTGTCGGCCCAGGACCTGACCACGGCGGGCCGCCGTCTGGACCGGGTGGAGCGCCGGGTCACCGACCTCGAGGCGCAGGTGGTGGGTCCGTCGTCGAAGAAGGCGGCCACCAAGAAGACCGCCAAGAAGTCGACTGCAAAGAAGTCCACCGCCAAGAAGTCCACCAGGAAGTCAGCCGCGCGCACACAGCCCAGCCCGGTGCGCCCGCCCGGGTCCGGCCCGGCCCCGACACCTGCCGCGACGTCGGACCCGCCCGCTGCCTCGGCCGCCGGAGGGACCGGCGCGTGAGCGAGCCGTGGGGCGACCGGCCCGCGTCCGAGGAGGCGCGGCACGAGCTGCCCGACGACCTCGACGAACCGAGCGGTGAGCCGGTTGACGGCCTCGACGACCCGACCACCGACGAGGCCGGCGTGGATTTCGACATTGCCTCCGACGAGGCACCCGTTGACGAGCCCGACGAGACACCTGCCGACGAGAACCTGGTTGCCGGGGAAGGGCCGGTGGCCACCGCCGTAGCCCGCCTGGACTCGCTGGCCGACCTCCCGCCGGCCGAGCACGTCGAGGTCTACGAGGACGTGCACCGGGTGCTGCAGGACGCGCTCGCCGACGCGGCCCACGACAGCGGGGGAGACGGCAGCGGTGCAGACGGCAGCGGGGAAGACCGCACCGGCTCACCGTGACCCGGCGTACCCGCCTGGACGCGGAGCTGGTCCGGCGCGGGCTCGCGAGGTCGCGCGAGCAGGCCGCCGAGCTGGTCGCCGCGGGTCAGGTGCGGGTGCCGGGCCGCCCGTCGCTGAAGCCGGCCAGCCAGGTCACGCCGGCCGACCCGATCGTCGTCGACGAGCCCCGGGGCGAGAGCTACGTCTCGCGGGGCGGCCACAAGCTGGCCGGCGCGCTGGACGCGTTCGCGGCCGACGGGTTGCGGGTCGACGGACGGCGGGCGCTGGACGCGGGCGCGTCCACCGGTGGCTTCACCGACGTCCTGCTGCGCCGCGGCGCCCGCGCCGTGGTGTGCGTCGACGTCGGGTACGGGCAGCTGGCCTGGCCGCTGCGCACCGACGAACGGGTCACGGTGCTCGACCGCACCAACGTGCGCGCGCTGACACCCGAGGCCGTGGGAGAGCCGGTCGACCTGGTCGTGGCCGATCTCTCGTTCATCTCCCTGCGGCTCGTCCTGCCGGCAATCGTGTCGGTCGCTACCGAGGGGGCGGACCTGGTGCCGATGGTCAAGCCGCAGTTCGAGGTCGGCCGCGACGCGCTCGGGCCCGGTGGGGTCGTGCGTGAGCCCGCTCAACGAGCCGCATCGGTCGCCGGCGTCGCGCGGTCGGCGTACGCCGACCTGGGGCTGGGCGTGCGTGGCGTCGTCGCCAGCCCGCTGCCCGGCCCGGCCGGGAACGTCGAGTACTTCCTCTGGCTGCGCCGGGACGCCGGGCCCCTGGACGAGGACGCCCTGGCGGCCGCGGTGGCGGCAGGTCCGGCATGACGGCCCGCCGGGTCCTCGTCGTGGGGCACACGGGTCGCGACGAGGCGATGCGCTCGGTACGAGCCGCGGTGGCCCGCCTCGGTGCCGCGGGGATGCGGGTCCGCGTGCTCGAGGACGAGGCGCCGGCCCTCGACCTCGCCGATGTTGACGTCGTCCCGTTGACCGATCAGGCGGCCGAGGGCTGCGAGGTCGTCGTCGTGTTCGGCGGTGACGGCACGCTGTTGCGCGCCGCCGAGCTCGCTCGCGGCACCTCGACGCCGTTGCTCGGGGTCAACCTCGGGCACGTCGGCTTCCTGGCCGAGGCGGAGCGCGACGCCCTCGACGCCACCGTGGACAAGGTGGTGGCCCGCTCCTACTTCGTGGAGGAGCGGATGACCCTCGACGTGACGGTGAGCACCGACGGGGAGGTCGTCGGGCAGGGCTGGGCGCTCAACGAGGCGTCGGTGGAGAAGGCGAGCCGCGAGCGGATGCTCGAGCTGGTCGCCGAGGTCGACGGCCGCCCGCTCTCGCGCTGGGGCTGCGACGGGGTCGTGATGGCCACGCCGACCGGGTCGACCGCCTACGCGTTCTCGGCAGGGGGGCCGGTCGTCTGGCCGGAGGTGGCCGCCCTGCTCCTGGTCCCGATCAGCCCGCATGCCCTCTTCTCCCGACCGCTGGTCGTATCGCCCGACTCGGTCCTGGCCGTCGAGGTCCTGACGACCGGTCGGGGAGCGGGCGTGCTGTGGTGCGACGGTCGCCGGACCATGGACCTGCCCCCCGGCGCCCGGATCGAGGCCCGTCGTGGCGCCCGTCCCGTGCTCCTGGCCAGGCTGCACTCGGCGCCGTTCACCGACCGGCTGGTCGCCAAGTTCGACCTCCCCGTCCGGGGCTGGCGGGGACGCCGCCCGGACGGTGGTTGACGTCCCCGGCGGCGACCCACCGCCCGCGTAGGCTCCGCCCGTGCTCGAGGAGATGCGCATCCGCGGCCTCGGCGTCATCGAGGACGCCGTGCTCGAGCTGGCGCCCGGGCTCACCGTCGTGTCGGGCGAGACCGGCGCCGGCAAGACCATGGTCGTGACCGGTCTCGGCCTGCTCTTCGGCGGCCGGGCCGACCCCGGCGCCGTCCGTCCCGGCGTCGACACGGCCTCGGTGGAAGGCCGGCTGCGGGTCGACCCCGACGGTCCGGTCGCCCAGCGCGCCCTCGAGGCCGGCGCCGAGCTGGACGAGGACGTTCTGCTCGTGGCGCGCACCGTGTCGGGCTCCGGGCGCTCCCGCGCGCACCTGGGCGGGCGCGCCGTCCCAGCGGGCACGCTGGCCGAGCTGGCCGACGCGTGCGTGGCGGTGCACGGCCAGAGCGACCAGACCCGGCTGCGCCAGCCGGCCCGCCAGCGCGAGGCGCTGGACCGCTACGCCGGGGCGCCGCTCGCCGCGGAGCTGGCGGACTACCAGGCGGCGTACGACGAGCTGCGCAGCGTCTCGACCGAGCTTGCCGCCCTGACCGCCGCGGCCCGGGAGCGGGCCCAGGAGGCGGACCTGCTGCGGTTCGGCCTGGGCGAGATCGAGGCGGCCGACCCGCAGGCCGGCGAGACCACGGTGCTGCAGGTCGAGGAGGAGCGGCTCGGGAACGCCGACGGACTGCGGGCGGCTGCCGGGCTGGCCCACACCGCCCTGCTGGGCGCCGGAGAAGGCGCCACCGACGGCACCGACGCCGTGGGGCAGGTGGCCCGAGGGCGCACCGCGCTCGAGCAGGTCGGCGCCCACGACCCGGTCCTCGAGGAGCTGGTCGGGCGGTTGCGCGAGCTGGGCTACCTGCTGGCCGACGTGGGCGCGGACCTCGCGTCCTACGCCGCCGGCGTCGACACCGACCCGGCTCGCTTGGCGGTCGTGCAGGACCGCCGGGCCGAGCTGACCCGCCTGGCCCGCAAGTACGCCGACGACGCCGGGTCGACCGAGGCCGGCGATGCCGCCGTCGACCAGGCCTCCGCCGTGCTCGCCTGGGGGCGGCGCGCCGCCGCCCGGCTGGCCACGCTCGACGGCGCCGACGACCGGATCGGCGTCCTGGCCGCCCGCCGGGCCGAGCTGACCGACAGGCTCACCCGGGCCGCGGCCGCACTCTCGGGGGCGCGCAGCGACGCGGCCGGCCGGTTCGCCGCGCAGGTCGGGGCCGAGCTGGTCGAGCTGGCGATGCCGCACGCCTCGCTCGAGGTCGCCGTGACCCAGACCCCGGACGACGACGGCCTCGACGTGATCGGCCGGCGCCTCGCCTACCACCGCCACGGCGTCGACGACGTCGAGCTGCTCCTGGTGCCGCACGCCGGCGCGCCGGCCCGGCCCCTGCAGCGGGGGGCCTCCGGCGGCGAGCTCTCCCGGGTGATGCTGGCGATCGAGGTCACCCTCGCCGGCACGGACCCGGTTCCCACGCTGGTCTTCGACGAGGTGGACGCCGGCGTCGGCGGGCGGGCCGCGGTGGAGGTGGGCCGGCGGCTGGCCGCGCTGGCGCGGACCGCACAGGTCGTCGTGGTGACCCACCTCCCGCAGGTCGCCGCGTTCGCCGACCAGCACCTGGTCGTGCGCAAGGCCGACGACGGCGTCGTGACCCGCAGCGGTGTCGTCGCCCTCGACGAGGCCGGCCGACTGCGCGAGCTGTCCCGGATGCTCGCCGGCCAGGAGGAGTCGGCCACCGCCGAGGCGCACGCCCGCGAGCTGCTCGAGACCGCCCGCGCCGCGCGCTGAGCCTGCCCGCGTACACGCCGCGCGAGGTCCCAGGAGTCACACCAGTCACATGGCAGCATCGCGTCATGCGCCTGGCCACCCTGCGACGACCCCGTCACGAACCACCCCTGCCGGGCCTGCACGGCACCGCCCGCGTGCAGCGGCGAGCCGACGCGGCGGCCCGCCGGGCCCGCCCCGGCGACGTCGTCGTCCTCGAGCACCTCGACCTGGACGGGACCAGCGCCCGGCTGCTGGTCGACGCCCGCGTCGGAGCCGTGGTCAACGCCGCTCCGAGCATCAGCGGGAGGTACCCCAACCTCGGACCGCAGGTGCTCGTCGCGGCCGGGATCCCGGTGCTCGACCGGGTCGGCGCCGAGGTGATGGCCCGCCTGGACGACGGCGAGAAGGTCCGCCTCGACGGTGACACCCTTTACCGCGGCGAGGAGATCGTCTGCCGCGGCCAGCTGCTCACCGGAGCATCGGTGGCCGACGCGATGGAAGCCGCCCGCGCCGGGCTGGGTTCGCAGCTCGCGGCCTTCGCGCACGCGACGACCGAGCACCTACGACGCGAGCGCGACCTGCTGCTCGACGGCAGCGGCGCGCCGGCCGTGCGCACGCCACTGGAGCAGCGGTTGGTGGTCGTCGTCGCATCCGCGCGCGGCGCGGACCGCGAGCTGGCCGACCTGCGGCCGTGGCTGCGCGACCGCCGGGCCGTGCTGGTCGGTGTGGACGAAGGCGCCGACGCCCTGCTCGCCGCCTCGCTGCGGCCGCACATCGTGGTCGGTGACCCGCGCCGGATGTCCGAGGACGTGCTCGACTGCGGGGCCGAGATGGTGGTCCGGGCCGACCTCGACGGCAGCGCCCCCGGGCTGCACCGTGCCGAGCAGGCCGGCCTCGAGCCCGTGGTGTTCACGACCGGCGGCTCGGACGAGGACGCGGCGCTCCTGCTGGTCGAGGCCCACGAGCCCGCGCTGGTCGTCGGCGTCGGGTGGCACCCGACGCTCGCCGCCCTGGTCGACTCGCAGCGGCCCGACATGCCCAGCGCGTTCCTGACCCGGCTGCGCCTGGGCGACAGGTACGTCGACGCGTCGGCCGTGATCACGTTGCACCGCCGTCCGGCGCGGACCTGGCCGCTGTGGCTGCTCTGCGTGCTGCTCCTCGGCGCGCTGGCCGCGGTCGTCGTCGTTGCTCCCGCCAGCACCCCCGTCGGCGACTGGCGCCAGCAGGTCGTGGACCGGGTCGACGAGGTCATCAACCGGTGACCGGCGCACGCACGGTGCTGCTGGCTCTGGTAGCCGCGGTCCTGGCGCTGGCGCTGGGCCTCGCGCTGGGCGCCGGCCCCGTGGTCGGCCGCTCGGACGCCGCCCGGGCCGACCGGACCGACCGGCTCGCCGCCCGGGTCGCCCACCTCGACGACCGGGTTGCCGGCCTGCAGGCCCGCGCCGACGCCGCGGACCGGGTGGCCGCCGCGCTGGCGGGGCCGCTGACCACCGGCCGGCTCACGGGGCACAGCGTGCTCCTCGTCCGCACGCCCGGCGCCACCCAGGCCGACGTGCACCACGCCCGCTCCGCCCTGCTCGGCGCCGGCGCCTCGATCACCGGGACGCTGACCCTCACCCCGACGTACCTCGACCCCGCCAAGGCGTCCTCGCCGTTGGAGGACCTGGCGCTGCGACTGGTCCCGCCGGGCGTGACCTTCGGACCCGGCGCGACCTCGATCCAGCGGGTCGGCACCGTGCTGGCCCGATCCACGGTGAGCCAGGCTCCGCCCGACGCGACCGACCAGGACGCGGCCGAGCTCATCGCCGGCCTGCACGAGCTGGGCGCTGTCCGGCTGGCCGGCGACCCCGGGCGCCTGGCCGAGCTCGCGGTCGTGGTGACCGGCAGCCGCGAGAAGGCCGACGGCAAGGACGCCCTGGTTGCGCTGCTGAAGGCGCTGGACGCCGCCGGCAAGGGCGCCGTACTCGTCGGGCCGGGCACGACCGGGACGGCGGTGCACTGGGCCCGCTCCGGCGACGTGGGCGGCGCCTCGACGGTGGACTCGGCCGACTCCGCGGGCGGCAGCGTGGCCACCGTGCTCGCCCTGGCCGAGCAGCTCGCCGGGAAGCAGGGGGCCTACGGCGTCGGCGCGGGCGCCACGGCCGTGGTTCCGGCGCCGGTGCTCACCGCGGCGCCGCCCGGCTGATAGGCTCGAAGCCCGTGGACGGACGGATTCCATTCCTGTCCGGTGACCGCACTCGAGCCCACGGGAGCCCCTCTTGGCCGCAACGGCGACCACCAAGCACATCTTCGTGACCGGGGGCGTCGCCTCCTCGATCGGCAAGGGCCTCACCGCCTCCGGTCTGGGGCACCTCCTGCGCTCGCGCGGGCTGCGGGTGACGATGCAGAAGCTGGACCCCTACCTCAACGTCGACCCCGGCACGATGAACCCGTTCCAGCACGGCGAGGTCTTCGTCACCGCGGACGGCGCCGAGACCGACCTCGACGTCGGGCACTACGAGCGGTTCCTCGAGCGCGACCTGCACGGCTCGGCGAACGTCACGACGGGGCAGGTCTACTCGGCGGTCATCGCCAAGGAGCGCCGGGGGGAGTACCTCGGCGACACCGTGCAGGTGATCCCGCACATCACCAACGAGATCAAGTCCCGGATCCGCGCGATGGCCGGCCCCGACGTGGACGTCGTCATCACCGAGATCGGCGGCACCGTGGGCGACATCGAGTCGCTGCCGTTCCTGGAGGCCGTCCGCCAGGTGCGCCACGACGTGGGCCGCGACAACGTCTTCTTCCTGCACATCTCGCTGGTGCCCTACATCGGTCCGTCGGGTGAGCTGAAGACCAAGCCGACCCAGCACTCGGTGGCCGCACTGCGCTCCATCGGCATCGCGCCGGACGCGATCGTGTGTCGGTCGGACCGCGAGATCCCGCCCAACGTCAAGCGCAAGATCTCGCTGATGTGCGACGTCGACGAGGAGGCCGTCGTCGCGGCCAAGGACGCACCCTCGATCTATGACATCCCCAAGGTGCTGCACTCCGAGGGCCTGGACGCCTACGTCGTGCGCCGGCTGAACCTGCCGTTCCGCGACGTCGACTGGACCGAGTGGGACGACCTGCTCCGCCGCGTCCACCGACCGGTCCACCAGGTCGTGGTCGCGCTCGTCGGCAAGTACGTCGACCTGCCCGACGCCTACCTCTCGGTGTCGGAGGCGCTGCGGGCCGGCGGGTTCGCCAACGACTGCAAGGTATCGATCCGCTGGGTCGTCTCCGACGACTGCCAGACGCCCGAGGGCGCGGCCCGCGAGCTCGACGGTGTGGACGCCGTCTGCATCCCGGGCGGGTTCGGCGTGCGCGGCATCGAGGGCAAGCTCGGCGCGATCCGCCACGCCCGCGAGAACCGCGTCCCCATCCTCGGCCTGTGCCTGGGCCTGCAGTGCATGGTCATCGAGTACGCCCGCGACGTCGCCGGCCTGGCCGACGCCAACTCCACGGAGTTCGACGAGGACACGCCGCACCCGGTCATCGCCACGATGGCCGACCAGGAGGACGTGGTCGCGGGCGAGCGCGACATGGGCGGCACGATGCGGCTCGGCCTCTACCCGGCCGCGCTGGCCGACGGGTCGCTGGCCCGTGAGGTTTACGGGTCGGCGTACGTCGAGGAGCGCCACCGGCACCGCTACGAGGTGAACAACGCCTACCGCGGCCGCCTCGAGGAGGCCGGGATCGTGTTCTCCGGGACCTCGCCGGACGGGCACCTCGTCGAGTACGTCGAGCTGCCGCGCGACGTGCACCCTTACTTCATCGCCACCCAGGCCCACCCCGAGTTCAAGTCACGTCCGGCACGGGCGCACCCGCTGTTCGCCGGCCTGGTGGCTGCCGCGATCGCCGGGAAGGCCGGCAGCGGCACGGTGGATCTGACGGCGGTCGCCGCCGGCACGCTGTGACGGGCGCGTGAGCCGGCCGGAGCTCGTCGACGCCGCCGGCCGGCTGACCGTCCGCTCCAGCGAGGTCGTCTACCGCGGTCTGGTGTGGGACGTGCGGCGCGACGAGGTGGACCTCGGTGACGGGCAGGTCGTGACCCGCGAGCTGGTGGAGCACACCGGCGCCGTCGGCGTGGTCGTGCTCGACGAGGCCGACCGGATGCTGCTGCTGCGGCAGTACCGCCACCCGGTGTCGGCGTACCTGTGGGAGCCGCCTGCCGGGCTGCTCGACGTGCCCGGCGAGGACGCGCTCGAGGCAGTCCGCCGGGAGCTGGCCGAGGAGGCCGACCTGGTCGCCGACGAGTGGCACGTCCTCGTCGACTTCTACAACTCGCCCGGCGGGACCACCGAGTCGTTCCGCTGCTTCCTGGCCCGCGGGCTGACCGACGTACCCGAGGCGGAGCGCCATCGTCGCGACGGCGAGGAGCGGGCCATGGTGCCCGTCTGGGTGGAGCTGGGGGAGGCGCGCGACCTCGTGCTCGCCGGCCGGCTGCACAACCCCGCCACCGTGATCGGCGTGCTCGCCGCCGCGGCCGCGCGGGACGCCGGGTGGAGCACCTTGCGACCGGCGGACTCGCCCTGGCCCGAGCGCTCGCCCGGCCGCGTCACGAGCTGAGCGACCCGGCGGCGGTCGGGTCCGCTCGGTCGCGCAGCAGCTGCAACAGCTCGGCCTGCGAGGCGACGCCGAGCTTGCCGTAGACCGCGCTGAGGTGGTTGCGGACGGTGCCCTCCGACAGCGAGAGGTGCCGGGCGATCGCTGCGACGCGCGACCCTTGGGCCAGGTCGGTGAGGACCTCCCATTCCCGGGCGGTCAGCGACGCGAGCCCCGGCAGGCCGTCGATGGGCGGCACCGGTACGACGCCCCGGCTCGCGTGCGCCAGGCCGGCCGCCACTCCCGCGTTGCGCACCTCGGCGGCGATCCGGGCCAGGCGCCGCTCCAGCTCACCCACCCGATCGGCAGCCGGTGTCAGGCCGGCCGCCATCGGCCGCAGGGTGAACAGGAACCCGGCCGTCTCGTCGAAGCTGGCCAGCCGGGCCCGGGTCCACAGGTACGCACCGTCGGCGCGCATGACGCGCAGCCGGACGGCGACGTCGCGCCCGGTCTCCTGGACGTGTGCCATCCCGGTGAGCAGCTCGGGGATGTCTCCCGGGTGGATCGCCGGGAGCACGGTGGCCCCCGCCAGCTGCTCGGTGGTCCAGCCGAGGACGGTGCGGGCCTCCTCGCTGATCCGCTCCAGGTGCCAGTTCTCATCGACCAGCCCCATCAGCCGCCACCCGTCCTCGGTCGTCCCGGCGGCGATCGGGAGCCGGGCGTCCAGCAGGACGGCCGCGGCCAGCCGGGCCGGGCGGCGGGAGCCCAGGACATGCACCCAGACGTACGCCGGCAGCTCCCGGCCGTCCAGCCGCCGCAGGCGGCGCGGCGCCTCGAAGCCGTCCAGCCGGCCGGTCGCGAGGAGCGGGACGCCGCCGGTGGGCTGGTCCGCCACGAAGCCCGAGACCGGGAGGCCGCGCAGCTCGGCCGCCGTACCGCCGAGCAGGGCCGCGGCCGGGTCGCTGACGGCGACCACGAGGAGGGTGGCCAGGTCCACGACCGCTACCGGCAGGCCGGACCGCCGGACCGCCTCCGTCAGCGCGCCCTCGTCGGAGTCCTCGGCCAGCTCGTCGAGCACGTCGTCGAAAGGCTCGTCCGGCACCCCTCGATGATGCGTCCGCCGGGGCCAGGGGAGTGTCGT
Organism: Actinomycetes bacterium; assembly: GCA_036499185.1. Classification (GTDB taxonomy): domain Bacteria; phylum Actinomycetota; class Actinomycetes; order JACCUZ01; family JACCUZ01; genus DATBDW01. The sequence continues at coordinate 3,404 of DASYEF010000192.1, read as the reverse complement.
CCGGGGCGGGTGAGACACGCCGTGACGAAACGTCCAGCCGGTCGTGAGCCGCTGCCCAGGGACTCCCGAGCGGGCACCGCGCAGGATGAGTGAAGCGACGGCGGCCGCCGTAACGACCCCCGGGTGGCCGTCGTCGCTTCATGACGCCTGCCCGCAGCGCGCGCGTCCCCCCACGCGCCTGCGGGCAGGCCTCAGCGGCCCTCGACCGCCGCCGGAGCAGACGGGCGCGCCCAGGGTCGCAGTCCCAGCTCGTCGAGCTCGAGGCGGGCCAGCGCCTCGGTCGCCGCCGGGTCGCCGGCCTGCCAGCCTGCGACGACCTCCGGCCCGAGGCCGGCCAGCCGGCGCAGCGGCTGGCGGGCGAGCGCCCGCACCGCGAGCAGGTCGGCGGCCGCGGGACCGCCTCGGACCAGCCGCTGGGCGGCGCTGGCCTCGACCACCCAGCCGACCCGCCTCGGCAGCCAGACCACCAGCAGGAGCAGCACCGGTACGGCGGAGACCAGGACCCCCGTGAAGAGGGCGAGGTGCGCGACGGCGTCCTGGTAGGCCTGCGCCTCGCTCGCCAGGTCACGGCTGGCGCCCGACAGCGCCTGGAACGGCTTCGCGAGCGCACCGCCGACCACGGGGGCGTTGTCGATGTCGCCTGCAGCGCCGTGCAGCTGGCCCTGCAGCCGGCGCGCGGCGCCCTCGGCGTTGCGCCCCGGCCCGGCCAGCGCGGCCACCTTGTCGTGCGCGGCGATGCCGAGCCGGGCCGCCAGGTAGACCAACACCAGGACGGCGACGTCGCCCAGGAGCTGGCCGAACCGTCGGGTGGGCAGGTCCGCGTAGAGCCTCATGGCGCCCACCCCTACCCGGTCGGGCGGCTCGTGCCACCCCCGTGGCGCAGCGCGTGGTCGGCGGGGTTCCGTAACCGGACCCGGCGGCGCCCCGACTACACTCCGAGCGCCGACAACGAGGTCGGCCCACGCCCCTGACGAAGGACTTGGTAGCCGTGAAGGTCGGCATCCCTCGCGAGGTCAAGAACAACGAGTACCGCGTCGCAATCACCCCGTCCGGCGTGCACGAGCTGGTCCGCCACGGGCACGAGGTGGCGGTCGAGAGGGATGCCGGGGTCGGCTCGTCGATCAGCGACGACGACTTCGTCGGCGCCGGCGCCAAGATCCTCTCGACGGCCGACGACGTCTGGGGCTCGAACGACCTGATCCTCAAGGTCAAGGAGCCCGTCCAGGAGGAGTACCACCGGATGCGGGAGGGGCAGACCCTCTTCACCTACCTCCACCTCGCGGCCGACAAGCCGCTCACCGAGGAGCTTGCCAAGCGCAAGGTCACCGGCATCGCCTACGAGACCGTCGAGCTGCCCGACCGGTCGCTGCCGCTGCTCGCGCCGATGTCCGAGGTCGCGGGCCGGCTGGCCCCGCAGGTCGGCGCCCACACCCTGATGCGGGCCCAGGGCGGTCGAGGCATCCTGATGGGCGGCGTCTCCGGGGTGTACGCCGCGAAGGTGGTCGTCATCGGGGCCGGCGTCTCGGGGATGAACGCCGCGGCGATCGCGCTGGGCATGCAGGCCGAGGTGCTGCTGCTGGACCGCAACATCCAGCGCCTGCGCGAGGTCGACCGCATCTACCAGGGCCACATGCAGACCGTCGCGTCCAACGCGTACGAGATCGAGCGGGCCTGCCTCGACGCGGACATGGTCATCGGCGCCGTCCTGGTGCCGGGGGCCAAGGCGCCCAAGCTGGTCTCCAACGACCTGGTCTCGCGGATGCGGGCCGGCTCGGTCCTGGTGGACATCTCCATCGACCAGGGCGGTTGCTTCGAGGACTCGCGGCCGACCACGCACGCCGATCCGACGTACAAGGTCCACGACTCGGTCTTCTACTGCGTGGCGAACATGCCGGGAGCGGTCCCGCACACGTCGACCTACGCGCTGACGAACGTGACGCTGCCGTACGCCCTCGAGCTGGCCGACCGCGGCTGGCGCGACGCGCTGCGGGCCGACCACGCGCTGGCGCTGGGCCTCAACACCTACGACGGGCAGGTGACCTACGGTCCGGTCGCCGAGGCGCACGGGATGTCCTCGGTCGCTCTCGACGAGGTCCTGCGCTAGCCACCACGTGTCGACGCCCCTCCAGCAGGCCCTGCAGACCTACCTCGACCACCTCGCGGTCGAGCGCGGGCTGGCCGCGAACACCCTCTCCTCCTACCGGCGCGACCTGCGCCGGTACCTCGCGCACCTGGCGGCACGCGACGTCGGCGCGCCGGACCAGGTCACCGAGGCCGACGTGAGCGCGTTCCTCGTGCTGTTGCGCGAAGGCGACGACGAGCACCCGCCCCTGGCGGCCAACTCGGCGGCCCGGGCTGTGGTCGCGGTCCGCGGGTTCCACCGCTTCCTGCTGCGCGAGGGGAGCACCGCCAGTGACCCGGCCCGGGGCGTGCGGCCGCCCCCGCCGCCCAAGCGCCTGCCGAAGGCCATCTCGGTGGAGGACGTCACGGCACTGCTCGCCGCCGCGGGGGCCGAGGAGACGCCGCGGGCGCTGCGCGACCGGGCCCTGCTGGAGCTGCTGTACGGCAGCGGGGCGCGGATCTCGGAGGCCGTGGGGCTCGACGTCGACGAGCTCGACCTGGGGGCGGGCACGGTCCGGTTGCTGGGCAAGGGCGGCAAGGAGCGCATCGTGCCGGTCGGCTCCTACGCCCGCGAGGCGGTGTCGGCGTACCTCGTGCGCGGACGCCCGGCGCTGGCCGCGGCGGGGACCGGCCCCCCCGCGCTCTTCCTCAACGCCCGGGGCGGGCGGCTGTCCCGGCAGAGCGCGTGGACGGTCCTGCGGGCGACCGCGGAGCGGGCCGGCGTACACCGGGCAATCTCGCCACACACGCTGCGGCACTCGTTCGCCACCCACCTGCTGGACGGGGGCGCGGATGTCCGTGTGGTCCAGGAGCTGCTCGGGCACGCCAGCGTGACGACCACGCAGGTCTACACGCTGGTCACGGTCGACCGGCTGCGCGAGGTCTACGCCACGGCCCACCCGCGGGCCCGCTGACGAGTCGGGGGCGCGTCGGCGTGGCGGCGTGATCGGGGGAGCGCCGCTGCCTACTGTCAGGCACAAGGTCGGTACGGCGACAGGCCGACGAGTCGACAATGCGAGGACGCCACCAGTGAGCACCCAACCGTTGATGCCCCACGACGAGCCGGACCCCGCGGAGCGACAGGCACCGCACGTCCCTCCCGTCGAGATGGACGCCGCCGCGTTCGCCGAGGCGATCCCGGCGCGGACCGAGACCTCGGAGTCGCGCCCGATGGGCCCGACCGGGCGCCCGATGCCGGTGCTCCCCGAGCCGACGCCGCGCGACACCCACGGCCCGGCGCGCATCGTCGCGATGTGCAACCAGAAGGGCGGGGTCGGCAAGAC
>DASYEF010000191.1:0-8736 GCA_036499185.1 Actinomycetes bacterium | reverse complement strand
TCCGACCTGGACGCGGACGGGCTGCACCTCGCGGACTGCGGCGCCCGCGCCGCGGCCGCCGCGCTGGACGATGCGCTGCGCGGCTGACTCAGCCGCCGGCGCCAGGTAGGAGCCGGGGCTCCAGGCGGGTCTCGGTCACGGAGCCGTCCGTACCCAGCTCGACGCGGTAGCCCGCGACATCCCGCCGGTCCGCGACGACCTCCGCGAGCACAGTCCCGTCGTAGACCAGGCCGACCCCGTCGTCGGTGGCGTAGGACGTCGGGAGGGTCCGGTCGCCGACCAGCCGGTGCAGCAGCGGGCGCCGCTGCTCCTCGGAGTCGTAGTGGACTCCGTTGCCGTAGGGCAGCAGCGCGAGCCCGTCGAGGACCGCCCGCAGGTCGCTACCGAAGCTGTCGGTCGGGCCGCCCACGTGCCAGCAGATGGACCCGGCGCTGACGCCACCGAGCACCACGCCGCTCTCCCAGCACTCGCGGAAGACCTCGTCGAGCCGGTGCGTCCGCCAGACGGCGAGCAGGTTGGCGACCGACCCGCCACCCACCCACACGACGTCCTGGTCGAGCAGGTGGGCGCGCACGTCAGGCACGTTGGGCATCGAGAACAGGTCGAGGTGCGAGGCCCGCACGTCGGACCCGGCGAAGGCGCTGTAGAAGCCGAGGGTGCCGTTCGGGTTGTCACCGGATGCGGTGCCGAGGTAGCAGAACTTCGGCTGCGGCGGGTTGCCAGCCAGCTCGATGGCGTGCTCGATGAGTGGTCCGCGGCGCCACTTGAACAGCCCCAGGTCGGACGGGAGGAAACCACCGGAGGTCGCGAGGATCTTCACTCGCGGCACCCTACGCAGCGGGGATCATGTGCTGATCCGGTGCCCGACCGGAGCTTCTCCCGCTGTGCACGGTGCTGTTCGAACAGGCTTGGGAACAGGGTGCTCGGCGTCGGATCGTGCCGCTCGCCTCGTCCACGGTGCTGTTCGAGCAGGCTTTGGATGGGGAGTGTGGCGCCCGCCGTCCGGGCCTGGCCGTGGTGGTCCCATCCCTTGGACTGTTGACCCGCGCGATGCGTCGACTGGCGCGAACAGGCTGCTTCTGTATCGGTACAGGACAGCCGGAACGCGCCAGTGGACGCGCTGCACCCGGCTGTCCCGGTATGCGAGACGGCGGGAGGGGTCGCCCGATCGGACCCCGACCCGGCACCTCGTCCAAGGCCAGCTCTGACGCGCCGTCCCACGAGCGGGACGCCACCCTGACCGGTGCGCTCGCGCCTGTGCCCCGCCGTCCTGCTGGGCGCGGGCAACGGCCGGGTCGCGGCACCCTACGCAGCGGGCATCATGTCCGGCGTGGCACGGGACGGAACCTCGCAGTGGTACGCCGCGGCCGCCCGGTCCGGCGCGGCGCATGCCGCCGGTGCGGCGGTCGTGTTCGCGGTGCTGACGCCGACCATTCTCGTCGGGCTCGACTACTGGGACGCCTACCTCTCCGAGGCGACCAGCCCGCCCGGCGCTGACGTGGCGACGGTGATGGGCGCGCTCTACATCGCCCTCCTGGCCGGCGCGATCGCGCTCGTCCCCGCCGTCCTGCTCGGCGGAGCGCTCGGCGCGGGCAACGGGCGGCTCGCGCTCAGCCGGACCGGCCGGACCTGGCCGGCCGCCGTCGCTCTCGCTGTCGTCATCGGGTCGGTCGTGGGGGCACTGCTGCCGCGAGTCCTGCTGGGCGGTGGTGTGGAGACCTGGCTGTGCGTCCTGACCGGCGTCGTGGCCGGCCATGCCTGCGCCGCGCACTTGCGGTACTTGGTGCGCCGAGTGCTCTGAGCGAGGCGGCCCGGACCCTGTGGACAACTCGGGCGGTCGTCGGGCGCAGGGGGACGACAGTGGCGGGGTGGAGCTGTCGGGAGAGCGGTGCGGGCCGCCGCAGGTGCCGGGCTTCGACGCGGTCGAGCTGCTCGGGTTCGGCGCCAGCGGCGAGGTCTGGCTGGCCGAGCAGCAGGGGACCGGCGCGCGCGTCGCGCTCAAGCGACTCGCGGCCGGCGCCGGGATGGAAGGCCGCGACCTGTTGAGGCGGGAGGCGGCGGTGCTGGCGGGCGTCGACCACCCGCACGTGGTGCGCCTGCGCGCGGTCCACGGGGACGGCGAGGACGTCGTCCTCGTTCTCGACCTCGCCGCGGGTGGCAGCCTCGCCCGGCTGCTGGCCACCCGGGGGCGGCTCACCCCGGGTGAGGTGGTCACCGTCGGCGTACCGCTGGCCGAGGCACTGGCCGCCGTGCACGCCCAAGGTCTGCTGCACGGGGACGTGACGCCGGGCAACGTGCTCTTCACCGCCGACGGCCGGCCGGTGCTCTCCGACCTCGGGGTGTCCCGGCTGCTCGGGGTGGCGGCCGATGCGCGGCAACCGGTCCTCGGGACTCCCGGCTACCTCGCCCCGGAGGTCGTGTCAGGCGGAGCGCCCGAACCGGCCGCCGACGTGCACGGGCTGGCCGCGACCTGCCTCGCGGCGCTGACCGGCCGGGCGCCGTACGACGACCTCGGCCGTCGTCGGGCGCCGTCCGAGCCGGCGCCAGGGGACCGGGACGGTCGGCTCGTCGAGGTGCTCAACCGGGCGCTGGACCCCGACCCGGCCGTTCGTCCTACGGCCGACGCGTTCGCCTTGGCCCTGTTCGAGGCCGCCGCGGCCGAGCCGGTCCGCCTCCCGCGCCCGGGGGCGGACCTGCTCGGCGGCCGCCCGCTGGTGCCGGTGGCAGCCACCCATCGGGTACGCCGGACGGCCCCTCCGCCGGCCGACGTTCCCGCGTCTCCCGATCGGCCCCTTCGTCGCGGCCGGTCCAGGGGTCGACGGACCCGACCCCGACGCGGGGCCGGGGAGCCCCACCGAGCCGTCGCGTGGGCCGTGGCCGGGGTGATCGCCGTGGGGGTGGCGGTGGCCACCGGTGTGACGTGGGCCGGGGCCGCGGCCGGACCGCGCCCGGTCGGGCCGGACCTGTCCGGCGGCTTGTCCTCGTCAAGCCCGACGACGACGCCGGACCCGAGCCGGGGCGCACCCGAGGTCCGCGCCGAGCCGACCGCCGGATGGGCCGCGGTGCTGGCCGGGCTGGACGCCGCGCGGTCCCTGGCCTTCGCTGCCGGCGACGAGGCCGCGTTGTCGGCCGTCTACCTGCCGGCCTCTCCCGCCGGCCGCCGCGACGCCGCGGAGCTGGCCCGGTTGGCCGGCGCCGGAGTCCGGGCCGCCGGTCTGCGGCTCGACACGACCTCGGTTCGGCTGGTCGGCCGGGCACCGGGCCGGGTCCAGCTCAGCGTGACCGACGTGCTGGCGGCGTACCGGCTGGTCGATGCACGAGGCCGGGTCGTGGCTCGCCCGCCGGGACGCGGCGCGCGCACCTGGACCGTCGTGTTGGGCCGGGCCGAGCCACGCGGCCCGTGGCGGGTCTACGACGTGGTGCGCCGGTGACCGGCGGCCAGCACCTCGCGCAGCGCGGGCTCGAAGGTGGGGTGGGCGAACTCGAACCCCGCCGCCTGCAGCCGGGCGGGGACTACCCGCTGCCCACCGAGCAGGTCCTCCGCGAAGTCGCGCAGCGGCAGCCGCAGCGCGAACCCCGGAGCCACGAACACCGTGGGTCGGTGCAGGACCCGGCCCATCGCCGCGGTCATGTCGGCGTTGCGCAGCGGCTCAGGGGCGCTGACGTTCACCGGTCCGGCCAGCTCGTCGTGGTCCAGCACGAAGCGGACCGCGCGCACGTAGTCGTCGATGGTCACCCATGACCACCACTGCTGCCCGGAGCCGATCCGGCCGCCGAGCCCGAGGCGGAACAACGGCAGCAGGCGTCCGTAGGCGCCGCCGCGGGCTGAGAGAACGACCCCGGTGCGCACCGGCACCACGCGTGCTCCACCGGCGACGGCCGGTTCGGTGGCCGCCTCCCAAGCCGCCGCAACGTCGGCGATGTAGGTCGTGCCGCGCGGCGACTCCTCGTCGCACACCGCGTCGCCGGGATTGCCGTAGTAGCCCGCGCCGGAGGCCGAGACGAGCACCGGGACGCCGTGGGCCGCGACCGCCCGGGCGATCGTCGTCGTGCCCTCGACCCGGCTGTCCAGCACGGCCTTCTTGTGGGCCGGCGTCCAAGGACGGTCGCCGAGCCCTACGCCGGCCAGATGGATCACGGCAGCGGCGCCGGTAAGCGCCCGCTCGTCGACGGTCCCGCCGGCCGGGTCCCACCTCGCCTCGTCGGGCGCCGAGGCAGGGCGACGGACGAGGCGCACGACCTCGTGGCCGTCGGCGCGTAGCGAGGCGGCGAGGGCGGGACCGAGCAGACCGGACGCGCCGGTGATGACGAGCTTCATGTCGTCACCTCTGCCCGACCGCGCGGCTCCGACGCGCTCTTCAGAGACCGAGGTCCGACTCGAACGCGCCTTCTTCGAGGCGGCTCTTCACCGTGGTGAGGAAGCGCGCCGCGTCCGCGCCGTCGACGAGACGGTGGTCGTAGGAGAGCGCGAGGTAGCACATCGAACGGACCGCGATGGTCTCTCCGAGCTCCGAGTCGTCGACGACCACGGCGCGCTTGACCACCGCGCCGGTCCCCAGGATGGCGACCTGGGGCTGGTTGATGATCGGGGTGTCGAACAGCGCGCCCCGGCTGCCCGTGTTGGTCAGCGTGAAGGTCCCGCCGCCCAGCTCGTCGGGCGTGATCTTGTTGCTGCGAGTCCGGTCGGCCAGGTCGGCGATCTTGCGGGCCAGGCCTGCGATGTTGAGGTCCCCGGCGTCCTTGACGACCGGCACGAGCAGCCCGCGCTCGGTGTCCACCGCGACGCCCAGGTGCTCGGCGTCGTAGTAGGTGATCTCGCCCTTCTCGGTGTCGATGCTCGCGTTGAGGCGCGGGTGCACCTTCAGCGCCTCAACCGTCGCCTTGGCGAGGAACGGCAGGAACGAGAGCTTGACCCCTTCGCGCGCCTCGAAGTCGACCTTCGCCCGCTCGCGCAGGCGGGCCACCTTGGTGAGGTCCACCTCGACGACCGTGGTGAGCTGCGCCGAGATCTGCAGTGACTCGACCATCCGGGCCGCGATGACCTTGCGCAGCCGCGACATCTTCTCGGTGGTGCCGCGCAGGGGCGACGGAGCGCCCGACGTGCCGGTGGGCGCGCCAGGGGCGACCGCGGCGGCCGGCTGCGCGGCCTTGGCGGACTCGGCGGCCGCCAGGACGTCCTGCTTGCGGATCCGGCCACCGACGCCGGTGCCCCGCAGGGTCGCGAGGTCCACGCCGTGCTCGGTCGCGAGCTTGCGCACCAGCGGGGTCACGTAGGCGGGGTCGCCACCGCCCGAGTCCCCGGACCCGGCAGCGGCCTGCTGTGGTGCCGGCGCCTGCTGGTGGACCGGTGCCTGCTGCGGCGCCGGCGCCGGAGGTGCCTGGGGAGCGGCCTGCTGCGGCGGCGCTGGCTGCTGCTCGGGCTGCGCCGCCTGGGGCGCCGGCTGAGGCGCCTGCTGCGGTGCCGGCGCCGAGATCAGCGAGGGAGCCGGAGCGGTCTGCTGCGGAGCGGCCTGCTGGGGAGCGGCTTGCTCGCCGCCGCCACCACCTGAGCCACCGATCACGGCCAGCTCGGTGCCGACGGCGACCGTCTCGTCCTCACCGACCACGATCTTCGTGAGCACCCCCGAAGCGGGCGCCGGGATCTCGGTGTCGACCTTGTCGGTGGACACCTCGAGCAGGGCCTCGTCGGCCTGCACCTGGTCGCCCTCCTGCTTGAGCCAGCGGGTGACCGTGCCCTCGGTGACGCTCTCGCCCAGGGCCGGCATCCTCACCGAGGTGCTACCCCCGGAGTCTCCCGACGGGGCACCACCGCTCTGTTGGGGGGCCTGCTCGGCGGCCGGTTGCTCCTGCTGCTCAGCCTGCTCCGCGTCCTGCTGCTGTGCCGGCTCCGCGTCCTGCTGCTGTGCCGGCTGCTCGTCGTGCTGCTGTGCCGGCTGCTCTGCCGGCTGGGCCGGCTGCTGGTCCTGTTGCGCCGGCTGCTGGTCCTCGGCCGGAGCTTGCTGGCCGTCGCCGCCACCGTCGTCGGCGTCACCGATCACGGCGAGCTCGGTGCCGACAGCCACGGTCTCGTCCTCCGCGACCACGATCTTCGTGAGCACACCCGAAGCGGGTGCGGGGATCTCGGTGTCGACCTTGTCGGTGGACACCTCGAGCAGCGGCTCGTCGGCCTGGACCTGGTCGCCCTCCTGCTTGAGCCAGCGGGTGACGGTGCCCTCGCTCACGCTCTCGCCCAGGGCCGGCATGGTGACGGAGGTCGACATCGGCTCTCGTACTCCTTCTCGTGGGCGGTCTGGTGCGGGCGTCAGCCGTGCGCGTGCAGGGGCTTGCCGGCCAGGGCCAGGTGGGCCTCGCCGACAGCCTCGGTCTGGGTGGGGTGGGCGTGCACGAGCTGGGCGACGTCGTCCGGGTAGGCGTCCCAGCCGTAGATGAGCTGGGCCTCACCGATCAGCTCCCCGACGCGCGCGCCGACCATGTGGATGCCGACCACCGGACCGTCCTTCTCGCGCACCAGCTTGACGAAGCCGGCCGTCTTGAGGATCTGGCTCTTGCCGTTGGCGGCCAGGTCGTAGGTGACGGTCTCGATCGCGTCGTCGCCGTAGCGCTCTCGAGCGGTGGCCTCGGTGAGGCCGACGGAGGCCACCTCGGGGTCGGAGTAGGTCACGCGCGGTACGCCGTCGTAGTCGATCGGCCGCGGCTCCAGCCCGGCCAGCCGCTCGGCGACGAGCATCCCCTCACCGAACCCGACGTGGGCCAGCTGCAGTGTCGGCACGAGGTCGCCGACCGCCGAGATGGTCGACACGCTGGTCTGGCAGAGCTCGTCGACCTTGACGAACCCGCGCTCCATCTCGACTCCGACCTGCTCGTAGCCCAGCTCCTGGGAGACCGGGCCGCGCCCGACCGCCACCAGCAGCAGGTCGGCCTCGATCGTGGCACCGTTCTCCAGCGAGACCCGGACACCCTTCTCGAGCCGCTCCACCCCGGCGAACCGCGCGCCCAGCTCGAAGCGGATGCCCCGCTTGCGGAAGGCGCGCTCCAGGGCCTTGGACGAGGCCTCGTCCTCGAGCGGGACCAGGTGGGGGAGGGCCTCGACGATGGTCACCTCCGCTCCGAACGAGCGCCACACGCTCGCGAACTCGCAGCCGATCACTCCGCCGCCGAGCACCACGACCGAGGCCGGCACCGACTCGAGGCGCAGGGCGTGGTCGCTGCTCAGGACGAGGTCGCCGTCCAGCTCCAGGCCGGGCAGGCTCTTCGCCACGGACCCGGTGGCGAGCACGAGGTGGCGCCCCTCGTAACGCACACCGTCGACCTCGACCGCGGTGGGGCTGACGAGCCGGCCGATCCCCTCGATGTAGGTGATCTTCCGGCTCTTCACCAGCCCCTGGAGGCCCTTGTGCAGGCGGGCGACCACGCCGTCCTTGTACTGGTTGACGGCCGGCATGTCGATGCCCTCGAACGTCGTGCGTACGCCGAACTTGGCGCTCTCCCGGGAGCTGTCGGCGATCTCGGCGGCGTGCAGCAGCGCCTTGGTGGGGATGCAGCCGCGGTGCAGGCAGGTGCCCCCCAGCTCGCCCTTCTCGACGAGCACGACGGACAGGCCGAGCTGCGCCGCCCGCAGGGCGCAGGCGTAGCCGCCGCTGCCGCCACCGAGGACGACCACGTCGTAGGTGTCGCGGGTGGTCTCGTCGGACGGGTCGGCGACCTCCCGGGTGTCCGCCACGGACGCTCCTCGCTGCATCGTTGTCAGCACCAGGGATCGGCGTACCGACCCCTTCTGTCCGGCTCATCCTGTCACCGGGAACAGGCGCGCGGGCAAGCGGGTGGGCGCGCCTGGGGGCGACTGGCCGGAACTCCCCGGGAACCCGGGGCTGGTGCCCTAGCGTTGCGAGCACGTCAGGTCCGAAGCACGCACCAGTACCCCGCCGGCACGACGCCGGCCCGAGACGAGGAGGGCCCGTGCGACTGTTCGGACGCCGGACCCGTCCCGGCACCGCACGGCAGGCGGACGGCGCCGACACGGCGCACCTCGTCGCGTTCGCGCGCTCCCATGCGGGCGTCGAGGCGTTCGTCGAGCCTCCGACCGCGGTGACCGCCACGACCGTGATGCTGGTCGCGGGCTCCGGCGAGTGGACCCGCCGCCGGGTCCGAGACGCCGCCGCGGCCCACGAGCTCGCCAACCGGTTGGGCGTCCCGTCCTACGACGCGGCGGTGGTCGGGTACCCGAAGCGGATGCGGGAGTGGAACGCGGCGCGACGCGGGACCGACGGCACCCCCCGCGGTGAGCCGGGCGCGTCGACCTAGCGGTTTCAGGCCGGGGTCAGTGACCGTGCCCCTTGCCGTGCCCCTTGCCGTGTCCGTGGGCGAGATGGGCGGCGCCCGAGCGACCGTGGGTTGCGGTCGTGAGGTGGCTGCTCTTGCCGTGCGCGCCGCTCTTGCCGTGGGTCACCGGGGCCGAGGTGGTGTCGGTCGCCGCGCTGTCCGCCGACGCGGTGTCGGTCGGTGCGGTCGCGGTGGTGGTCGGCACCGGGGCGACCTTGCCGCAGTCGGACTGAGCCGCGGCGCTCACCAGCGCGCCGTGGTCGGGCAGGCCCTGCGTCGCATGGGCGACGAACGAGACGTAGGCGCCGTGGTTGGTCGCGGCGTCGCAGGCGGCCTGGTCGAACACGACCGCGGTGCTGGCCGGGTCGGTGGCCGCCGGAGTCGGCGTGCTGTCGCTCTCGTCGTCGGCGGTCTCGC
>DASYEF010000190.1:0-3486 GCA_036499185.1 Actinomycetes bacterium | reverse complement strand
GCGCGAAGCCTTCGCCGACCGTGGGTACGCCGCCGACGGCACCCTCGTGCCGCGCGCCGAGCCCGGCGCCGTGCTGGCCGACCTGAGAACCGTTGTGCAGCGCTGCGTGCGGCTCGCCACCGCCGGCGAGGTCGTCGCGGTCGACGGCACCGTGCTGCGGGTCGACCCGGACTCGATCTGCCTGCACGGGGACACCCCGGGCGCGGTGTCTCTGGCGCACGCCGTCCGCTCGGCGCTGATGGCGGCCGGTGTCGAGCTGGCGCCCTTCGTGCGGCTGCGGTGAGCCGCGTGCGCCTTCTGCCGTACGGCGATGCGGCGGTGCTCGCCGAGGTCGCGGACGTCGACGACGCCCTCGCCCTGCACGCCGACCTGCGCGACCGTCGACCCCCCGGCACCGTCGACGTCGTACCGGGGGAGCGGACCGTCCTCGTGCGGTTCGACCCCGCGGTCACGTCGGCCGGCGAGGTGCGCGCCGCCCTGGCGCGCCGCGAGGTCACCGGGGACCGGCGTACGGACGGACCGCTGGTGACCGTGCCGGTCGTCTACGACGGGGCCGACCTCGCGGAGATCGCGGCCGCGCTGGGCCTGCCGGTGCCCGACCTCGTTGCCTGGCATCAGCGGCTCACCTGGCGGGTGGCATTCGTGGGCTTCGCCCCGGGCTTCGGCTACCTCGTGCCGGACGGCGACTGGCCGGAGGTGCCGCGCCGGACCGACCCGCGCACGCGGGTGCCGGCGGGCTCGGTCGCCGTGGCCGGGCGCTACTCCGGGGTCTACCCCGGCGCCAGCCCGGGCGGCTGGCAGCTGCTCGGCCACACCGACCTGCGGGTCTGGGACCTCCAGCGGGAGCCGCCGGCGCTGCTCGTGCCCGGCGCCACGGTGCGGTTCGAAGCGGTGCGGTCTGAGGCGCCGCCGTGACTCACGTCTCGCTGGAAGTAGTCGATCCCGGCCCGCTGACCACGGTGCAGGACCTCGGCCGGCCTGGGCTCGGCTCGCTCGGCGTGAGCCCGTCCGGCGCGGCCGACCGGGCGTCGGCCCGGCGCGCCAACGCGCTGGTGGGCAACCCGGTCGAAGCTGCCGTCCTGGAGGTCACCTTCGGTGGGCTCGTGCTGCGTGCGCGGGGTGACTGCGAGGTGGCGCTCGCCGGAGCCGAGGTCGCGTCCACCGTCGAGGGCGCGCCGGTCGCGGGCGACGGCATGTTGCTCGGCGACGGGGCGACGCTGCGGCTCGGGCGGCCCAGCGTCGGCGTCCGTACGTATCTCGCCGTCCGCGGCGGGGTCGACGTCGAACCCGTCCTCGGCTCGCGGTCCACCGACCTGCTGTCGGGGCTCGGCCCCGCGCCCCTCGCTCGCGGCGACGTGCTGCCGGTCGGCGCGCTGGTGCGGTCGTCGGCCTCGGTGGGGACCGGGACGGCCACCTCCCACGACCTGGTCCTGCCGCTGCTGCCTGGCCCGCGGCTCGATTGGTTCGGCCAGGGGGCGCTCGACCGGCTGGTCGGATCGGCGTACGCGGTGCTGCCCGACAGCAACCGGATCGCGCTGCGCCTCGCGGGCCAGCCGGTCGTCCGGAGCGGCGGAGGCGAGCTGGCCAGCGAGGGCCTCGTCCGCGGCGCCCTGCAGGTGCCGCCGACGGGGCAGCCGGTGCTGTTCCTTGCCGACCACCCGGTCACCGGTGGCTACCCGGTCATCGCCGTCGTACCTGACGAAACGACCGACGCCGCCGCGCAGGCTCGTCCCGGCACGCGGATCACGTTCCGCGCCGGCTGGACTTCTCACTAGCCTCGACGGGTGCGCGCCCATCCCGCCGGACCCCGATCCGGTGAGCTCGCCCATGAGCACCTGCACGGGGGGCCGCCCGAGCACCTCGACGTCCTCGACCTCGACGTCTGGCCCCAGGGCCTGAGCCGCGACCCGGCCGGTCACCTCGTGCTGCGTGGGCACGACGTCCGGGAGCTCGTCGCCCAGCACGGCACGCCGGCCTTCCTCCTCGACGAGGCCGACCTGCGCGGCCGGTGCCGGTCCTACCGCGACGCCTTCGGCGGCGGCCAGGTCTTCTACGCCGGTAAGGCATTCCTCTGCACCGCCGTCGCACGCTGGGTCGAGGAGGAGGGGCTCGGGCTCGACGTGTGCACCGGAGGGGAGCTCGCCGTCGCCGTACGCGCCGGCTTCCCGGGGGAGCGGATGCTGCTGCACGGCAACAACAAGTCGGTGGCGGAGCTGGCCGCCGCGCTGGACGCCGGCGTCGGCCTCGTCGTCGTCGACTCGGCCACCGAGATCGACCGGCTCGACGAGATGTGCGTCGAGCGCGGCGTGCGGCAGCGCGTTCTCGTGCGGGTGACCGTCGGGGTCGAGGCACACACCCACGAGTTCATCGCCACAGCGCACGAGGACCAGAAGTTCGGGTTCTCGCTCGCCGGTGGCGACGCGATGGCAGCGGTACGCCGAGTGCACGACGCCGCCGGCCTCGAGCTGGTCGGGCTGCACTCCCACATCGGCTCGCAGATCTTCGACGCCGGCGGCTTCGAGGTTGCTGCGCACCGCGTCGTCGGGCTGCTCGCGCAGGTCCGCGACGAGCTGGGCGTCACGCTCGGCGGGCTGAACCTCGGCGGTGGCCTCGGCATCGCCTACACCGCCGAGGACGACCCCACCGACGTCGCCGAGATCGCGGCCTCGTTGCGTGCGATCGTGTCGGCGGAGTGCACGGCACACCGCCTGCCGGTCCCGTCGATCGCGGTCGAGCCGGGCCGGGCCATCGCCGGGCCGGGCACGGTCACGGCGTACCAGGTAGGGACCGTCAAGCCGGTCGAGGGTCTGCGCACCTTCGTGTCGGTCGACGGGGGGATGAGCGACAACATCCGGACGGCGCTCTACGACGCGGACTACACCGTGGTGCTCGCCAACCGCGCGTCGTCGGCGCCGCCGATGCTGGCCCGGGTGGTCGGCAAGCACTGCGAGAGCGGCGACATCGTGGTCAAGGACGCGTGGCTCCCGTCGGACGTGGTACCCGGCGACCTGCTCGCCGTCGCCGCTACCGGCGCCTACTGCCGGTCGATGGCCTCGACGTACAACCATGTGCCACGGCCCCCGGTCGTCTCCGTCACCGAGGCGGGCACCCGGGTGCTCCTGCGCCGGGAGACCGTCGACGACCTGCTCGCACTCGAGTCGTAGCCTCCTTCTGACGTAACAACGCTGGGCTCAGCTGACCGACCTTTCCCTAGAGCAAGTCTCGCTCCGCGTCGAATCCTTCTAGCCCGAGATCGCGGAGGGGCAGGTCGAACGCGACCGCTTGTTGCTGCATGAGCGACAGCACCTCGACATACGCCATCCGCCGACCCTCAAGAAATGTCCGATTCGGGTCGCTTTTCGGACGGTCAGTCACCGAACCAACGTCCGCCTTGGCCGTTTCGCCATATTGGCGGATCTCGCGGCCAAGATCGAGAAGGTAGAGCGCGTGCGTGTTTGGCAGCCCAAGAGCGTACGCCGAGGATCC
>DASYEF010000189.1:0-20578 GCA_036499185.1 Actinomycetes bacterium | reverse complement strand
CACCAGCCGATGCGTCGTGTTCACAACGTCTGCGAGCGACACGGCCCGGACGTAGAGCACGGGGACGACTACCGGGGAACCCGGCGCGTGTGCCTGGGTCAGCCGGACGACCACCCGCCAGGAGGCGCCTCGACCGTCCGCGGGAACGGTGAAGGGGCCGTGACCCGCGGCTGACCGGATCTGGCCTGGGCTCAGAGCCGGAGGATCAGCCTTGTTCGTCGACTGCACGTTGCCCGGGATGACCTTGCCCGACGTCGTGGCGATCGCGTAGTACTCGTCGCGGCTCGTCTCGAAGGGAGCCGACCCGTCGGATCCGTCGGGCCCGCCGTTGCCCTGGTTTGGGGGCGGTCGCTGGGCGAGTTGCTGGAGATCCTTGTCCACCTGCCCCACGAGGTACCCCCGGATCTGCGTCGTCACCAACAGGCCCGTGGCCGTCAGGCCGATCGCGGCGAGCAACACCACTGCAACCACGAGCTGGACTCGCAGCGGGGTGCGCGCGAGCAGGGACCGTGCCGGGTTACGGCTCACCCGCGTGGGACCCGCAGGACGTAGCCGACGCCGCGCAGCGTGTGCAGCAGCCGTGGCTCGGTGGTGTCGACCTTGCGGCGCAGGTAGGAGACGTAGGACTCGACGACGTTGGCCTCGCCGCCGAAGTCGTAGTGCCAGACGTGGTCGAGGATCTGGGCCTTGGACAGCACCCGGCCGGCGTTCTGCATGAAGTAGCGCAGCAGCTTGAACTCGGTCGGCGACAACGGGACGAGCTCGCCCGACTTCCACACCTCGTGGGTGTCGTCGTCCAGCTCGATGTCGGCGAACGCGAGCCGGGACGGCTCGGCGCCGGCGGCGGCGCTGCCCGACGTACGCCGGAGGACGGCGCGGATCCGGGCGACGATCTCCTCGAGGCTGAACGGCTTGGTGACGTAGTCGTCCCCGCCGACGGTCAGCCCGGTGACCTTGTCCTCGGTGGCGTCGCGGGCGGTCAGGAAGAGCACCGGCGCCGTCGAGCCCTCACCGCGCATCCGGCGGACGACCGCGAAGCCGTCCATGTCCGGCATCATCACGTCCAGCACGACCAGGTCCGGCCGGAGCCGGCGTGCCTCGGCGAGGGCGTCGCGCCCGTTCGCCGCGGTGGCCACCTCGAAGCCGGCGAAGCGCAGGCTGGTCGCCAGCAGCTCGAGGATGTTCGGCTCGTCGTCGACGACGAGCAGCCGCGCCTCGGCGACCCGGTCACCTGTCCGCCCGTCGTTGCTGGTGTTGCTGGTGTTGCTGGTCACGATCCGTCCCTGGGTCGTCGCGCTCATGGCGCGATCGTGCGGGACCGGACTGGTCGGCACCTGCACACTCCCTGTGAGGTCGCTGTGAGCTGGGATGACGAGCGTACGTCGGGTAGGCAGGAGGTCATGACGACTCTGACGACACGCACCCTCGGAACCGGACAGCCCGATGGAGGCCTGCAGGTCTCCGAGCTCGGCCTCGGCTGCATGGGCATGAGCGAGTTCTACGGCGCCACCGACGACGACACCTCGACCGCGACCATCCACCGGGCCCTCGACCTGGGCGTCACCCTGCTCGACACCGCGGACATGTACGGCCCGTTCACCAACGAGCGCCTCGTCGGCACGGCGATCGCCGGCCGCCGGGACGAGGTCGTCCTGGCCACCAAGTTCGGCAACGTCCGCCGGGAGGACGGCAGCCGGGGCGGCGTGAACGGGCGGCCGGAGTACGTCCGGCAGGCGGTCGACGCCTCCCTCGAGCGGCTCGGCGTCGACCACATCGACCTCTACTACCAGCACCGCGTGGACCGCAGCACGCCCGTCGAGGAGACCTGGGGCGCGCTGGCCGAGCTGGTCGCGGCCGGGAAGGTCCGCCATCTGGGCATCTCGGAGGCAGCCCCCGAGACCATCCGGCGCGCGCACGCCGTGCACCCGGTCACCGCGGTGCAGACCGAGTGGTCGCTGTGGACCCGCGACGTCGAGGACGACGGCGTGCTGGCGACGGTCCGCGAGCTCGGTATCGGCTTCGTCGCCTACTCCCCGCTCGGGCGCGGGTTCCTGTCCGGCCAGATCCGCAGCGTCGACGACCTTGCCGAGGACGACTTCCGCCGGGTCAACCCGCGGTTCCAGGGCGACAACTTCGATCGGAACCTCGAGCTGGTCGACAAGGTCACGGCGCTCGCCGCCGAGAAGGGGGTCACGCCCGGGCAGCTGGCGATCGCGTGGGTGCTCGCGCAAGGCGACGACGTCGTACCCATCCCCGGCACCAAGCGAGTCGCCTACCTGGAGGAGAACCTCGGCGCGGCCCACGTCGAGCTCACCGCGGAGGACCTGCGGCAGATCGACGAGGTGGCGCCCAAGGGCGTGGCGGTCGGCGACCGCTACGCCGACATGTCAGTCGTGCGGGTCTGAGGCGTGAGGCCGCTGGTCGTCCGGTATCCGTCCGGGTCGACCACCAGAGCTTCGTAGCCGACCACCGACTCGACGAGGTCCAGGCCGGCGGCGCCGCGGACGAAGGCGGCGGTGGCCAGGACGTCGGCCCAGATCAGCGACGGCCCGACAACCGTCACCGACAGCAGCTCGTCGCCCGCGGCCCGGCCGGTCGCGGGGTCCACCAGGTGCCGGCCGCGGTGGGCGGTCCCCGACGTCGCGACGCCGCCGGACAGCACGGGTACGACGGCCAGCACCCGGGCTGGGTCGCGCGGGTCCTCGATGCCGATCCGCCACGGTCCCGGGTCCAGGCCCGGCCGCAGGGCGATGTCGCCACCGGCGGTGACGCTGACGTCGCAGCCGAGCCCGGCCGCCAGGTGCTCGGCGGCGCGCTGGACCGCCCAGCCCTTGACCAGGCCGGTCGGGTCGAAGTGCGTCAACCCGTCCCCGCCGGGGCGCCATGCGTCGAAGGACCCGCCGGTCAGGACACGTGCGGTGCGGGCGAGCTCGACGACCTCAGCGACCAGCGGGTGCGCGTCGCGGACCGCCAGCTCGCCGCGGTCGATGCGGCACACCTGGCTGTCCTCGCGGTACGGCGAGAACAGCACGTCGACGGCGCGCAGCTCGTCGTACGCCGCCTCGACGCGTCCCTCGGCGTCAGCGCTGCTGCCGAGCCGACCGCGCAGGTGGATGCTCACCGGCATCCCCATGACCTGCTCCACCCAGGCCCGCCGCGGGGCGGCCTCGGCGGTCACAGGTGGGCCTTGTCGATCGCGGACTGCAGGGACGTCACGTAGCCGTCGCTGGTGACGGTGGCGCCGCTGACCAGGTCGATGTGGCCGCTCTGCGCGGCGAGCACCTCGCGGGCCAGGACCGGCAGCGCGTAGGAGTTGATCTGCTGGTCGCGTCCGTTGCCGTTCGGGTACTGCACGGCCTCGGCGGCGGTGATCTTTCCCGCCGTCACGGTGAGCCGCACCTGCACCGGGCCCCACTGGGTCTGGGCCACGCTCCCGGTCACCGACTTCGACCCGCCGGTGGTGGACCCGCTGGTGCTCGACCCGCCGGAGCTGGACCCGCCGGTGGTGGCCGAGCGGCTGGTCGATCCCGGTACGGTCGTCGACCGCGCTCCGAGGGCCGGCGCGGTCGTCACGGAGCCGGCTCCGGCCAGGGACGTGTGGTAGCTGAACAGCATCAGCAGCCCAGCAACGGTCCCCACGAGGGCGACCACGATCCTGCGCACCGCTGTCCTCCTCTGGCTCGTTAGTAGGCGAAACGCTCGACGTGGACCTGTTGTCCCGGGACGCCCGCCGCGGACAGCGCGCTGCGCACCGCATCGGCCCAGGCGTCGGGACCACAGACGAAGACGTCGTTGCGTGCGATGTCGGGCACGAGGTGGCGCAGCGCGGCGGCTTCGCCGACGTGTGCCCACTCCCCCGGCAGCCATGAGCCGGGGCGGGCCCGGGGCCCCAGCAGGTAGACGAGGCGTAGGCCCCGGTGGGTCGCGAGGGACTCCAGCTCGCTGCGGTGCACGAGGTCGGCCTCGGACCGCGCCCGGTAGACCAGCGTGGTGCCCGGTGGCATCTCCTCGGCCAGGGCGCGCAACGGCGTGATCCCGATGCCGCTCGCGAGCAGCGTCGCGCGGTGGCGGGTCCGCCGAGCGGCGGTCAGGGCTCCGTACGGTCCCTCGACAAGGACCCTGGTGCCCGGCCGCAGCTCGGCGAGGCGCCGGCTGCCGTCGCCGAGGTCCTTGACGGTGATCCGCAGCATCGAGGGGTGCGGGCGGGCCGACAGCGAGTAGGGGTTTCCCCGCGTCCAGCCCACGCCGTCGAGGAAGCGGAAGACGAAGAACTGGCCGGCCACGGTCGGCAAGCGGTGCAGCTTGCGCCCGGACAGGTGGACGGACACGACGCCGGGGGCCTCGGGTACGACCCGGGCGACGACCAGGCGGTGTCGCAGGTTGAGCACGAGGGGGAGCCCCAGCCGGGACGTGACGATCGCGACCAGTGCGGCGGCGTACAGGCTCCACCAGTAGGTCCGGGCCAAGGGCGAGGCGATGAAGTCCGAGCCGGTCCAGACCTCGTGCGGCAGCGCCAGCCCCACCCCGAGGTAGGCGTAGAGGTGCAGCAGGTGCCACGACTCGTAGCGCAGCCGGCGCCGGGCGGCCCGCACCGAGGTGACGGCGACCATGACGAGCAGCACGGTGCCCGCGGCGGCCAGCAGCATTCCGGGGTAGCTGACGAGCAGGTCCCAGAGCTCGGCGAGCACGCCGGTGCGTGCCTGCGCCGCGTAGCCCAGGGTGATGAGCACGACGTGGCCGAGCATCAGGGTCACCGAGCTGAAGCCCAGCACCCGGTGCCAGCGCGCCAGGCGGTCCTGGCCGTAGCGCCGTTCGACCCACGGGATGCGCGCCATCGCCAGGACCTGGACGAGCAGCAGGTCCGCGGCGAGCAGACCGGTCAGCCGGCCCAGTGAGCCGGCGGCGGTGCCTGCCCCGGCGCCGAGCTGGCCGAGGCCGTGGTTGTCGACCCAGAGGGCGACCACGATCGCCAGGCCGACCAGCACGAGGACGAGCGGCCCGTTCCCGTTCGGGGTCCCGGCGCCCGGGGTACGCGGTGCGGACTCGTGGGCCTGCGACGGAGCGGTCGTCGGGTGCAGGCCGGCGGTCATGTCGTTCACGGTGCCCGGGGTGGCTGGGCGTTTCCTGTGAGCAGGCTGACAACGGTCCGCAGAGACGGCGAGACACCCCGGGAACGACGAAAGCCCCTCCATGCATGAGCTGGAGGGGCCTCGCCGGTCCTGCGCGCCCTGCCAAGCAGCGATTGCTCGCCACCGGCCGGCTGCACCGGACTGCTCCACATCGCGCAGACCTCGATTGCTCGTGGCCTGTCTGTCGCGGAACGGTTGTCCCGAAGTTCCCGGGTCCCGATCGCTCGGGTCCCGGTCCTCCGTGGACTGTCCGCCGCGGTCTCACCCGGCCGATCGCTCGGTCGCGCGTCCTTCGACGAACTGCCCCGCGTGGGGTCCTGGTCCCGATTGCTCGGGTCCCGGTCCTGCGCGGAACGGGTGCCCCGCATGGCCCTCCGGTGCCGATCGCTCGGCTCCGGCTCCTGTGCGGAGCGGGTGTCCCGCCGACTCTGCCCCGATCACTCGGGGCCCGCCAGCGCGGGACTGCCCCGCCTCGTCACACCCCGATTGCTCGGGGCGCACCGTCGCGGGACGGGCCCTGCTCGTCGACCGGAGATTGCTCGCCAGTCCACGTCTCGGAACCCATCACCGATCTCGAGAACCCGTGTCGGATCGCGGTCTCCCGCGTCCCGCCACGTTCCGAAAGTCACCCTCCGGACCGGTCCCCGTTCCCGGCGACATCGCAAGTTGTAGTGGTCGCAGCGACAGCCCGACAAGGGCTTTGGGACCACGAATTCGACGAGTTCTTGCATCCACAGGTCGGTCCACAGGCCAACCCCGGGTTGTCCCCCGGTCGCCACCAGTTGTCCACCGGTTCATCCACCGAGTCATCCACATCACCCCGGATCCCTGTCCAGCATGTGGACGGCTGAGAGGACCGGTTCAGTCGTCGACGTACGGGCAGTGCCGGCAGCCGCGGCCGCAACACGTCCCGCGGTCGGCCAGGAAGCGCGCCGTGAGGACGAACAGCCCGCTGGTCGGGTCGGGGTAGCCGGCCTCGCCGGCGTCGAGGGCAGCTGCGTGGGCCGCGAGCGCGGCGTCGCGACCCGGTGCGGTGCGGGGCAGGCGGCTCGGGTGCGGCTCGGTGAGCGGTCGGGGCGCCAGCGGGTCGGGCACCGGCCCAGCGTAGGTCGGGTGACACAGTGGACCGCGATGAATCCCATTCACCCGCGCGCCGGGCTCGTCGCCACGGCGCTGCTCGTCACGCTCGTGACCGGCTGCTCGGCGGGCTCCGAGCCGGTACCTGCCGCAGGCGGTTCGGCGACCCCGGTGACGTCCGGCAGCGCTCCGTCACCGAGCATCGACCCGGCCACCCCGACCGGGTGGGGGCCGACCGAGGGCGAGCTGGCGCGGGCCCGGACCCTGGTCGCCGGCCTGTCCCTCGAGCAGCAGGCCAGCACGGTGCTGATGCCGGGCTTCTGGGGGTACGACGCCGAGCACCCGAGCGCGGCCGAGGCGCTGCGCAACCAGCAGATGCACGGCGTCGACACGGCCGACGAGGCGCTGAGCGCGCACCACTTCGGTGGTGTCTTCCTGCGCCCGGAGGTCATCGCGGACGCCGATCAGGTGCACCGCCTGACCGACGAGCTGCACCAGGTGGGCGACGGACCCGACGGGTTGCCATTGCTGATCTCCATCGACCAGGAGGGCGGCGTCGTGCAACGGCTGAAGAACGGCGTGGCTCTGGTGCCGTCCGCGGAGTCGGTGGGCCAGCGCGACGACCCGGCGTACGCGCGGCAGGTGGCGCTCGACAACGGACGCACCCTGCGCCGGCTCGGCGTCACGATGGTCATGGCTCCGGTCGCGGACGTCGACCCCACCGGTGTGTCGGTGATGGGCTCGCGGACCTACTCGCCGGACCGGAGGGTCGCCGCGCAGATGGTCACCACCACCCTGAAGGCCTACCTGCGGGCCGGCGTGATCCCGGTGATCAAGCACTTCCCCGGCCTGGGGTCGGTGAGTGGCGACAGCCACCACGCGCTGCCGGAGCAACACAAGTCGCTCGGCCAGCTGCAGCGCAGCGATCTGGTGACCTTCCGCGCGGCGATCGCGGCGGGCGCGCCGGTCGTGATGACGGCGCACCTCGGCGTCGACGCGATCGACCCGGGCGTCCCCGGCTCGATCAGCGAGGGCGTCGTCACCGGGCTGCTCCGGCACACCCTCGGGTTCCAGGGCGTTGCCGTGACCGACTCGCAAGGCATGGGGCCGATCAACGGTCCGTTCAACTCCTCCGAGGGGGCGGTCCGTTCGCTGATCGCGGGGGACGACCTGGTGCTCAACTCGCCGTACCCCGGCCGCGCTCGACACGGCGTGGTGCAGGCGGTTCGCACGGGCCGGTTGCCCGCGAGCCGGCTGGCCGAAGCGGCCACCCGGGTGCTCGCGTTGCGGATTTACCAGCAGCGGATCGCGTCAGGCGCCCGCTGAGCCCTCGTCCCGCGGCGCCGGCTGGAGCTCGACGAGCTCGAGGTGCTTGGCAGCCAGGCCGTCGCCGCTGGACACACCCCGCAATCGGCGCACCACCCAGGGCGTGAGGTAGCGGCGCACCCAGCGGACGTCGGCGACGACGTCCGCGCGCCGGCTGACTCGTGCCCCCGGCGGCAGCGGCGCGCGCCACCAGCCGGGCTCGCCGCCGAGCAGCGCAGGATCGGTGACGCCGAGCGCCTCGAGCACCGCGGCGGCCACCCGCGCGTGCCCCGCCGGAGCCAGGTGCAGGCGGTCCTCGTGCCAGAGCCGGCGGTCCTGCAGCGCCGGCTCGGAGCCGACGTCGACGACGACCGCACCGGTCCGTGCCGCGGCGCCGCGGACCCCGTCGTTGAACCGCGCGAAGCGGGCCGCCAGTCGGGCGGCCGTGCGGCCGGTGCCGCCGGCGCGTTCGATCACCGTGAAGAGGAGCAGCTGCACGCCGGCGCCGTCGAGGGCGCTCACCGCGTCGGCGTACCGGCGCACGACGGCATCGACGTCCCGCCCGGGCCGCAGCACGTCGTTGGGCCCGGCGTGGAAGGAGACGAGGTCGGGAGCCAGCGCGAGGGCGGCGGGCACCTGCTCGTCGACGACCTGGTCGAGCAGGCGACCGCGCACCGCGAGGTTGGCGTAGCGCAGGCCACCCTCGGCGCTCGCCAGGGCCGCGGCCACCCGGTCCGCCCAGCCGAGGTGCCGGCCGTCCGGGCCGAGCTCGTCCTCGAGCCCCTCGGTGAAGGAGTCGCCCAGCGCGACGAAGGTCCGCACCCGCCGTATCGTGCCGGACCATGGCAGCGCGCGACGCCGGGCCCGCCTCGTGACCGACCACCACGGGCACGAGGGTCATGCGCACCACCACGACGAGCACCCACCCGACGAGCACGAACACGACGACCACGAGCACGACGACCACGAGCACGACGACCACGAGCACGGCCCACCTCAGGGGCTGGTCGGTCGCCTGCGCCACCTGGTCACTCCGCACAGCCACGACG
Organism: Actinomycetes bacterium; assembly: GCA_036499185.1. GTDB lineage: Bacteria > Actinomycetota > Actinomycetes > JACCUZ01 > JACCUZ01 > DATBDW01. The sequence continues at coordinate 12,018 of DASYEF010000189.1, read as the reverse complement.
CGGCGCTGGCCGTGGACCCCGAGCTCGAGGCCAGCCGCCGCGGCACCCGGGCGCTGCTGATCTCGTTCCTCGGGCTGACCGCGACCGCGGTCCTGCAGGCGCTGGTCTTCCTCGTGAGCGGCTCGGTGGCGCTGCTCGTCGACACGATCCACAACGGCGCGGACGCGCTGACCGCCGTCCCGATCGCCGTCGCCTTCACCCTGGGCCGCCGGGCGCCGACCCGCCGATACACCTACGGCTACGGGCGGTCCGAGGACCTGGCCGGGATCGTCGTGGTCGTCGTCATCGCGGCGTCAGCGGTGCTGGCAGCGGTTGAAGCGGTACGCCGGCTCGCGCACCCGCAGGACCTGGACCACCTCGGGCTGCTGGCCCTGGCCGGCGCCATCGGGTTCATCGGGAACGAGGCGGTGGCGCGCTACCGCATCTCGGTCGGCCGCGACATCGGCTCGGCGGCGCTGGTCGCGGACGGACTGCACGCCCGCACCGACGGGTTCACCTCACTGGCCGTCGTCGTCAGCGCACTGGGCGCGTGGGCCGGTTTGGCCCGCGCCGACCCGGTGGTCGGCCTGCTCATCGTGCTCGCGGTGCTCGCCGTGCTGCGCGACGCCGCCCGCGACGTCTACCGGCGGCTGATGGACGCGGTGGACCCGGAGCTCGTCGACCTGGTGGAGCGAACCGCCCGGGGCACCGAGGGCGTCTGGGACGTCGGGGACGTCCGGTTGCGCTGGATCGGGCACCGGCTGCGCGCCGAGCTGGAGATCGTGGTGGCCGACGACCTGTCGCTGGTGGCGGCGCACCGGGTGGCCGAGGCGACCGAGCACCGCCTGCTGCACGACGTGCCGCGGCTGCACGCGGCGCTGGTGCACGCCGACCCCGACGGCGTCCCGCACGATCTCACCGGGCACCACCGGCCAGGCAGCGCGGCTGACTAGACGCCCACTTGGCCCTCTCAAGACCGTCTCGTGACGTACCGACAGTCACAGTAGGTGACCGCCGAGGTCGAAACCCCCGCAGACCGTACGGAGCATGCCCGACCATGACGAACCGACCCACCCCGGGCCCGAGGACGCGCCCCCTGCGCACGCTGACGGCGATGCTCGCCGCCGCTGCGGCGCTGATCGCGCCCGTCGTGGTGAGCAGCGCCGGTCCGGCCTCTGCCTCCTCGGACGTGCAGTACGGCAAGGTCGTCTTCGTCGACGACGGCGACACGATCGACGTCGACATCGCCGGTGACGGCACCAGCCGGCCGGTCCGGATCAGGTACATCGGGATCCAGGCGATGGAGCTGCACGTCTACAGCCACACCCTGTCCAAGCTGCGCGGCGAGTGCTGGGGCGTCGACGCCGCCAAGAACCTGCACCGCATCGTGGCGGGGAAGCGCGTGCAGCTGACCGCGCTGCACGCCACCAGCCACTCCAGCCGCAACGTCCGGCTGCGCCGCTCGGTCGCGGTGCGCGTCAACGGGGTCTGGACCGACACCGGCGCGATGCAGCTGGACGCCGGGCTGGCGCTGCCCGACCCACTGCCGGACGAGTACAGCCACAACCTGGACTACATGCGTCGCGCCCAGACCGCCGCCGCCAACCACGTCGGCATGTGGGGAGCCCCGCAGCACTGTGGCATCGGCCCGGCGGCCGCGGACCCGTTGCAGGTCGACGTCAACTGGGACGCCGACGGCAACGACTCGGCCAACGTCAACGGCGAGTGGGTCGACGTCACCAACAACGGGGCAGACGTCGTGTCGCTCGGCGGCTGGTGGGTGCGCGACTCGGCGTACCGCGGCGACAAGGCGCACGGCTACACGTTCCCTGCCGGGACCTCGGTCGCACCCGGGGAGCACGTGCGGCTGCACGTCGGACACGGCAACGACGACGCCGACACCCTGTACTGGGGGCTCGACATCCCGATCTTCGCCAACGTCACCGGCGGCCGGCAGTGGATGTCCGACGGGGCGTACCTGTTCGACCCGCGCGGGAACCTGCGGGGCTGGTACATGTACCCCTGCCGCGCCGCCTGCTGACGGCGGTCGCAACCGTTCCAGCGTCTGGCACCCTCGGAGGGTGCTCATCACCAACCACGTCCTGTCCGGAGCCGTGCTCGGTGCCGTCGCTCCGGATGTGGGGCAGGCCGTGTCCCTGGGGTTCCTGTCCCACTTCGTGCTGGACGGGCTGCCGCACTTCGGCGTCGACGACGAGCACCTGATGAAGGTGGCCGTCCCGGACGGCCTGCTCGGGCTGGCCGCGATCGCGGTCATCGCCCGGGCCACCCCCCGGGACCGGTTGCTCCCCGTGCTGGCCGGCATCACCGGCGCGTGCCTGCCCGACCTCGACAAGCCGTCGCGCCAGTTCTTCGGCCGCTCGCCGTTCCCGCGGTGGTTCGACGCGGTGCACGCGCGGATCCAGGACGAGGAGGTGCACCGGTTCACCGTCGAGGTGGCCGCCGCCGTGGTGTTCTCGGTCGCGCTCACCGCGCTGCTCCCCCGGCGCCCCAAGAGCCGCGGTCCCCGCTAGCTCTCAGCGGCCGCGGACCTCGTCGATCCGGCTCTGCAGGAAGACCCGCTCGGCATCGTTGTCGGCGAGGGCCAACGCCTCCTCGTACGCTGCGCCGGACTCGGTGGCGCGGCCGAGCCGGCGGAGCAGGTCAGCCCGGGCGGCCGGCAGGTAGCGGTAGCCCGCGAGCCGGCCGTCGACCGCGAGACGGTCGACCTCGGTCAGGGCTGCCTCCGGACCGACGACCTCGGCCAGGGCCACCGCGCGGTTGAGCGCCACGACGGGGGACGGCCACTCGCGCAGCAGCGCGTCGTAGAGCGCGACCACCCGCCACCAACGCGTCTGGTCGTACGACGGCGCGACGGCGTGCTCCGCCGCGATGGCCGCCTGCAGGCCGAACCGGCCGACCTGGCTGTGGTGCAGGTCCTGCACCAGGGTGAGCCCCTCGGTGACCCGGGCCCGGTCCCACAGCGACCGGTCCTGGTCGGGGAGGAGCACGAGACGGCCCTCGCCGTCGAGCCGGGCGCCCCGGCGGGCATCGGTCAGGAGCATCAGGGCCAGCAGCCCGCGCACCTCGGTCTCGTCGGGCATCAGGGCGGCGAGCACCCGACCGAGGTCGAGGGCGCGCTCGACGAGGTCGGCCCGCACGAGCTCGGAGCCGGACGGCGCCGCGTGCCCGGTCGTGAACACCAGGTGCAGCACGGTGAGCACGGCGTCCAGTCGCTCCGGCAGCTCGGTCGTGCGCGGCACCCGGTAGGGGATGTGGGCCGCGGAGATCTTCTTCTTCGCGCGGGTCACCCGGGCCGCCATCGTGGCCTCCGGCACGAGGAACGCTCCGGCGATCTCGGCGGTCGTGAGCCCGCAGAGCAGCCGCAGCGTCAGGGCGACCTGGGCTTCCCGGGCCAGCGCCGGGTGGCAACACGTGAAGACGAGCCGCAGCCGCTCGTCCTCGATCACGGCGGCGCCCTCGAGCGCGTCGAGCTCGTCCACGACAGCCTCCGGACCGTCGGTCACGCCGGGCTCCGCGAGCAGCGGCAGCTTGCGCCGCAGCGTCTGCTCGCGACGCAGCACGTCCAGGGCCCGCCGTCTGGCCGTGGTCGTCAGCCAGGCGCCGGGCGATCGCGGGACACCCTGACGGCGCCAGGTGTCCAGCGCGGCGCCGTACGCGTCCTGCACGCACTCCTCGGCCAGGTCGATGCTGCCCGCGACGCGCACCGTCGCGGCGAGCACGTAGCCCCACTCGCGACGGTGCGCGTCGGCGACCGCGGCCGCGACCTCGGCAGCGCTCTCGGCCTCTCCGGTCACTCCTCCGGGAAGCTCATGATCGGGCGGACCTCGACGCCGCCGTACGGCGCCGGGCACAGCTTCGCGACCGCCAGTGCCTGGTCGAGGTCGTTCGCATCGATCAGGTAGTAGCCGCCGAGCGCCTCTTTCGTTTCGGCGAACGGGCCGTCGGTGACGACATCGCTCCGCACGCTGGTGGCCGTCCCGGTCGCCTGCAGCGCGTTGCCGCCGAGCATCTTCGCGCCCAGCTCGACGACCTGCTCGGCGAACCGGTTGTGGGCCTCCATCAGCTGCATCTGGGCCGCTTCGTCGGCCGCCGCGTAGGCCTGCTCGTCGCCGTAGATCAGGATGAGGTACTCGCTCATGGGTGCTGCTCCTCCCCCGGCCCCCGCGGGACCGGCTCAGGTGACTCTGACACCCCACCGACGAACGGCGCAGCCCGACATCGACAACCGGCCACCACCTACAGTGGTCCGCCGGATGGCTGGCCGCGCGCGACGCTCGAGGACCGACTCACCGGAGCGCACCGCGCACCGCGAGGCCGGCCGCGCCGCGTTGCTGCCCATCAGCTATCCCGACCTACCGGTGGCCGAGCGCCGGGACGACATCGCGGCGGCGATCCGCGACCACCAGGTGGTGATCGTCGCGGGGGAGACCGGATCCGGCAAGACCACCCAGCTGCCCAAGATCTGCCTCGACCTCGGCCGCGGCGTCGCCGGCCTGATCGGGCACACCCAGCCCCGCCGGCTGGCCGCCCGGACCGTCGCCGACCGGATCGCGGAGGAGCTCGGCGTCGAGCTGGGCGGTGCCGTCGGCTACTCGGTGCGCTTCACCGACAGGGCCGGAGCCGACACCTTGGTGCGGCTGATGACCGACGGCATCCTGCTCGCCGAGATCCAGCGCGACCGCGAGCTGCGCCGCTACGACACGATCATCATCGACGAGGCCCACGAGCGGAGCCTCAACATCGACTTCCTGCTCGGCTACCTCAAGCAGCTGCTCCCCCGCCGTCCCGACCTCAAGCTGATCGTGACCTCGGCGACCATCGACACCGCCCGGTTCGCCGAGCACTTCGACGGTGCACCCGTCGTCGAGGTGAGCGGCCGTACGTACCCGGTCGAGGTGCGCTACCGGCCGTTGTACGGCGTTGCGGACCCTTCCGTTGATCTTGTGGCCGACGAGGACCGCGACCAGACGACCGCGGTGCTGGACGCCGTCGACGAGCTGATGGCCGAAGGTCCCGGCGACATACTGGTGTTCTTCTCGGGCGAGCGGGAGATCCGTGACACCGCCGAGGCCCTGCGGCCGCACCTGGCCCGCAAGCGCGAGCAGGTCGACGTGCTCCCCCTCTATGCGCGGCTGTCCGCCGCGGAGCAGCACAAGGTCTTCGCGTCCCATGCGGTACGCCGAGTGGTGCTCGCCACGAACGTGGCCGAGACGTCGCTGACCGTGCCCGGCATCCGCTACGTCATCGACCCCGGCACCGCCCGCGTCTCGCGCTACAGCCATCGGCTCAAGGTGCAGCGGCTGCCGATCGAGGCGGTCAGCCGGGCGAGCGCCAACCAGCGGGCCGGCCGGTGCGGTCGCACCTCCGACGGCATCTGCATCCGGCTGTACGCCGAGGCCGACTTCGAGGCCCGCCAGGAGTTCACCGAGCCCGAGATCCTGCGCACCAACCTCGCGTCGGTCATCCTCGCGATGACCGCGCTCGGCCTCGGCGACATCGCGGCGTTCCCGTTCGTCGAGCCGCCTGACCGCCGGCAGGTGAAGGACGGCGTCGCCCTGCTCGAGGAGCTCGGTGCCCTCGACCCGGCCGAGCCCGACGTGCACAAGCGGCTGACCCCGCTGGGCCGCCGGCTGGCCCGGCTGCCGGTCGACCCGCGGCTGGGCCGGATGGTGCTCGAGGCCGACCGCAACGGCGTGCTCCCCGACGTCCTCGTCATCGCCGCGGCGCTGTCGATCCAGGACCCCCGCGAGCGGCCGCCGGACCACCAGCAGGCCGCCGACGAGAAGCACCGCCGGTTCGCCGACGACCGCTCGGACTTCCTCGGCTACGTCAACCTCTGGCGCTACCTGCAGGAGCAGCAGAAGGCGCTGTCCGGCAGCGCGTTCCGCCGGCTGTGCCGCACCGAGTTCTTGCACTTCCTGCGGATCCGCGAGTGGCAGGACCTGGTCGGGCAGCTCCGCCAGGTCGCCAAGTCTCTCGGGATCAGCACCACCGGCGAGCTCAGCGAACGGGGCAGCGACCCGCAGCCGGTGCACACGGCCCTGCTGCCGGGGCTGCTCTCGCACATCGGCCGGTGGGACCCCGAGAAGCGCGAGTACGCCGGTGCGCGCGGCGCCAGCTTCGCGCCCTGGCCGGGGTCGGCGCTGTTCAAGAAGCCGCCCGGCTGGGTGATGGCCGGCGAGCTGGTGGAGACCTCGCGGCTGTGGGGCCGCGACCTCGGCCGGGTCGAGCCCGAGTGGGTCGAGCCGCTCGCAGCGCACCTGGTGAAGCGGACCTACAGCGAGCCGCACTGGTCGGCGAAGAACGGCGCGGCGATGGCGCTCGAGCGGGTCACCCTCTATGGCGTACCTCTCGTGGCGGGACGCAAGGTCACCTACGGCCGGATCGACCCCGAGGTCTCCCGCGAGCTGTTCATCCGGCACGCCCTGGTGCAGGGCGAGTGGCGCACCCACCACCGGTTCTTCCACCACAACCGCGAGCTGCTCGAGGACGTCTCGGAGCTGGAGCACCGGTCGCGGCGACGCGACATCCTGGTGGACGACGAGACCCTCGAGGCGTTCTACGACGAGCGGGTCCCGGCCCACGTGGTGTCCGCGCGGCACTTCGACGCCTGGTGGAAGACGGCCCGCCGCGACGCCCCGGACCTGCTGACCTTCGACCCGGCGATGTTGGTCCGCGACGACGCCGACGTGGTCAGCCGGACCGAATTCCCCGACACCTGGGGCCAGGGCGACCTGAACCTGCCGCTGAGCTACCAGTTCGAGCCGGGCGCGTCGGCCGACGGCGTCACCGTGCACGTCCCCCTCGAGGTGCTCAACCGCGTCCGGCCGGTGGGTTTCGACTGGCAGGTGCCGGGGCTGCGCGGCGAGCTCGCGACCGCGCTGGTCCGCTCGCTGCCGAAGTCGCTGCGCCGCGCCTTCGTGCCGGCGCCGGACAGCGCGGCGGCCGCACTGGCGCGGATCGGCCACGACGTTCGCGACGAGCCGTTCACCGACGCGCTGGCTGCCGAGCTCGCACGGGCCACCGGTGCGGAGGTGCGCCACGACGAGTGGGACCTCGCCAGGGTCCCGGACCACCTGCGGATGACGTTCCGGGTCGAGCGCGAGGACGGGTCGGTGGCCGCCGAGGGCAAGGACCTGGCCGCGGTACGCCGAGCCCTGGCGCCCACGGTGGCGGCCACCGTCGCGGCCGCCGCTGCCGACGTCGAGCGGACCGGCCTGACGTCATGGTCGTTCGGCGAGCTGGAGCCCGAGGTCGTGCGCCCTGCCGGCGGCCGGACCGTCCGCGCCTACCCGGCGCTGGTCGACGAGGGCAGCACGGTCGCCTTGCGCGTGCTCGGCACTCCGGCGGAGGCGGCGGCCGCCTCCCGCGCCGGGCTGCGGCGCCTGTTGCTGCTGAGCCTGCCGTCGCCACTGCCCGGCGTGGCCGCGCGCCTGGACAACGCGACCAAGCTGGCGCTGGCCGACAACCCGCACGGGTCCGTGCCGCTGCTGCTCGAGGACTGCCTCGCTGCGGTGATCGACGACCTGGTGCACCGACACGGCGGGGCGCCGCACGACGAAGCCGGGTTCGCGCGGGTGCGCGACGACGTGCGGCCCGAGCTCCCGGACCTGCTGCACGACGTGGTGTCCCGGGTGGCCCGGATCCTCCGGCTGGCGCGCGAGGTGACGGCACGCACGACCGGGAGCCAGCCCGCCGCCGTCCTGCCGTCGCTGCTCGACGTGCGGGCGCACGTCGCCCGTCTGGTGCGGCCGGGTTTCGTCAGCGATGACGGCGTCGAGCGGCTGGCCGACGTCGAGCGCTACCTGCGGGCTGACTCCCGGCGGCTCGACGTGCTGGCGACCGCTCCGGCCCGCGACCGCGAGCGGCTGGCGCGCGTCGCGCAGGTCGAGCGGGAGCACGAATCGTGGTTGGCCGGCCTGCGGCCCCAGCGGCGCGACGACGACGCGGTCCGCTCGGTGCGCTGGATGCTCGAGGAGCTGCGGGTCAGCGTGTTCGCGCAGCAGCTCGGCACGCCGAACCCGGTGTCGGAGAAGCGGATCCGGCGGGCGATGGACGCCGTCGACTGACTCCTGTCGGTCGCCGTCGAGTCAGTCGAACTCGAGCGGCTCCGCGGTGCGCGGCATGATCAGCAGCACCAGGACACCGACGACCGACACCGCGGCGCCGACGAGGAACACGTTGTGCGCCGCGTCGTACAAGGCCTGGTGCACGTACGCCGCCGCCGCGCCGGTGCGGTGCGAGGCGTCGAGCACGACCCGCTCCGCGCCGGACACCGCGGGCAGATGACGAGCGACGTTCGGCGGGGCGTCGCCGAAGCGGTTGCTGAGGGTGTGGTTGGCGATCGCGCCGAAGACGGCCACGCCGACGGCGCTGCCCAGGTTGCGGCAGAACATGTAGGTGCCGGTGACGACGCCGCGACGGCTCCAGTCCACGACCGACTGGCCGGCCACGATCGCCGGAACCGAGGCGAAGCCGAGGCCGACGCCCACGACGAAGCAGGCTCCGGCCACGGCGATCACCGGTGTCGACGCGCCGAGGAGGGCGACCAGAATGCTGCCGGCCAGGGCGATCACCGCTCCGATCAGAGCGGTCCGCCGGAACCCGATCCGCAGGTAGAGCCGGCCGGAGAGGGAGGCCGCGATCGGCCACCCGATCGTCATCGCGGCCACGGCGAACCCGGCCACCAGGGCACCCGTCCCCAGCACGCCCTGGACGTAGGTGGGCACGTAGGAGGTGAGCCCGATCAGGACGACTCCGATGACGATGGACGCGAGGTTGCCGCTGAGCAGGATGCGGCGGCTGAACACCCACAGCGGCAGGACCGGCTCGGGCGCCACCCGCTCGACCAGCACGAAGGCCACGATCGAGACGAAGCCGACGACGAATACCGCGATCGAGATCGGCGATGTCCAGCCCCACGCAACGCCACCTTCGAGCAGGCCGAGGATCACCAGCGAGAAACCCACGGTGAGCAGCAGCGTGCCGGCGACGTCGATCTGGTGCCGTCGGCGCTCGACCTTCTCGTGCAGGGACCGCGCCAGCATCCAGACAGCGAGCGCACCGATCGGCAGGTTGACGTAGAAGATCCAGCGCCAGTCGAGGTACTCCGAGAACAACCCGCCAAGTGTCGGGCCGAGGACCGCGGCGCCGCCCCACACGCTCGCGACGTAGCCCTGGACGCGGGCGCGCTCCTCGACCGAGTAGAGGTCGCCGACGATGGTGATGGTGGCCGGCAGGACGGCACCGGCACCGATGCCCTGCACGGCCCTGGCGATGATCAGCACCGGCATGGTCCACGCGGCGCCGCACAGGACCGAGCCGAGCAGGAAGACGCCGATCCCGAAGAAGAGCACCGGTCGCCGGCCGACCACGTCGGCGAGCTTGCCGTAGATGGGCGTGGTGACGGCCTGAGTGAGCAGGTAGATCGAGAACAGCCACGGGAACTGCGAGAAACCGCCCAGGTCACGCACGATCGAGGGCACGGCGGTCGCGATGATCGTCGCGTCCATGGCCACGAGCGCGGTCGAGAGCATGACGGCGAGCAGGACCGGCCCGCGCTCGGAGCGGAAGCCGACGCCGGAGCGCACGGCCGTGGTCGGCGCGCCGGGCGGCGTCGGGGACGGGTTCTCGGTGGTCGTCATCACGGGTGCCAACCCGTGCGACACGCGATCACTTCCCGGCTGTATCAGTCTCCGGGATCACTCTCCGGGCGCTCACTTTCCGGACACGGAGTCCATCTCGCGGTTGAACCGGCTGAGCAAGGCCCCGAGCGCGCTGACGTCGCCGTCGGCCCAGCGATCGAGCTGCGTGCGCAGCCGGCGGCGGCGCCCCTCGCGGGCGGCGGTCAGCCGGGTGCCGCCGTCGGGGGTCAGGACGAGCCGCTGGGCCCGGCCGTCATCGGGGTCGGGCTCGCGGGCGACCAGGCCGAGCCGTTCCAGCAGCGCGACCTGGCGGCTCACCCCGCCCTTGTCGATGCCGAAGTAGTCCGACAGGTCGCTGGCCCGCACGCTGCCGAGCTCGGCCACTCGCGACATCAGCGCGTAGGCGGCGGGCTGCAGGTCGGGGTGCACGTCGACCGCGATGTTGCGGTTCATCGTGCGCGCCCGGCGGAGCAGCACGGCCAGCTCGCGCTCGACGTCGTCGTACGGCGTCACCGCTCTCGACGTCCGTGCCGCCTCGGTCATCGGCCGACCCGGTCGATCGGGACCTCGTCGAGCTCCGTTTCGACGTCGAGGGTGCGACGCAGGGGCACCTCGCGCATGGCGATGATGGCGACGGCGGCGATCGCCGCGAACGGGGCGGCGACGAGGAATATGTCGCCGGTGGCCAGGCCGTAGGCGTGCTCGACCACCGCACGAACCGGTGCCGGCAGCGCCTGAACGTCGGGGATGCCCCCGAGGGACGCGCTCCCGGTCGCGGGGATGCCGAGCTTGTCCAGCCCGGACAGCACCGAGTCTGTGACCCGGTGACTCAGGAGCGCACCCAGCGCAGAGACACCGATGGCACCACCGAGCGAGCGGAAGAACGCAACCGTCGCGCTGGCCGTCCCGAGCTCGGACTGGCGGACCGTGTTCTGTACCGAGAGCACCAGGTTCTGCATGGTCGCGCCGAGGCCGAGCCCCACCAAGACCATGTAGACCGAGAGCTCCCAGAACGGCGTGGTCGCGGTCAACGAGCCGAGCAACGTCAGGCCCGCGACGAGCACGATGGCGCCCATCACCATCCACTTCTTGTAGCGCCCTGTCCGGGTGATGATCCGGCCCACGATCAGGCTCGAGACGACCAGACCCAGGATCAGCGGCATCGACAACAAGCCGGCGACGGTGGGCGACTGACCTCGGGCGATCTGGAAGTACTGGCTGAGGAAGACCGTGCTGCCGAACAGCGCAACCCCGACGAACAGGCTGGCCACTACTGCCAAGGACGTGCTGCGGTTGCGGAACAGCCACAACGGGATGATCGGCTCGACGGCGCGGGACTCCCACCAGATCGCGACGAGCAGCAGCACCACGCCGGCGGCGACCATGAGCATCGAGGTGGCCGAACCCCACGCGAAGTTGTGGCCCGCCAGCGAGACCCAGACCAGCAGCATCGAGACACCGCCGACGATGAGGCCGGCCCCGACGTAGTCGATGCGCACGTTGTCGCGGCGTACCAGCGGCAGGTGAAGGGTCTTCTGCAGCACGACGAACGAGAGCAGCGCGAACGGGGCTCCGACGAAGAAGCACCAGCGCCAGCCCAGCCAAGAGGTGTCGACGATGAGGCCGCCGAGCAGCGGCCCACTGATGGTGGCGAGCGCGAAGACGGCGCCGAGGTAGCCGGAGTAGCGGCCCCGGTCGCGCGGCGCGATCATCGCAGCCATCACGACCTGGACCAGCGCGGTGAGGCCGCCGACGCCGACGCCCTGCACCGCACGCGCCCCGATCAGCCAGCCGATGTTGGGCGCGAAGCCGGCGATGGCCGACCCCCCGACGAAGATGACGAGGGCCAGCTGGACGAGCAGCTTGCGGCTGAAAAGGTCGGCCAGCTTGCCCCAGATGGGCGTCGTGGCCGTGGTCGTCAGCAGGGTCGCCGTGATCACCCAGGTGTACGCCGACTCGCCCCCGCCGAGGTCGCTGATGATGCGCGGGAGCGCGTTGGTCACGACCGTCGAGGACAGCATCGCCACGAACATCCCGATGAGCAGACCGGAGAGGGCCTCGAGGACCTCCCGGTGGCTCATCCGGCCGTCCGCCTCGACGGGCGCCGAGGCGGTGACCGCGGCGGACGTGCTGCTCATAGGGTCCTTTCGGGGGTGCCGCTGGTCGCGGCGAGGTCGTGGATGAGCCGGTCGAGCTGGCTTGCGAGGTGGTCGACGTCGTCCTCGGTCCAGGTGTCGAGCAGCGGCGCCAGCCGGGCGGTCATGGTGGCGCGGACCTGCTCGATCTCGGCGCGGCCCTTGTCGGGCAGGCGGACCATGGGGGGCCGGCCGTCGCCAGGCCCGAGGTCGCGCTCGAGCTGGCCAGCCGTGGTCCG
>DASYEF010000188.1:0-6371 GCA_036499185.1 Actinomycetes bacterium | reverse complement strand
CGTCGAGCTCGCCTTCCCGGCCCGTCGTCGTGGCTTCGGCGCGGCGGCTCTCGGTGCGCCCATCCGCCGCGGTCATGTCGCGGTCGTCCATCGCGGCCGCGTCGGCTGGGCGGCTCTGGGCGGCCTCGGCGTGCGCACCGGTCGCCTCGCCCAACAGCTCGACGAACAGCGCCCGGTAGTGGACGAAGGCCTGCCGCAGCTCTTCGGTCGTGGCGTCCTGCGCCCGGCGACCGACCGCGTGCGCCGCGCGGTAATGCCCGGCCAGCTCGGCGTGGTCCGTCGCGACCAGGTCGGCCCGGTCCTCGACGTCGTCCAGCGGGTAGCCGCGGTCGCGCATGACCTCGCCGACGAGGACGTCGGCGTCGTGGGCCGCGCCGGCCGGGTCGTCGACGAAGTCGGCCTGCACGCCCGTCCAGCGCTCGGTGTAGCGTTCCCGCTCCGCTGGGGTCAGCGTGCGGATCTCGGCCTTGTCGCGGGTGCTGGCCACGTCGGCGAGGTGGTGCTCGCCGGATCGGCGCGAGCCCTGCTCGCCCACGGCCCGGTCGTACTCCGGGCCGAAGCGCTCCTGCAGCTGTGCGGTCTCGCGCTGGCGCTTCGCGTAGTAGATGAGCCCGATCGCGACGAGCGCCAGGACGACGAGCACGATGATGACGACGGCGGCGTTCATGGGGGTTCCTCCTGGGGCCGCCGAACGAGGCGGTCCGGTGGACGGACGGAGCAGGTCGACTCGTCTGTACCCCGCCCCAGGGGGCCTATGCCCCGTGCGACGCTCAGCCCGGCCGGGCCGCCAGCTCGAGCTGACGCGAGGTGAGCTGCGCGGCGACCGGGTGCGTGGTTCGGGCCGCGTCCCGGCTCTCCTCGGCCCACCTCTTGCGCATCGCGGACCGGCGTTCGAACGCGTCCTTGGCGAACTTCGCGACGAGCTTGGGTGACGGCCGCTGGCCCGCACCGGAGGGCGTGTATCCCCACCGCTTGAGCTTGCGGCGCAACACCGTCTCCATCAGTCCGAGCTCCCACGGGTCGAGGCCCTTGCGCCACGACTCGACCTGGTCGGTGTTGACCGCCTGCTTGAGGTTGGGATGCCAGACCTTCTTGTCCGGTACGACGCCGCGCACCTCGTTCGGCTCGAGCATCGCCGGATGGAAGTCCTCGTCGAGGAAGGCGCACAGCTCGCGCAGGACGGGCTCCGGGTCCGCGACGAGCGACTCGTAGCGGATGACGTGGAACACATCCTTGGGCAGCCGCTTCGCGTTGCGCCGTGAGCAGTACTCGGCCTGCGACCACGCCGCCATCGAGCCGATCGAGTCGTAGGGCCACCACGGCATCTTCTTCAGCGACGCCACGTTGGCCCGGCCGTCGCGCACGATGTGCACGATCTGCGCGTCGGGGAACAGCCGCAGCAGGACGTCGACCTCCTGGTAGTACGCCGGCCGCTTGTCACCCCAGCGCGGCTTGCCGTGCTTGTCGGCGTACATCTTGAAGATCGTGCCGAAGGCCGATCCGAGCGTCGCCGGCGCCGCGAGGATGGCGTCCAGGGTCTCCTGCGGGTCGAGACCGAGGTCACGCACCTTGGACCCGGTCTTGACGCACGCCTTCCCCAAGGCCATCCGCTGCTGTGGTGTCGACAGGTCGCCGAACTTGTCCCGGACCCGCCAGACCTTGAGCAGGAACCGCGACTCCGGAGGCATCGCCATCCGCGGGTGCGCGTGGATCATCAGCGACAGCATCGTGGTCCCCGATCGCGGGCAGCCCACGACGAACACCGGCCGGTCGCTGGTCACAGTGCCGCCTCCCTGGAACGTTGCCCCGTGGCGCAAATCGACGGATCAGTCCGTGAGGAGGTTAGACGACGGCAAGAGGTGCTCCCGCAGCGCGTACCGTGGTTCGGATGCTCACGTCCCGGCCGCGCAGCCTGGCCGACGACCTGCGCGCCCGCGAGGACGCCGCACTCGTCGCGCTGCTGCGCGCCCGGCCGGACCTGCTCTCACCGGTGCCCTCGGACCTCGCGTCGCTCGCGGCTCGGGCGACCACCCGGCCATCGGTGACCCGGGCTCTCGACGCGCTGGACGCGTTCGCCCTGCAGGTTGTCGACGTGCTGTGTGCACTACCCGACCACAGCAGCGCCGAGGACGTCCGGCGGCTGCTCGGCGCCGACCCGACCGCCGTGCTCGAGCGGCTGCACGAACAGGCCCTGGTCTACCGGGACGACGAGGGCGGCCTCGTCCTGCCGCGGACAGTGCTCGAGATCGTCGGACCGCCCGCGGCGCTGGGGCCGCCCGCCGAGCAGGCGCTGGTCGGCTACGGGCCGGCCCGGCTGTCCCAGATCGCCGCTGACCTCGACCTGACGTCGCCCGGCGACCCGGTTCGGTCCGCGTCCGCGATCGCCGCGGTGCTCGCCGACCCGGACCGCCTCGACGCCCTGCTCCAGTCCGCGCCCCCCGGCGCGGCCGACGCCCTGGGCACGCTGGTCTGGGGCCCGTCGACCGGGCAGCTGGAGCGGGCCGGCCGGCCGGTCACGGTCGCGAGCGCTGCCAGCCCGGTCGAGTGGCTGCTGGCCCGCGGGATCCTGGTCGCCACCGGCGCCGCCAGCGTCGTGCTGCCTCGCGAGGTCGCGATCCACCTGCGCGGCGACCGGGTGCACCGGTCCCCCGAAACCGCACTGCCGGATCTGGAGACCTCCGCTGTCGACCCGGACCGCGTCGACCGGGTGGCCGCGGGCGCGGCGGCTGACGTGGTGCGACTCGTCGAGGAGCTGCTCGAGCTCTGGTCCACCGAGCCGCCCAAGGTGCTGCGCGCCGGGGGTGTGGGTGTGCGGGAGCGCGCCCGCGCCGCCACTGCGCTCGACATCGCAGAAGGGCAGCTGGCGGTCCTGGCCGAGGTGGCCTCGGCCGCCGGCTTGCTGGCCGCAGGGGGCGAGGTCGACGAGGTGTGGCTGCCGACGCCGACGTACGACGAGTGGCGTGAGCGACCGACCGCTGACCGCTGGGGTGTCCTGGCCGAGGCCTGGCTGGCCTCGACGCGGGTGCCCGGGCTGGCCGGGAGCCAGGACATCCGCGGGCGCACCCTCGCACCGCTCGGCCCCGACCTCGACCGGCAGGCCGCTCCCGGCATCCGGGCCGCGGTGCTGGCCGACCTGACCGCGTTGCCCCGCGGGACGGCCGCGGCCACGGCCTCGGTGGCGGCCCGGCTGCGGTGGCGGGCGCCGCGGCGGGGCGGCCGGCTGCGCGACGACCTGGTCGGCTGGACGGTCACGGAGGCGGAGCAGCTGGGACTCGCGTCGGGGGGTTCGCTGGCCCGCCACGGCCGGCTGCTCGCCGAGGGCTCGGCGGCGGCCGCGGCGCACGCACTGGCCGACGCCCTGCCCGAGCCGGTCGACTACGTGCTCCTGCAGGCCGACCTCACCGCAGTGGGGCCGGGACCGCTGATGCCCTCCCTGGCCCGCGACCTGCGGCTGCTGGCCGACGTGGAGTCGACCGGCGGTGCGACGGTCTACCGCTTCACCGAGGCGACCGTGCGCCGGGCGTTCGACGTCGGCTGGACCGCTGGCGACGTCAATGCGCTGCTCGCAGCGCACTCGCGCACGCCGGTTCCTCAGCCGCTCAGCTACCTCGTCGAGGACGTGGCGCGCCGGCACGGCCGGGTCCGGGTCGGTGCCGCGTCGTCGTTCGTCCGCTGCGACGACGAGGCGGTCCTGCACGGGCTGCTCGCCGACCGGAGGACGGCCGCGCTGCGGCTGCGCCGGATCGCACCGACGGTGCTCGCGTCGGGGTCACCGCCGGACGTGGTGCTCGACCGGCTGCGCGAACTGGGGCTGGCCCCGGCCGCCGAGGGTCCCGACGGGGCCGTGGTCCTGCGGCCGCCCGAGGGCCGGCGCACGGGCCCGCGACGCCCCGCACCGCGGGCGACCCGGACCTCGTCCCCACCGGCCGACGCGCTGCTGGACGCCGCCGTGCGCGCGATCCGCGGGGGCGACCGGCCACTGCTCACCGCGCTGCGGACCGGACGTCCGACCGCCGACCTGCTCGCCATGCTCGGCGAGGCCGCCCGGTCCGGAGAGCCGCTCTGGATCGGGTACGTCGACGCCGAGGGCCGCGCGACCCAGCGCGTGGTCGAGCCGGTCGCGGTCGACGGGGGCTATCTCAACGCCTACGACCACCTGCGGGGTGCGGTGCGCTCGTTCGCCGTGCACCGGATCACCGGTGTCTCCCCGTTGGACGACGAGTCGGTTTCCTGATCTGTCCTGGTCTGGGGGGTTTCCCGAGCATTCGGTTGAGGTACATCGCCTCCAGGACGGGGACCGCGCCGTGGAGGCAGGAGGCCCTCGTGCGACAGCAGAGCATCAGCCGGGCAGCGACCCGCCGCCGCGATCCCGAGGAGCCCGACCCCGAGCCGGAGCCGCCCCGCGGCGGCCGGAGCACCTCCGGCGTCGAGCCGTTGCTGTCCCGCATCGCCGAGGTGCTGCGGGGCGCCTGAGACCCGAGCGGCGCGCCCGGAAGGTCAGCGGTAGGAGACCGGCCCGTGCCGGCGGACCAGCGCCGAGTCCCGCGCAGCGAGCACCCTCGTGCGCAGCCGCATCGAGGCCAGGGTCCCTGCGAACCGCAGCCGGGCCTTCGGCGAAACCCACATCCGGCCGGGCACCGCGTAGCCCAGGCGGCGCATCCGCGACCCGGCCACCGCCTCGACCAGGGCGACCTCGTCAGGCGCCAGCTCCTTGGCGTACCGGCCGACCCGCTGGGGACCGACCGCCGCTCGGGTCTCGCCGTGCCAGTCCTCGCGCTGGCGGGCGGGCAACCGCTCGGCCTCGGACTGGGGTGCCAGCATCGCCTCCTCGAAGTCCTCACCGAGGAACCGGCACAGCCGTTCCAGCTCGCGGCGCGGCTCGGCAACGAGGTCCTCGTAGCGCAGCTCGAGGTAGCCGCCGGCCGGCAGCCGACGCTCCGCCCGCCGCGCGCAGTCGACGGCGTGCGCCCAGGTGGCGAGCGCACCGATCGTCCCCTGCCGCCACCAGCGCATCCGGCGCAGTGACGCGACGCAGTCGCGCGGGTCGCGGACCAGGTGCACGACCTGCGCGTCTGGGAAGAGGGCACGGATCAGGGCGATGTTGCGGAAGTAGGTCGGGCGCTTGTCTCCCCAGCGCGCCTTGCCGCGCTCGTCGGCGTAGAGCCGGAACGGCGCCGACAGGGCCGCCCCGACGGTCGGCCGCCCCGCGACGATCTCCTTCTTGACGCGCTCCGGGTCCAGCCGCAGGTGGCGGAACTTGGTGCCCCGGGGGCGGACGACGGCCCGGGCCAGCCGGAGCCGGTTCGGGGTCTGCCGCAGGTCCCTGAACGACCCGACCCGCCGGAACACGGGCAGCAGGAAGCGGGTCTCCGGCGGGATCGAAAGGCGGGAGTGGCTGGACAGCATCAGGGTGAGCAGCGTCGTACCGGATCTTGGACAGCCCACGACAAAGACGGGCCCCGTGGCCGGTGGGTGGTGGTCCATCGGGACCGAAGGCTACCGACCGGCGAGGTGGCGGCGCGGCGCGTGGCGGCGCCTGTCGCCTGAGTGACGGACAATGGACCCCGTGACCGACGGACCCCTGATCGTGCAGTCGGACAAGACCCTGCTGCTCGAGGTCGACCACGAGCTGGCCGGCGAGTGCCGCCGCGCGATCGCCCCGTTCGCCGAGCTGGAGCGCTCGCCGGAGCACGTCCACACCTACCGGCTCACGCCGCTGGGACTCTGGAACGCGCGCGCGGCCGGGCACGACGCCGAGCAGGTGGTGGACGTCCTGCTGAAGTACAGCCGCTACGCCGTGCCGCACGCGCTGCTGGTGGACGTGGTCGAAACGATGGCCCGCTACGGCCGGCTGCGGCTGGAGAAGCATCCGGTGCACGGCCTGGTGCTGGTGACCACCGACCGGGCGGTGCTCGAAGAGGTCGTCCGGTCCAAGAAGATGGCGCCGCTGGTCGGAGAGCGGGTGGACCCCGACACGGTGGCGGTGCACCCGTCGGAGCGCGGGCACGTCAAGCAGGTGCTGCTCAAGCTGGGCTGGCCGGCCGAGGACTTCGCCGGCTACGTCGACGGCGAGGCGCACAAGATCGACCTGGTGCAGGACGGCTGGGAGATCCGCGCCTACCAGCGCGAGGCTGTCGAGGGTTTCTGGCACGGCGGTTCCGGTGTCGTCGTGCTGCCCTGCGGTGCCGGCAAGACGATCGTCGGTGCGGCCGCGATGGCCGAGGCGAAGGCGACCACCCTGATCCTCGTCACGAACACGGTCGCGGCCCGGCAGTGGCGCCACGAGCTGCTCAAGCGCACGACGCTGACCGAGGAGGAGATCGGCGAGTACTCCGGTGCGCGCAAGGAGATCCGGCCGGTCACGATCGCGA
>DASYEF010000187.1:0-11579 GCA_036499185.1 Actinomycetes bacterium | reverse complement strand
CGACGAGCCCGTGGCCGCACCTGCGGCCACGGGCTCGCGGCGTTCGCCGTACCTCTATGCCCTGATCGCCTTCACCTTGGTCTGCGGGCTCGGCTGCTTCGTCCTCACCCTCGGCGAGCAGGTCACCCAGGACTGGACCGGCCTCGCCCCCCAGTGCTACGTGCTGGCCCTGATGCTCTTCGTGGGCGAGCTGCGTCCCATCCCGGTGCCGCGCGGGGATGACACCACCGACCAACTGACGGTGTCGTCGACGTTCGCGACGGCGCTGGTCCTCGTCGGCCCGCTCGGCCTAGCCCTGCTCGTCCAGGCGATCGCCGTGGCGCTCAGCGACCGGCTGAGCTCGATGCCCCGGCGGGTGATGGTCTTCAACATCGGCCAGTACCTGCTGACGCTGTCGGCGGCGCGCGCGACCTTCTGCCTGATCACCGGCCACGACCTGTTCGCGCTCAACACGCCACTGTCGGCGCACGACATCCCCGCGGCGCTGATCGCGAGCGCGGTCTATTTCGCGGTCAACAACGGCCTCGTCGCGACCGTCGTGGCCTTGGACTCCGGTACGCCCGTGCTGCAGGTGCTCGGCGAGGACGTCCGCTTCCAGCTTGCGACCTCGAGCATCCTGCTCGGCCTGGCGCCGGTGGCCGCCCATGTCGGCAGCTTCTCGGTCTTCATGCTTCCGCTGCTGATGCTGCCGATCCTCGGTGTGCACAGCAACGCCCAGATGTCGCTCAAGCGCCAGCACGAGGCCCTGCACGACGCCCTGACCGGGTTGCCCAACCGCGAGCTGCTGCGTCGCCGAGCCCACAAGGCGCTCGCCGCGGCGGACGCCACGCACCCGGTCGCCGTCCTGCTCATCGACCTGGACCACTTCAAGGAGATCAACGACACGATGGGCCACCAGGTCGGCGACCAGGTGATCCGCGAGGTGGCCCACCGGCTCGCGGGGCTCGACGGGGCCGACCACGGAGAGGCCGTGACGGTCGCCCGTCTGGGTGGTGACGAGTTCGCCGTCCTGCTCACCGAGGTCGAGGGACCGGTCGACGCCGGTCGGGTGGCGGCCGACTTCATCGGCCGGCTGCGCGAGCCCGTGGTCGTCGACAGCGTCCGGCTCGGAGTGCAGGCAAGCATCGGCATCGCCATCGCACCCCAGGACGCCGACTCGTTCGAGACCCTCCTCAAGCGGGCCGACATCGCGCTCTACCGCGCCAAGTCCAACCGCGGCGAGGTCCAGAGCTACCGGCCCGAGATCGACGGCTACTCGATCGAGCGACTGTCCTTGCTCGGCGACCTGCACGGCGCGGTCGACAACGACGAGTTCGTGCTCGCCTTCCAGCCCCAGATCTGCGCCCGGACCGGTGACGTGCTCTCCGTCGAGGCGCTCTCGCGCTGGCTGCACCCGCGGCACGGGCTGGTCAACCCCGAGGTCTTCATCCCGCTGGCCGAGAACAGCGGTCTGATCAGCCGGCTCTCCCGCTGGGGCATCGAGCAGGCCGTGGTGACGCTGCGCCGTTGGCACGACCTCGGGCATGACATCTCGATGGCCGTCAACGTGTCGGCCCGGCTGCTCACCGACCTCGACCTGCCGGAGTTCGTCGCTGACGTCCTGCGGCTGCACGGCGTCCCGGCCTCGCGCCTGACCGTCGAGGTGACCGAGAGCACGATCATGGCCGACCCGAAGCGCGCGCTCGAGGTGCTGGGCCGGATGCGCGCCACGGGGATCAGCCTGGCCGTCGACGACTACGGCACCGGCTACTCCTCGCTGTCCTACCTACGCCGGATCGAGATCGACGAACTCAAGATCGACAAGTCGTTCGTCCTGCAGATGGGGCTGGACGACAACAGCGCCATCATCGTGCGCTCGACGATCGAGCTGGGGCACAGCCTCGGCCTCACCGTGACGGCCGAAGGCGTCGAGGACCGGAGCACGTTCGAGACACTGCGGCAGCTCGGCTGCGACCGGATCCAGGGCTTTTACCACTCCCCCCCGCTGTCCGCCGCGGCGATGGAGGCGTGGCTCAACGCGCGGCGCCGGGCCGCCAGCCTCGATCTCGTCGAGAAGCTGGGGGAGCTGGCGTGATCATCCCTCTGATCGGCGTGCTCGCCATTCTCTCGCCCGTCCTCGCCGGCGGGGACCTGCGGCGGCTCGGCGACCTGCGGTTCCGGGGCAGCTGGGTGGTGCTGGTCGCACTGGTCGCCCAGATCGTCGTACTCTCGGTGATCCCGGGCGACAACCGGACCGTGCTGGCGGCGGTGCACCTCGCGACGTACGCCGCGGCAGGCTGGTTCGTCGTGATGAACCGACGGGTCCCCGGCATCCTCGTCGTGGCAGTCGGGGCCGCGAGCAACGGGCTGACCATCGCGATCAACGGCGGCGTGCTGCCCGCCTCGCGCGGTGCCGTGCAGCGGGCGGGGCTGCACCTCGACCCTCACGAGTTCGTCAACTCGGGGGTGCTGGCCCATCCGCACCTCGGGTTCCTCGGTGACGTCTTCGCGATCCCGTCGTGGGTGCCGCTGGCCAATGTGTTCTCGATCGGGGACCTGGTGATCCTGTGCGGGGTCACGTGGGGCGCGCACCGGGCCTGCGGGTCACGCCTGGTGCCGGCCTGGTCGGGTCCGGCGGTTGCCGAGGCCGCCGAGCCGGCACACACCGTCCCGACACCTCGCACCGAGCAGCTGCCGACCGCGCCTTCCACGGTCGCCACCCCCACGGTGCTGCCCGACGCTCGTCTCTGAGCCGACCCGGCCGGGCGGGCCCGCAGTCTCAAGGGCTACGGCCCATCGCGCCGATACTCTCGAAGCATCCGGCCGACGGGCCGGACCAGACCTGGGGGACCGATGAGCGACGACCAGCCCGCCGCACCGCGGCCCGCCGGGCCGACGCCGAGCGCGTTCCCGGCCTACGGCGGCTGGTCGGGTAGCCCCGACGTGTTGGCCGCGGAGGCACCCGAGCGCTCGCCGCGCCGGGCCCCGTGGGCGCTCGTCGGCGGGATCGCGCTGCTGGTCCTCGCGCTCGTCGGCGGCGTGACGTACGCCGTGGGCGCCCTCAGCGGCGGCGGCAGCCAGCCGGACGACGCGCTGCCCACCGGCGCGTTCGCCTACGCCTCGCTCGACCTGGACCCCGCGGCGGCGCAGAAGATCGACGCCTTCCGGTTCCTGCGAACCTTCCCGGCCCTGCGGGACAAGGTCCCGGCCGACGGCGACGCCCGCAAGGTGTTCTTCGACGCGTTCGCGCAGGATGCCGGCTGGTCCGGAGTGGACTTCGACTCCCAGGTCGAGCCCTGGCTCGGCAAGCGCCTCGGCGTCGGCGTCTACCCGCCGAGCGGCGGATCGTCCACACCGCTCGTCGTGCTGGCGCTGCAGGTCACCGACCAGGACGCGGCCGATGCCGGGCTGCGCCGGCTGGCCGCCGCCAGCGGGCCTGCTGCCGGCTCGCAGTGGGCGTTCTCGGGCGACTACGCGCTGCTGACCGACGTGCCCGGAGTCGTCGCCGACCTGGCGAAGCGAGCCGAGTCGTCGCCGCTCTCCGGTGACGCCACCTTCTCCGCCGATCTGGCCGCGGTCGCCGACGACGGGATCGCGACCGCATGGGTCGACATGTCCGCCGCGTTCAAAGCCGCAGCCTCGTCGGGCCTCGGCTCCGGCGTGGACCTCGGTGTGCTGTCAGGGGTCAGCGGCCAGGCCGGGCGGTCCACGGTGGTCGCGCGGTTCGACGGCGCGGACACCTTCGAGGTCGTGGGCCGCGCCACCGGCGTCGGCACCGGCGGGTGGGCGACGCACCCGGTGCAGGGCATGGACACGCTGCCCGGCTCAACGGTGGCGGCCGTCGCGCTCAGCGACGGCGACAAGCTCGTCCCGAAGGCCTGGGCCTCCATGCGCCGCTCGCTCGGTGACCAGGCCGGCCAGCTGGACCAGTCGATGGCTCTGCTGCGCAGCGAGTTCGGGATCACCATCCCCGACGACCTCGCGACCCTGCTCGGGAGCAATGCGGTGCTGTCCCTCGACTCGGGGCAGAACTCCCCGGCGATCGAGGGCGGGGCCAGACTCAGCACCGACGTCACGGCCGCGCAGGCAGTCGTGGACAAGCTCGAGGCCGCCGCCAAGTCCTCCGGCGGGGACCTTCCGGTGGTACGCCGGGAGGCGGGCGGCGACCTCATCGTGGCCACCACCCGGAGTGAGGCGTCCCGGCTCGCCGCGACCGGTGACCTCGGCTCGAACGCGGACTTCCGCCACGCCCTGCCCGACCTGGGCTCCGCGCATGTCGCGATCTGGGTCCGGCCGGCCCTGCTGGCCACCGCGCTGTTCGGGGACTCCGCCGTGGATGAGAACCTGGATCACGTGAAGGGCGTCGGGATCACCGTGTCGAGCGACCACTCGGGGACGGCCAGCTACCGGTTCCGGCTGGTGGCGCGCTGATCCCCCCGATGGGCACCGCCCGGGAGCTCCGGTCGGCGGCCCTGGTCGTCGTCGGCTCCGCGATCGCCGGGATCCCCGTGGGAGTCGTCTGGTGGCTGGTGGCGCCGCTCGTGCCGATCGTGAAGCGCGCCGACGGGCTCTACCGGATCGGAGAGTCCAACGAGTCCGCCGTGGCCGCCGACGGCTGGCTGGCGATCCTCGGCGTCGCCGCGGGCATCGTGGTGGCCCTCGTCGTCTATCTCGCCTCGCGCCCGGGCAGGGTCGGCCCGCTGTTGGCACTCGCGGTGGGTGGCGTCCTCGGGTCCGTCGTGGCCTGGCGCACGGGTCACCTGCTCGGTCCCGGTGACCTCGTGCCGGCCGCGCGCGCCCTCCCCGTCGGTGGCCGGCTCAGCGCGCCGCTGGACGTGTCGGCGTACGGCGTGCTGCTGACCTGGCCGATGGCGGCGGTCATCACCTACTTCGCGGTGGCCGCCGGAGCCGAGACGGGGGCGCCGGCGGCCGACGAGGCCCGCGTCGACGCCGACCCGGTCTGGGCCGGCGGGAGTCCGGTCACGCAGGACGGCCCAGCCTCGCCGCCTGCGCCCCACTGACGCGCAGCAGGTCCGCAGGCGCCACCCGTACCTGCAGGCCGCGCCGGCCCGCGGAGAGGTAGACCGCATCGAGCGCCAGCACGCTGTCGTCGAGGAACAGCGGCATCCGGCTGCGCTGACCCAGCAGGCTGATGCCGCCGACGACGTAGCCGGTGGCACGCTCGGCGTCGGCCGGCTCGGCCATCGCGGCCTTCTTGCCGCCGGCGGCGGCGGCGAGGGCCTTGAGGTCGAGGTTGCCGCTCACCGGGACGGCAGCGCTGACCAGGCGCCCGTCGACCCGGACGACGAGCGTCTTGACCACCTCGTCCTGCGTCAGGCCAAGGGCGTCGGCCGCCTCGGCTCCGTACGACGGCGCATCGGGGGCGTGCTCGTAGGGGTGCAGCGTGTAGGGCACCCCGGCTGCGGCCAGCGCCACCACTGCCGGTGTGCCGCCGCCGGTGGGTCCGCTGCGCCGGGGCATCAGTGGGTCCCCACGGCGCGATGCTACGACGCCATCGATGGACGCCGCCGCGGTAGCGCGGTCCGGTCACCGGACGGCACCGTCCACGCTTGGGCAGCGTTCGTAGACTCGGCCGGTGGTCACCCCCCGGCGCCTCGACCTGCGCGGGGCCGCGCCGTCGTCGTACCGCGACGTCCTGCCCCGGGCGGCGCTCGACGTCGAGGTCGCGCTGGACGTGGTGCGGCCGATCTGCGAGGACGTACGCCGGCGCGGTGACGCAGCGGTGCGGGAGTGGACCCAGCGGCTCGACGGCGTCGATGTCGCGTCCACGAGGGTGCCCGAGCAGGCGCTGACCGCAGCCCTGGAGGCGCTGGACCCCGCGGTGCGCCAGGCCCTGGAGGAGGCGGCCCGGCGGACCCGCGCGGTGCACGAGTCGCAGCGCCGCAAGGACGCCGAGGTCGAGGTGGCTCCCGGCGGTCGGGTCTCCGAGCGCTGGGTCCCGGTCCGCCGGGTCGGGCTCTACGTGCCGGGCGGCCTGGTCGCCTACCCGTCCTCGGTCGTGATGGACGTCGTGCCCGCCCAGGTCGCAGGCGTGCGGTCGCTGGCGGTCGCGAGCCCACCGCAACGCGACAACGGCGGGCTCCCGCACCCGGTCGTGATGGCCGCCTGCGCGCTGCTCGGCATCGACGAGGTGCACGCCGTGGGCGGTGCCCAGGCGGTGGCAATGTTCGCCTACGGGACCGAGGCGTGCAGCCCGACCGACCTCGTGATGGGTCCGGGCAACGTGTACGTCGCCTCGGCCAAGCGACTGCTGCGCGGCGTCGTCGGCATCGACTCCGAGGCCGGTCCGACCGAGATCGGCATCCTCGCCGACGACACCGCGGACCCGCGGTTCGTCGCGGCCGATCTCGTGGCGCAGGCCGAGCACGACGCGCACGCGTCGTGCCTGCTCGTGACGACGGACGAGGCGCTGCTGGACAAGGTGGACGCGGAGCTCGCGCTGCAGGTGCCCGCGACCCGCCACCGGGAGCGGGTCGAGACCGCGTTGGGTTCGCAGTCGGCGTACGTCCTCGTCGACGACCTCGAGCAGGGGCTCGCGGTGGTCGACGAGTGGGCCGCCGAGCACCTCGAGGTGATGACCCGTGACGCGCGCACGTGGGCGGACCGGGTGAGCAATGCCGGGGCCGTGTTCGTCGGGCCGTGGTCGCCGGTGTCGCTCGGCGACTACCTCGCCGGGTCCAACCACGTGCTGCCCACCGGCGGCACCGCCCGGCACACCGGCGGTCTCTCGGTGCAGTCGTTCCTGCGCAGCGTGCACGTCATCGAGTACGACCGACCCGCCCTGGCCGACGTGGCGCCCCTGATCGACGCCCTCGGCGGCGCGGAGGACCTCGCGGCGCACGTCGACGCCGTCCGCGCCAGGATCCCGCGCTAACGGTGGCGGGCGACGTGGAGGAGATCGACCGGTTGCTGCGGGCCGACCTGAGGGGCGCGACGCCGTACGGCGCGCCGCAGGTCGACGTACCGGTGCGGCTCAACACGAACGAGAACCCGCACCCACCGTCGGCCGAGCTGGTCGCCGAGCTCGCCGCGGCCGTGGGCGAGGCGGCGCGGGAGATGAACCGCTATCCCGACCGCGAGGCGGAGGGCCTGCGATCTGACCTGGCCGGCTACCTCAGCGGCACGACCGGCGAGGTCGTCACCAGCGAGATGGTGTGGGCCGCCAACGGTTCCAACGAGGTGCTCCAGCAGCTGCTGCAGGCCTTCGGCGGCCCGGGGCGGTCCGCGCTGGGGTTCGTGCCGACGTACTCGATGCACCAGCTGATCGCGCGGGGGACCGGGACCGGGTGGCTGCCCGTGCCACGGCTCACGGACTTCCGGCTGGAGCCCGAGCAGGCCGCGCTCGTGGTGCGGGAGCACGCGCCGGACATCGTCTTCCTGTGCTCGCCGAACAACCCGACCGGCACTGCGCTGGACCTCGAGGTCGTCGCGTCCGTCTACGACGCGACCCGCGGGCTGGTGGTCGTCGACGAGGCGTACGCCGAGTTCTCCTCGCGGCCGTCGGTGGTCGGCCTGCTGCCCGGCCGGCCCCGGCTGGTCGTCACCCGCACGATGTCCAAGGCGTTCGCGTTCGCCGCCGCGCGGCTGGGCTATCTCGCGGCCGACCCGGCCGTCGTGTCCGCGGTGCAGCTGGTGCGGCTGCCCTACCACCTCTCGGTGCTGACCCAGGCAGCCGCCCGCGCCGCGCTCGCCCGCGCCGACGAGCTGCTCGGGTCGGTCGCGGCGGTCGTGAAGCAGCGGGATCGTCTGGTCCACGAGATCCGGGGGATGGGGCTCGAGGTCGTCGACTCGGACGCCAACTTCGTGCTGTTCGGGGAGTTCGGGGACCAGCACGCGACCTGGCAGGGGCTGCTCGACCGCGGCGTCCTGGTGCGCGACGTCGGCGTACCCGGATGGCTGCGGGTGACCGCCGGGACCGAGGACGAGACCACGGCGTTCCTGGAGGCGTTGCGCGCCGGCCTCGCCGATGCGTCCCCGCCCGACCCCGATGACGGAAGGATGTCGGCGTGACGCGGTTCGCGAAGGTGCAGCGGGCGACCAAGGAGTCGCAGGTGCTCGTCGAGCTGGAGCTGGACGGGTCCGGCAGCACCGAGGTCGACACCGGTGTGCCGTTCTTCGACCACATGCTCGCCCAGCTCGGCCGGCACGGTGGGTTCGACCTCGTCGTACGCACCACCGGCGACCTGGAGGTGGACGCGCACCACACCGTCGAGGACACCGCGCTCGCGCTGGGTCAGGCGCTGCGCGAGGCACTCGGCGACAAGGCCGGCATCCGGCGGTTCGGCGACGCGACGGTGCCACTGGACGAGACGCTGGCGCAGGCCGCGGTCGACCTGTCCGGCCGCCCCTATGTCGTGCACGAGGAGCCCGACCTCGTCGAGCTGATCGGCAGCTATGACACGACGCTGACCCGCCACATCTGGGAGTCGTTCGCCGCCTCGGCGCAGGTCTGCCTGCACGTGCGCGTCCTTGCCGGGCGCAACGCCCACCACGTCGCAGAGGCGCAGTTCAAGGCGGTAGCGCGAGCGCTGCGCGACGCCGTCGCGCTGGACCCGAGGGTGGCGGGCGTGCCGTCGACGAAAGGGTCGCTCTGACACCCGTCCTCTCGTCCGATGGCGAGCGCGCCCGCGGCTACTACCTCAGCGTCGACGGCGTCGCGCAGTCCCACATCGACCTGGACGACCCGACCCACCTCGAGTTCGAGTACATGAGGTGGCTCGGTCACCTCGTCGACGCGCTGGCGCCGAGCGGCGAGCCCCTGCGCGTCGTCCACCTCGGCGCCGGCGCCCTGACGCTGGCCCGGTACGTCGCCGCGACCAGACCCGGTTCGCGGCAGCGAGCGGTGGACGCGGACGACACCATCATCGACGCGATGCGCGACAGCGCGAGGCTGCCGCGCGGCGTCCGGGTGCCGGTGCAGATCGCGGATGCGCGCGAGGCGATCGGTCGGATGCGACCAGGCTCGGCGGACCTCGTGGTCCTCGATGTCTTCGACGGCGCCCGCACTCCGGCGCACCTGACCTCGGTCGAGATGGTCCATCTGCTGCGGCGCCTCCTGGCGCCGGATGGCGTCGTTGCGGTGAACGTCGCGGACGGCCCGGCGCAGCGCTGCTCCGGCGGGGGTCGGAGCCTGGCTCACGCCCGGCGCCAGGTTGCGACGTACGGCAGCGTCTTCGGCGAGCTCGCCGTGGTGGCCGAGGCCGGTGTGTGGCGCGGTCGCCGGTTCGGCAACCTGGTGCTTGTTGCGTCGGATCGACGCCTGCCCACGGCCAGGCTGGTGCGACGGTGCGCCGGTGACCCCCGGCCGGCGCGGGTGGTCGGCACCGACGAGGCGCGGGCGTTCGCAGTTGGCGCCGCCGTGGTCACCGACGACGACGCCACCGACTCGCCGGCCCTGCCGCGCGAGATCTTCGAGCCGCTCTGAGCTCGCACCCGGGTCCCTTTCGCACGGCGCTGACCGGGGCGGCGGACCATGCCCGGGAATCTGTTGGCGGAAGGGCCTTGTGGCGCTATCGAGGACCGACGTAGCGTCGCCACGGATCACCACGCACCGTCGAGCCCGACGGCCGTCAAGAACCTGGTGAACCGCCGGGCCCGGGGCTACGTAACCCCGCAGGGGACCCGTCTCGCAGTCGGAGGTCGAACCATGTCACGAACACTGCTCGCCCGACCGCAGCGACGGATTCTGGTGGTGCTGACCGTCGTGGCCATGGCCGTGGGCCTGGCCGGTCTGGTCCAACCATCGGTCCACGCTGCCACCGGGTCCGGATCCGGCTTGCCGGAGACTCACCCGTTCATGCCTGGCGACGACAACATGGCCGGGGAGGACGCACACTCGCGGGCCCATTCGCCGTCGAGAATCCCGGCCGCGCACGTCCCCACGCCGGCGACTCTGCCGGTCGTCGGAGATCCGGCGGCGCTGAGCACAGCCGGGGTCACGTTGAAGGACCAGCGCGACGCCGACAACGGCAACGCGTTCAGCGACGAGCCGCCGGACCAGGCGCTGTGCGCCAGCCCGACCCAGGTGCTCGAGGGTGTCAACGAGGTCTTCGCTACCTATGACCACAGCGGCACGAAGACGTCGGGCAACGAGACCTACGACATGTTCTACAACGGGGTCCCGGCCATCGACCGCTCGCCTGATGCCGACCCCGACCACATCTTCGGCCCGTTCATGAGCGATCCCAAGTGCTACTGGGACCCCGGCACCCAACGCTTCTACATGGTCATGCTCGAGCTCGGGCTGGACGGCGCGACCGGTGACTTCAACGGCGACAGCTGGACCGATATCGCGGTGTCCAAGAGCCCAACGGCCACCACCGACCCGAGTGGCTGGTGGATGTACCAGATCGACGAGCGCAACGACGGTAGTCCGGACACCACGACCGGCGTCACCGGGACGACGCTCCCGACGCACCCGGGCTGCCCGTGCCTCGGCGACCAGCCGCTCATCGGAGCCGACGCCAACGGATTCTTCATCAGCACCAACGAGTTCTCGATCGACGGGCCCGAGTTCAACGGCGCTCAGGAGTACGCCTTCGACAAGCAGGGGCTCGCGGACGGCACCCTGCGTGTCCAGCGCTTCGACGCGGTCAACCCTCCTCTCGCCGAGGGGGTGGCCTACAGCGTCCAGCCGGCCACGTCGCCCGCGAGCGGTGACTGGTCCGCGGCGAACCATGGGACCGAGTTCGCGTTGTCGGCCCTGGAGTTCACCGGTGGTCTGGACAACCGGATCGCGACCTGGGCGTTCACGAACACCGCCTCACTGGCGACGGCGACTCCTGATGTGCACCTGAGCAAGGTCGTGGTGGGCAGCGAGGTCTACGGGGCGCCGCCCAAGGTGGCGCAGAAACCAGGTCCCTACCCGTTGGGACAGGCGCTCAAGGAGAAGCTGGCATTCCTCGAGTCGAACGACGACCGGATGAACCAGACGGTCTACGCCGGCGGCCGGCTGTGGAGCGGTGTCAACACCGTCGTGAAGGCGGCGAACGGGCCGACGACCACCGGTATCGCCTACTTCGTCGTGCAACCAACCGCCCCGACGACGAACACAGCGTCGGTCACGGCCACGATGGCGAACCAGGGGTACGTCGCGGTCAACCGCGACTCGGTGTTCTTCCCGTCGATCGGGGTGACGTCGGGTGGCACGAAGGCCGCGATGGTGTTCACGCTCGCGGGTCCGGGGAGCTACCCGTCGACGGCGTACATCCGACTGACCCCGGCCGGTGCGGTGAGCGGTCCGGTGTCCGTCTATGCGGCAGGCACCAAGCCGTACGACGGCGCGTCGGCCTACGCGGCGTTCGGAGGCGGCGGGGTCGCGCGCTGGGGTGACTACTCGGCGGCGGTGGCGTCGGGCAACACCATCTGGCTGGCCGCCGAGTGGGTCCCGGGCGACTTCGGGTTCCCGCCGTACCAGGCGAACTGGGGGACGGCCATCGGCGCGGTCTGACCGAGGTGCCGCGCGGCGGTCGCTGCCCGGCGACCGTCGCGCGGTTGCTCGCCCTCCGGTCGGGACCTGGCTCCGGGCTTCGGCTCCCGTAGCCTCGGAGGCGTGTCCGGTCCCCGCGTCGTCGTCCTCG
>DASYEF010000186.1:0-24543 GCA_036499185.1 Actinomycetes bacterium | reverse complement strand
ACTGTCGGGGTGGCGGGATTTGAACCCACGACCTCTGCGTCCCGAACGCAGCGCGCTACCAAACTGCGCTACACCCCGCTGAAGCCCGGCAAGTCTAGCCGAGCGTCGGTCGACCCTCGGACCACCGGTCAGAGGGCCACTCTGGTGGGCACCGTTGGACCACGAAGGGCAGCGCGGTTCGGTGCGGGGCTGGTTCGCCGATGGAGGGGGCGGACAGGTCACGGGTCACATCCGTCACATCGGCGCGGCTCGCGGACCTACCGACACACAGTCGACCCGATATCGGACCCCGGAAGCCCCTCACCGGCCGGGACTGTGTGTTCTTGGGTCCGGCGCACCCCGACCGGCGGCCAGCACGGCACCCGCCAGTCCCGTCTTTCGTCCCAGCCGCTCTTGACCTGACCGTCCGCACACGGCGGGCCAGCTACCCGCAACCGGTCGCGACAGCATGCGCACGTGTGTCTCACGCGCCGGGCGGGGCCACCAGGGTCAGCAGGGTGGCCTCGGGGAAGCAGGCGAACCGGATCGGCGCGTACGGCGACGTGCCGACGCCTGCCGACACGTGCAGCCACGCCGACCGGCCGTCCGCCACCCAGCGCGAGAGGCCCTTGGCCTGCCGCCGCGGCAGGTCGCAGTTGGTGACGAGTGCGCCGATGCCGGGCACGCAGACCTGACCGCCGTGGGTGTGTCCTGCCAGCAGCAGGTCCAGGCCGTCGCGCACCATCGGGTCCAGCACCCGGCGGTACGGCGCGTGCGTGACGCCCAGCGACAGGTCGGCCGCGGTGTCCGCCGGGGCGGACACCTCGGCGTACCGGTCGGCGCGGATGTGCGCGTCGTCGGTGCCGACGAGCTCGATCTCGCGGTGGTCGACCTTGAGCCGGGCCCGGGCGTTGTCGAGGTCGACCCAGCCGGCGGCGAGCAGGCCGTCGCGCAGGTCCTCGGTGGGCAGCCGGTTCTTGCCCAGGCGGACCGGGCCGACCGGTGCGAGGTAGCGCAGCGGGTTCTTGAAGATCGGCGCGAAGTAGTCGTTCGAGCCCATCACGAACGCCCCGGGTCGCTCCAGCAGCGGCCCCAGGGCCTCGAGCACCGCGGGCACGGCCTCCCGGTGGGCGAGGTTGTCGCCGGTGTCGATCACGAGGTCGGGCTCGAGCCCGGCCAGCGAGCGCACCCACGCGGTCTTGGCCCGCTGTCCGGGGACGAGGTGCAGGTCCGAGACGTGCAGCACGCGCAGCGGCCGGCTACCCGCCGCGAGGACGGGCACCTCGACTCGGCGTACCCGGTACGCACCGACCTCGTACGCCGACGCCCACGCGAGCGCGGCCACGCCGGCCAGGCCGACGGCGCCCGTCGCGGCCGCGCCCCGGCGCAACCACGGCGGTATCGCGCGCTGATCTACCACGCATCGATGCTGACACACCGCGGGGCTGCGTCCCGACGCCGCGCTGAGCGCCGGCGGCCCGGCGCTGCGAGGATGGCGCCATGACCGGCCTCAAGGATCGCCTGCAGTCCGACCTCACCACCGCGATGAAGGCCCGCAACGAGCTGCGGACCGCCACCCTGCGGATGGCACTGACCGCCGTACGCACCGAGGAGGTCTCGGGCAAGTCGTCCCGCACCCTCGAGGACAGCGAGGTCGTCACGGTGCTGGGCCGCGAGGCCAAGAAGCGCCGGGAGGCCAGCGAGGCGTTCGACCAGGGAGGGCGCCCGGAACAGGCGGCGCGCGAGCGCGCCGAGGGCGAGGTGCTCGCGGAGTACCTGCCCCAGCAGCTCGCGGACGCCGAGGTGGCCGCGATCGTGGCGGCCGCGGTCGCGGAGACCGGCGCGGCCGGCCCGCAGGCCATGGGTCAGGTGATGAAGGTGGTCACCCCGCAGACCCAGGGCCGCGCCGACGGCGGCCGGGTCGCCGCCGAGGTACGCCGCCAGCTCACCGCCGGCTGATCAGTAGTAGAACGGCTGGTCTGCGGCGGGGTCGGCAGGGACGACGTCCAGCCGCGGGTCGGCCATGAGTCGGGCGATCAGTGGCACGGTCCCGCCGATGCCGGCCCAGTGTGGGTCGACGTCGTGGGCGACGCACCAGGC
Organism: Actinomycetes bacterium; assembly: GCA_036499185.1. GTDB lineage: Bacteria > Actinomycetota > Actinomycetes > JACCUZ01 > JACCUZ01 > DATBDW01. The sequence continues at coordinate 22,464 of DASYEF010000186.1, read as the reverse complement.
GTGGTCCGGGGGCCAGATGAACGCCGGTTCGGCTCCGTGGAGCCGGTAGTCGTCGGACGGCCAGTCTTGCGCGGTGTCCCAGCTGCCGATGTCGGTCAGGGGTCCATGGAACAGCCAGAAGGCGCGATTCGGGACCACGACCTTCGGCGGCTGCGGCGGCGAGGGCCAGCCCATGGGCAGCGGTGCATATCCGGCCTGGGCGCCAGTCTGCCCCAGTGAGGCATCCGCGCCCCCAGGGTCGACGTAGCTGGCTAGGGCGTCGCTGCTGCGTCTCGCGTCGCCGAAGCCGACCCAGATGCAGAAGTAGCAGTCATCCGGCGTGGCCGTGTGGGTGGCCAGCACCTCGACGAGCGTGGGCAGCTGATCGGGACGCCCGTCACGATCGGCGTCGTTCTCGCTCTGCCCGGGGCGCACCGGATCCGGCAGGAATCGAAGCCTGGCGTAGGAGTCGAAGCCGGCCGGGCCGAAGCTGACCAGCTGGCCCCACGGCAGGTCGCTCTGGACGATCCAGTCAGCAGCCGACACATCCCGACAGAAGGTGAGGGTCACGGCCGTTGCTTCGCGCGGCGGCTGGGCTAGCGGCAGCCGGGGCGGTTGGAGCTGCCGCAGGTGTCGGTGGGCCCGGGTTGGGGACCTCCGCCCGGTGGCGGCGGCTGGGACTGCTGCACCGGCGGGCCGGCGCTGACGTAGAGCACGACCCGTTGGCCGGGATAGACGGTGGCGCCCGACGCCGGGTAGCTGTAGGCGACCGTGCCCGCCGGCGCGTAGCTCACGTAGACCGGGCTGCCGTTGACGACCGGGTCGAGGTGGGCCGCACGCAGCGTGGCCTTGGCCTGGTCGACGCTCTGCCCGCTGACCGAGGGCACCGTGCCGCCGGACCCGTTCTTGACGTCCTGCTGGGCCCCGGTGAACGACGACACCGGCGTACCCGCCAGCGTGTTCTCCATCATCTGTTTCCAGATCGGGCCGGGCAGACAGCCACCACAGACGTCGCCGTAGAAGGCGCCGCCGATGGAGATGTTCTGCAACGGGTAACCGCCCGCGGGCGGGCTCGGGTTGCCGGCCCAGACCGCGGTGGCCAGGTCGGGGGTGTAGCCGATGAACCAGACCGAGACGCGCGAGTTCGTGGTGCCCGTCTTGCCAGCTGCGGGGCGGCCGATAGCTGCGCGGGTGCCGGTGCCGCGCTCGATGACGCCCTGCAGAAGCTCGTTGACGCCGTCGGCGATCTTGGTGTCGAGCACCTGCTGGCAGTGGGCCTTCGGGACGGGCAGGCGCTTGCCGGTCGGGTCGGTGACCTCGAGGATCGGGATCGAGGTGCAGTGCATGCCGCGCGCCGCGAACGTCGCGTAGGCCTCCGCCATCGAGAGCGGCGAGACCTCGTCGACGCCCAGCGTGAACGTCTTGTACGGCCCGACCAGCGGACCCCCGACGGCCCGGTTCATGCCCAGCGCCTTGGCGATCTGCCACGGCCGGCAGACCCCGACGCGCTCCTCGAGCTGGGCGAAGTAGGTGTTGATCGAGCCCTCGATGCCGGTCTGCAGGGTGTAGGTGCCGTTCTCGCTCGGCAGCTCGTTGTAGGGGTCCCACTCGTCGGTGAGCGTCCCGCTGCAGCCCTGCACGTCACCGATGTGGGCGTGGTACGGCGCGTAGATGGGATAGCTGAACGGGTACCCGTCCTCGAGCGCCGCCGCGGCCACGAACGGCTTGAAGGTCGAACCGGCCTGGAACCCGCTGCTGCCGCCGTAGGCCCGGTCGGTGGCCGGGTTGAACTGGATCTGACCCTTGCCGTCGCCGTAGCCGCGGCTGACCGCCATCGCCTTGATCCGGCCGGTCCCGGGCTGCACGGACACGAGGGCGGAGGCCACCTTGTCGGTCTTGTTGACGTGGTCGGCCAGGGCCTGCTGGGCGTAACGCTGCGCCTTCGGGTCCAGCGTCGTGGTGATGGTCAGCCCGCCGCGCAGCAGCAGGTTGGTCCGGTCCGCCCGGGTCGCTCCGAACACCTTGTCGTTCTGGATCGTCTTGAGGACGAAGTCGCAGAAGAACGGGACCTTGGAGACCTCGCAGCCATTGCCAGGCAGCTTCGGCTTAAGTGCCAACGGCGTCGCCTTGGCCGCGTCGACGTCCGCTTGGCTGGCAACACCGACCTGCGCCATCCGGTCGAGGACGATGTTGCGCCGCGCCAGCGCCCGCTGCGGGTTGGCAAGCGGGTCGAACGCGCTGGGCTGCTGGACGATGCCGGCGAGCAGCGCGGCCTGCGGAAGTGTGAGATCCGCGGCGTGGGTGCTGAAGTACCTGCGAGCCGCCGCCTCGACGCCGTGAGCGCTCGCGCCGAAATAGGCGATGTTGAGGTAGCGCTCGAGGATCTGGGACTTGGAGTACTTCTCCTCGAGGGCGACCGAGTAGCGCAGCTCACGCAGCTTGCGGGTGTAGGACTGCGCGGTGGCCGCGTGCTCCGCGGCGACCCGCTGCTTCGGGTCCTTGATCTCGGCGGCGGATTCCAACAGCACCTGCTTGACGTACTGCTGGGTCAGCGTCGACCCGCCCTGCACGTCGTGCCCGGAGGAGTTGTTCACGAGGGCGCGGACGGTGCCTCGGAGGTCGATGCCGCCGTGCTGGTAGAACCGCGAGTCCTCGATGGCCACGATCGCCTTGCGCATGACCGGGGCGACCTCGGCGAGGGGGACCGAGATCCGGTTCTCGGCGTAGAAGGTCGCGATCAGCGACCCGTCGGAGGCCAGGATGCGTGACCGTTCGGCCAGCGGCGGGATCGTGAGCTCGGCGGGCAGGGATTCGAACCCGTCAGCACCGCCTCGGGCGGCCAGGCCCAGGCCGCCGACCAGGGGCAGCGTCACGCCTGCCACGAGCAGCCCGCAGAGGACGCTGACAAGCACGAACAGGACGAGCCGGGACACGAACCCGCCGTCGGAGGGCGGGCGCAGGGAGCTCACGGGACCCAAGAATACGTCGGTCCGCGACCGGCTCCGTCCCCCGCGCCGCAGGGTGAGCGTCGCCAAGGTGACGGGCCCGGCGGCATGGGGCGTAGTCCGTACTGACTAGGTCAATTTGGACCGAACGGTTCTGTTGACCGACCTGTCCCCTTCCGTACCTTCGCAGGGGACGTGCGAAAGGCGATTCTCGCCCGAAGCGCACCGGGAGCAGCGAGAGCAACGAGGGACGGGCCAGATGACGACGTGGGCAGAGGACTGGGCGGCCCGGGGGGCGTGCAAGACCAGCGACCCGGACAGCCTCTTCGTTCAAGGCGCGGCGCAGAACCGCGCCAAGGCCGTGTGCATGGGCTGTCCGGTGCGCACCGAGTGCCTCTCGGACGCACTGGACAACCGGGTCGAGTTCGGGGTGTGGGGTGGCATGACGGAGCGTGAGCGCCGTGCGCTGCTGCGCCGCCGGCCGAACGTCACCTCGTGGCGAGCCCTGCTGGAGACGGCTCGCGCGGAGTACGAGAGCAGCCTGGCGGGTGTCGACGTCGAGGTGGGCGTCGAGGCCGGCGTCGGAGCCTTCTCGGTGGCGATGTAGCGCCGCTGGTTCAGGCGCCCTACGAGGCGTGCGCGGCGATCGGGGCGGTCCCTGGAGGGGAGGACCGCCCCGAAGCACGTCCGAGGCAGGTCACCCGGAGGTCAGCTGCCGCCAAGCGCCTCGCCGACGGTGCGCAGGCCGGCCAGGTCGTGCACGTCCCCGGCCTGCGCGGGTACGTCGACCACCGGCACCCGCGGGTGGGCCGAGGTGAACCGCCTGCGCAGCGACTGCTCCCGCTCGAGCACCCGCATCCGCTCGGCGTGGATCCGCAGCACGCCGGCCGCCAGCGGGTGGCCACCCTCCTCGGCGAGGGTCTCGGCGCCGGCAGTCGCGCGGGCCGCCGAGAGCGAGCGGGCGCCGCTGCCGTGCACCCGGTTGAGGACCAGGCCGGCGAGGGGCATCTCCTCTTCGGCCAGCCGTTCGACGAAGTACGACGCCTCGCGCAGCGCGTCGCGCTCCGGGGCGGCCACCACGACGAACGCCGTGCCCGAGGTCTGGAGCAGCCGGTACGTCGCGTCGGCCCGCTCCCGGAACCCGCCGAACATCGTGTCCAGGGCAGCCACGAAGCCCTGCACGTCCTTGAGCACCTGGGCCCCGAGGATCCGGGAGAGCATCGCCGTCACCGCGCCCAAGCCGGCGCCGAGCATCTTGAGGTAGGCCCGCCCACCGCTGCGCGCACCGCCCATGAGGATCGAGATGAACCGCCCGTCCAGGAAGGACCCGAGGCGTTTCGGGGCGTCGAGGAAGTCCAGCGCTGACCGGCTCGGCGGGGTGTCGACGACGACGAGGTCCCACCTCTCCTCGGCGCGCAGCTGGCCGAGCTTCTCCATCGCCATGTACTCCTGCGTGCCGGAGAAGCTCGACGAGAGCGACTGGTAGAAGGGGTTGTCCAGGATCGCCTGGGCCTTCCCCGGCTCGGCGTGCGCGAGCACCACCTCGTCGAAGGTCCGCTTCATGTCCAGCATCATCGCGTCGAGCGAGCCGCCGGCGGACTCGTCGACGCCGGTCACTCGGCGCGGGGTGTTGTCCAGCTCGGTAAGCCCCATCGACTGGGCCAGCCGCCGCGCCGGGTCGATCGTCAGCACCACCGCCGTACGTCCCTGCTCGGCCGCGCGCAGCCCGAGCGCGGCCGCGGTCGTCGTCTTGCCGACGCCGCCCGAGCCGCAGCACACGATGATGCGGGTCGCCGGGTCGCCGAGCACCGCGTCCAGGTCGAGCGCGGGGTTGGTCATGCGGCGCCCTGGTCGCGCAACGACTCGGCGAGGGCGTAGAGGCCGCCGAGGTCCACGCCGTCCGGGAGCAACGGCAGCTCGTACGTCGGGCGGCCCAGCCCCTTGAGCACCTTGCGCTCCGCCTTCTCCAGCGCGATCCGCTCGGCGTGCTCCGCGACCTCGACGAGCAGGGCGTCGAGCGCGCTCTCACGCACATTCACGCCGGCTGCCACCAGTCCGGCCTCCACCTCGGGGCGGGCCAGTGTCCCTTTGCGCGCGGCCGCCAGGTCGGCGACCTTGAGCTGCGGCTCGCGCACCGAGTTGACGACGACGGCGCCCAGCGGGAGACCGGCAGCCGTCAGCTCGCTAGCCGCGTCGGTGGTCTCCTGGACCGGCATCTCCTCGAGCAGCGTCACCAGGTGCACGGCGGTCTGCGGCGAGGTGAGGAAGCCCATGATCGAGTCGGCCTGGTTGCGGATCGGGCCGACCTTCGCCAGGCCGGACACCTCGGCGTTGACCGCGAGGAAGCGGGTGATCCGGCCGGTGGGCGGCGCGTCGAGCACGACGGCGTCGTAGACCAACGGTCCGCTTCGGCCGTCCGTGCGGCGGCGCACCGCCTCGTAGATCTTGCCGGTCAGCAGCACGTCGCGCATGCCGGGCGCGATGGTCGTGGCGAAGTCGATCGCCCCGATCCGGCGCAACCCTCGCCCCGCGCGGCCGAGCCGGTAGAACATGTCGAGGTACTCCAGCAGGGCCTCCTCGGCGTCCACTGCCAGCGCGTAGACGTCACCACCTCCGGCGCCGGTCGCCACCTTGCGTTCCCCGTAGGGCAGGGGCGGTACGTCGAAGAGCTGGGCGATGCCCTGGCGGCCCTCGACCTCGACGAGCAGCGTCCGCCGGCCCTGCCCGGACAGCGCGAGCGCCAGCGCGGCCGCGACCGTCGTCTTGCCGGTGCCGCCCTTGCCGGTGACGACGTGGAGGCGGACGCCCTCCCAGTCGGAGCCGCGCCGAGAGGAGTCGCCGGCCATGGCGGGGAGCGTAATCGGCGTGCGGGCATGCTCCGAACACCGCCCGGCTCCCGCCGTGGGTGTCGACCGGCGCGTTGCGGCTGAGCTGCACCGCCGGACGTGGGCCGCAACGCGCCGGTCGACGGGTGGGCTCGGCGCCGATCTCACATGTCGGACGCAGCCGGACCTGACCCCACCACCTGCGGCGGGACGGCCGCGCACGTCGCCGCCCCACCGCTCCTCATCCAAGGCCTGCTCTGACCGCCACCACCGCCGGCGGGAAGCCGCGAACCTGACCCCAGGCCAGCTCAGGCCGTTCCCTAGAGTGCGATGTCGTGAGTCGACGACCCGAGATCCGCACCGAGCACCTCGTGCTGGTGCCCCAGACCCTCGAAGCCGGTCGCGCGTTGCTCGACGGTGCCGACCCGGGACTGCCATTGGGTGAGGGCTACCCGCACGCGGACACCCTCGACGGTTTGCGGATGTTCGTCGAGCACGGCGCCCCGGACGACGGCGGCTGGTTCGTCGTGCTGGCCGACGACGCCGACACCGCGGGCGCCGGACTGGTCGTCGGAGACATGGGGACGTTCGGGCCGCCCGACGAGCACGGCCGGGTCGAGATCGGCTATGGGCTCGCTGCGCGCTACCGCGGTCGCGGGATCGGCAGTGAGGCGGTGCTTGCGATGGTCGACTGGCTGGCCGCGCAGCCCGACGTGCGGGTCGTGACCGCGTCGGTCGAGGTCGGCAACGAGCCGTCCCGCCGGCTGTTGGCCCGGCTCGGCTTCGACCTCGTCGACGAGTCCGACGGGCACTGGCACCTCGAGCGCTCGGTGGCGATCACCTGACCCTCGCGACGACGGCTCAGACGTCGGGCTCCGTCTCGATCGTGTCGAGGTCGCGCACCGCGAAGCGGAGGTGTTCCCACTCCTCCTCGAGGATCACGTGCAGGCACGACAGGACGGTCTCCGGGTGTTCGGGTGCGTGCGGATTCTTGCGCGGCGCGGACAGCAGCTCCGGCGTGACGGTGGCGAGGAAGTCGCTCACCATCGCGACGCGGCCGGCCCGGACCTCGAGCACCTCGGCGTACGACGGTGTGACCGTCGTGAAGATCGACATGTCGCGGCCCTCGGTCTCGAGGCTGGCGTCCGCCTGACCGATCGGATGGAACGGCTGCTCGATCTCCAGGATCGCCCGGCCCAGCCACATGTCCGTGGCAAGGACCAGGTGCCGCAGCGTCTGTGCGAACGACCACTCGCCGCCCACCGAGACGTCGACCGTGCCGGCCGGCATCGCTGCGACGCGCTCGACGGTGGCGGCCCAGGTGCGCTGGAGGGTGGCCCAGGCCGCGCGGAGGCCAGCCGGATCGCCGGCGCGCCGGTCGGCACGGCCGGGAAAGCGGCGGTTGAGCTCCGCGTCGACGAACGGGATCACGTCCACGCCGTTGACGCGCAAGAAGCTGTCGCCGTCGAGGAGCCACGGTGCGTCGATGTCCGCCCGTTGCACCTCGACACCGCGCATCACGACGCCGGACAGGTCAGCCCCGACGAACCGGGCTCCTCTCAAGTCCGCGTCGAGGAACTCCGCTCCCCGCAGCTCGTCGGACCGGGTGAAGGTTGCCATCACATCTCCTTGTTGTGAGACATCCGCCTCAGTGGGCGCGCTGGTGCCAGGCGAAGCCGAGAGCGACGTTCACGGCGTACGCCGCCGCGAGCAGCCCGCCCCACAGCGGCCACCCGGCGACGGCGAGCCCAGCCGACGCGCCGGCGAAGAGCATCGCCTCCACCGCGAACCGGGCCGGGTCGTCGAGCCGGCGCGTTGCCCGCGGCGCGACCCACAGCCCCCACGCGGTGGCCGCCAGCGACGGCAGCAGCACAGCGAGCACGACACGGACGACGACCTGGCCGCCCACATGCCACCCGATCACCGCCCAGGCCGCGAGCAGGCACAGCTCCAGCAGGAACCGCACCCCGAGGTTGGCCGCCTTCACCGCAGCGCCTCGGCCACCGCCGCGAGCACCGCGGGCCACGCGGCCGACGTCGGGTCGATCACGTCGTCGTGGTCCGCGCCCTCGAGCTCGTGCAGCACCACGTCGTCGCCGGCCGAGCGCGCCGCCGCGGCGAACGACCGGCTGACAGCAGCAGGTACGACGACGTCGTCGAGCCCTTGAACCAGCACCGTCCGCACGCCCGTGGGCAACAGCCGGGCCGGGTCGGCCTGCGCGTAGCGGTCCGGCTGCTCGGCCGGCGAGCCGCCTAGCAGCGCCGCCGCCGCGTGCCCGCCCAGCCCGAGCTGCTCGGCCAACGCGAGGTCGACCACGCCCGCGAGCGACACGAAGGCGCCCGACAGCGGTTCCGCCGTCGCCCACGGCGACGAGGCCGGCAGCACGTGCCGGGCCGCCAGCCAGGTGACCAGATGGCCGCCGGCCGAGTGGCCGACGAACACGGTCCGCCCGAGCTCGACCCGGCCCGGTAGCGAGCCCGCGAGCAGGGTCGGCACCTCGTCCGCGAACAGGGCGGCGTCGTCCAGCGTGTGCGGCCAGCCGCTGCCCACCCGCCCGACCCGGCGGTACTCGACGGTCGCCACGACGTAGCCCGCCTCGGCCAGCGCCGCCGACTGCGATCCGGCGTGCTCCCTGTCGAATCTCTTGCGCCAGAACCCGCCGTGCACCACGACGACCAGCGGCGCCGGCGCCGCCGAGGCCGGCAGCCGGACGTCGACGACGTTGTCCGAGTGGGGCCCGTAGGACAGCGTCAGGTCCGGTGGGGGAGCCGGACGATCGAGCACGTCGCGGCTCACCCCTGCACCGCGCCGCCGTCGACGTTGAGGCCCTGCCCGGTGACGCCGCCGTTGGCCACGCAGAACCAGACGGCCTCGGCGACCTCGTCGACCGTGATCAGCCGGCCGATCGGTTGCTTGAGCTCGAGGAAGCGCCGGGCCGCGGCCGCGTCCTGCCCGGTGAACTTCTGGATCATCCCCACCGCACCGTCGGTCATCGCGGTGTCGACGTACGCCGGGCACACCGCGTTCGCGGTCACGCCGGTCGTCGCGAGCTCGGCCGCCGCGGCGCGGACCAGCCCGAGGATGCCGTGCTTGCTGGCGCAGTACGCGCCGAGGTAGGGCTCGCCGCGCTTGGCGGCCATCGACGCGACGACGATGAGCCGCCCCCAGCCGCGCTCGACCATGCCGGGCACCGACCGGCGTACCGCTCGGAACGGCGCCGTGAGGTTGAGCTCGAGCTGTTGGGCCCACAGCTCGTCGGAGATCTTCGCCACCGGCGCCGACGACGCCGCGCCGGCGTTGGCGACGAGCACCGAGAGGCCGCCCCATGCCTGCTCCACCGCGGCCACCACGGTGTCCGGCGTCGTCGGGTCGAGCATGTCGGCCGGCAGCACCAGCGTCTCGGTCGCCACCAGCGCCGCGGTCTCACGCAGCTCGTCCTCACTGCGCGCGGTGAGCGCGACGCGGTAGCCCTCGTGGCCGAGCCGGATCGCGGCCGCCCGCCCGATGCCGCGGCCGGCCCCGGTGACCAGGGCGGTGCGCAGGGTGTCGGTCGCGGCAGCGGCGGTGTCGGGCACCCGCGGACGCTCGCACGCGCCCGCGAGCAGGGTCAAGGCTGACCTTCATGGGGGCCGCACTACAGTCCGGGCCATGACGAAGTGGGAGTACGCGACCGTGCCGCTGCTGGTGCACGCGACCAAGCAGATCCTCGACACGTGGGGCCAGGACGGCTGGGAGCTCGTGCAGGTCGTGCCCGGCCCCGGCGGCGGCGACCAGGTCGTCGCCTACCTCAAGCGCGAGAAGGCCTGATGGGCGCCGTCGAGGACCGGCTCGCCGAGCTCGGGCACGCGCTGCCCGGCGTGGCCGCGCCGGTCGCGGCGTACACGCCGGCCGTCCGTACCGGCGACCTGGTCTGGACCTCGGGCCAGTTGCCCAACGTCGACGGCAAGCTCATCGCGACCGGCAAGGTCGGGGCCGACGTCGACGCCCAGGACGCGAAGCGGTACGCCGAGATCTGCGCCCTCAACGCGCTCGCCGCGGTGAAGTCGCTGGTCGGCGACCTCGACCAGGTACGCCGGGTCGTCAAGGTCGTCGGCTTCGTCGCCAGCGCCCCGGACTTCTCCGGCCAGCCCGGCGTCATCAACGGCGCGAGCGAGCTGCTCAACCAGGCCTTCGGTGACGCCGGCGTGCACGCGCGCAGCGCGGTGGGTGTCGCGGTCCTGCCGCTCGACGCCCCTGTCGAGGTCGAGATCGTCGTCGAGGTCGCGCCCGCCTGAGTCGGCGCGAGGTACCTGCCAGTGCCTGTCAAGGAGTCGGGATCATGAGGCGATGACAGCCGATCGCGTTGTGCACAGCACCCGCCCGCTGTCGCCCGACACGTGGGACGACTTCGCTCGTCTCGTCGAGGCCAACAACGGGGTCTGGGGTGGGTGCTGGTGCATGGGTTTCCACACCGAGGGGCTGAGCAAGGACAGCACCGCAGCTGGCAACAAGCGGGCCAAGAAGGCGCATGTGCGCACCGGGACGGTGCATCAGATCCTGGTCTTTGCAGGGGACGAGTGCGTCGGTTGGTGCCAGTACGGCTCGCCTGCCGAGCTGCCCAACATCAAGAACCCGGGCGCGTACGCCAAAGAGCTCGTCCAGCTGCCGGACTGGCGGATCGGCTGCATCTTCACCGGCAAGGGCCGCCGAGGTAAGGGTGTCGCCCGAGCTGCCGTCTCAGGCGTCCTGGATGCCATCCGGGCCGCCGGCGGCGGGGTGGTCGAGGCCTACCCCGAGCAGGTCGAGGGCCGCGATCCGCAGCAAGGCGCCTACCTGCACACCGGGCCCGAGACCTTGTTCGAGGAGTTCGGCTTCACCCGCGACCGTCGGATCGCGAAGTGGCGCTGGGTCATGCGTGTGACGTTGGGCGACTGATCCGCGCCGGCGTCAGGTCGGCGTGTTCGCAGCGACCTGGTTGCCGTCGGCCGTCGCGGCCTCGAGGAACGCGATCTCGTACGCCGTGGCGCTGAGCTGCACGGCGATGCGGGCCAGGTCGGCCCGGTTGCCGGCGTCGTCGACGAGCTCGACGAGGTGCTCGCGCAGCATGGCGCCGATCTGCTTGCCGAGTGCCGCGGCGTCGAGCTGCAGCGTGCCGAGTACCTGTTCCGAGATGCCTTGCCGGGCGAGCATCCGGCCGACGCCGACGAGCAGCGTGTGGCTGACCAGCTGGCCGTCCTCGTCGCGCCAGATGACTCCGGTCTCGGTGAGGTCGTCGGGGAGGTCGGGCAACGCCTCGCGCAGGGTGGCCTCGGGGATTGGCACCGTCGCCACGATGTCCGAGGAGCCGTCACGGAACCGGCGCCGCCGGTCCGCGACGATGGCGCCGTAGCTCTCCGGCCGGTCGACGATCCGCTTGATCGCGGCGAGGGTGAAGCCCTCGCGCTGCAGCGAGGCGATCAGGTGCAGGCGTGCGACGTGCGCCCCGCTGTAGCGGGCGACCCGGCCCGAGATGACAGGCGGGTACAGCAGGCCCCTGGACTGATAGGCGCGGACGTTGCGTGGCGTCATCCCGACGACCTCGGCGAGCTCGGTCACAGTCATGCCCTCGGCCATACTCATGCCCCCATGTGGATGCGCCGTTGGACGGGCCCAGCTCGCGCCCGCCTGCCGACGGTACAAGGTGTCCGCCTGAGACCTCTTACGATGCGCGACGTGCAGGACGTCCCACCTTCGCTGCGCGAGCGGGCCCGTGACTACCTCGACGCAGGAGCAGCCGCCACGGTTGCACCGACCCGTGACGCGGCCACCGTGGTGCTGCTCCGCGACCGCCCGGTCACGGACAGCCATGAACAGGCGACCGGCCCGGAGGTCTACCTGCTGCGCCGGGCGCCGTCGATGGCCTTCGCCGCGGGGATGCACGTGTTTCCCGGCGGGTCGGTGGACCCCCGCGACAGCGAGGTCGGCCACCTCGTACCCGGTCACGGCTGGGGCGGGCAACCGCCCGCGCAGTGGGCAGGTGCGTTGGGCTGCGACGAGCGGCTCGCCCGGGCACTCGTCCTGGCCGCAGTGCGCGAGACCTTCGAGGAGTCCGGTGTGCTGCTGGCCGGCCCGGACGTTGCCTCCGTGGTCGGCGACACGACCGGTGCCGACCTCGAGGCCGACCGGCTCGCCCTGCTGGATCGCAGCGCGTCGATGGCCGAGGTGCTCGAGCGGCGCGGGCTGGTTCTGCGCAGCGACCTGCTGCGGCCGTGGGCGCACTGGGTGACGCCCGAGTTCGAGCCGAAGCGGTTCGACACGCGCTTCTTCGTCGCCGCCGTACCCCCGGGTCAACGGCCGCGCGACGTCAGCGGCGAGGCCGACTCCACCGTCTGGCTCCCGGTCCGCGACGCCGTAGCGCACCACGACCGCGGCGAGCTCGACATGCTGCCGCCCACGATCGTCGCCCTGCGTGAGCTGGCGGCCTTCGACACGGTGGCCGAGGTCCTGGCCGCGCCGCGGGAGGTACGCCGGGTGATGCCGCGCCTCGTCGACGACGCCGGCACGCCGCGACTGCACATCGAGGACGACGCATGACCGACGCCACCGTGCTGCCTCCCTGGGCGATTCTGGTCCGGGCCGACAACCCCGGCCCGATGACGCTGGAAGGCACCAACACCTATGTCCTGCGGGCCCGGCCGGGCGACCCCGCGGTCGTCGTCGACCCCGGCCCCCTCGACGAGGCGCACCTGTCGGCGGTGGCCGACGCGGCAGGCCAGGTCGCCCTCGTGCTGCTCACCCACGGGCACCCCGACCATGCCGAGGGCTCCCAGTCGTTCGTCGAGCTCACCGGTGCGCCGATGGCGGCAGCCGACCCGCGGCTGTGCGTCGACGCGGACCCGCTCGCCGACGGGGCGCGCCATGACGTGGCCGGCCTGGACCTGCTGGTGCTCGCGACCCCCGGGCACACCGGTGACTCGGTGTCATTCCTGGTCGGTGACTTCTCGACGGGTGAGCCGGGGCTGCTGACCGGCGACACGATCCTGGGTCGGGGTACGACGGTGGTCGCGCACCCCGACGGCCGACTCGGGCCCTACCTGGCCTCCCTGCGGGTGCTGCGCGACCTCGACGCCCCGGTGACCCTGCTGCCCGGCCACGGGCCGGCCGGCGGGGACGCGACGGCCCGCGCCTCGGCGTACCTCGAGCACCGCGCGCAGCGCCTCGACCAGGTCCGCGCGGCGCTGGCCGCCGGGGACACGACCCCCCAGCAGGTGGTCGCTCGCGTGTACGCCGACGTCGACCCGGTGCTGTGGCCGGCCGCCGAGCTCTCGGTCCGGGCCCAGCTCGAGTACCTCCGCGAGCACCCGTGAGACTTGTCAGCCGCTCAACGCCCTATAGGGCGTCCAGCGGCTGACAACCCCGGAACGGGGTCGAGCTACGCGCTAGGCGGCGCGGCGGCGCAGGCGCTCGAGGTCGAGGATCACGACGCCGCGGCCCTCCAGGCGGAGGAACCCGCGACTCGCGAAGTCGGCCAGCGCCTTGTTCACCGTCTCGCGGGACGCGCCCACGAGCTGGGCGAGCTCCTCCTGGGTGAGGTCGTGGGTGACCCGCAGCCCGTCCTCGGCGGGTACGCCGAACTTCTTCGCCAGGTCGAGCAGCGCCTTGGCCACCCGGCCGGGGACGTCGCTGAAGACGAGGTCGGCCATCGCGTCATTGGTCCGCCGCAGCCGCCGGGCCAGCGCCGCCAGGAGCTGGGTGGCCACCTCGGGGTGCGCCAGCAGCCACGGCTGAAGGTCGGCGTTGCCCAGCCCGCGCAGGGTCGTGTCGGTGACCGCGGTCGCGGTCGCCGTACGCGGTCCTGGGTCGAAGAGCGACAGCTCGCCGAACATCTCGCCCGGCCCCATCACCGCGAGCAGGTTCTCCCGGCCGTCGGCGGCCGTGCGGCCGAGCTTGACCTTGCCGCTGAGCACCACGTAGAGCCGGTCACCGGGCTGGCCCTCGTCGAAGAGCGACTCTCCGCGGGCCAGTGCGACCTCGGCCATCTGCGAGTACAGCTCGCGCTGGGCCTCGAGGTCGAGGGCGGCGAACAGCGGTGAGCTGCCGAGCCCGTTGATCGGGGTCGTGCCCGCTGCGCCGTCCGAGCCCCCGGTGTCGTTCAGGGCCTCCGGCTCCGTGCCGTCCATGACCTGCTGCCTCCTCGCGCGCACCGCCCCGCGGCGGCCCAGTCTGCCGCACCAGCAGGCCGCGTGCCGGGAGGCTCAGGCGGCGCCGCTGGACCGGGGCAGCGGGAGGGCGCGCAGCGCGAGCCCGGGCTGCTCGCGGTAGCGGGCGATCAGCTCGCTGGTGGCGTCGTCGAGGCGTTCGTGCAGGCTGCGACGGTACGCCGACAGCTCGCCCTCGGCGGCGGCGAGCCGGGTCAGGGTCTCGACGTCGTCGGAGCCCTCGGTCTCCCACAGCGCCGTCAGGTCCGGCAGCGGGGCCAGCGCGGAGGGGTCGTGCACCGGGAGCACCGCAAGTCGACGGCTGGACTCCTGGTGCTGGGTGAGCACGGAGCGCAGCCGGCGCCCGTCGCGGTCACCGGCGGTGTCACCGACGGAGGTGTCGATGCGGGCCTGCAGGATCCGGCGCCAGTAGGAGACGCGGGCATCCTCGGTGATCAGCTCCTGGCGGTAGTCGCGCAGCACGTCGAGCTCGAGGTGCACGAGGTGCGCCACCCGCTCGGCGGGCCGGCGCGCGGCCGCTCGGCGGCCGGACCCGCGCCCCTCGGGGCGCGCGGCGCGGCCCCCGGGCGGGGTGGCTCGGGCCGCGCCGGTCCCCGGTCCGCGCGGTGTGGTGCTGGTGATCACGTGGTCCTCCTGACCGGTCATGTCGGCAGGGCCGGTCACAGTGCGTGGTCGTCGTGTCCTGGGGCCCCCTTGAGGGCAGGTCACCCGTACGGTCGACGCCCGTACGGACCGTAGGCTGGCCGTTATGAGCACTAGTCGGGCACGCCGGTTCGCCGACGAGTCGCCCGTGGCGCTCACCCGCCGGGCCCGCAAGATGGACCGGATCCTCGCCGAGACCTATCCCGACGCCCACACCGAGCTCGACTTCACCACCCCCCTCGAGCTCGTCGTCGCGACGATCCTGTCGGCCCAGTCGACCGACGTCGGCGTCAACAAGGTCACCCCTGCGGTGTTCGCGCGCTATCCCAAGGCGGCCGACTACGCCGCCGCGGACCGCGCCGGGCTCGAGGAGATGATCCACTCCACCGGGTTCTTCCGGGCCAAGACCAACTCCCTGATCGGCCTCGGGCAGGCCCTCGTCGAGCGGTACGGCGGTGAGGTGCCCGGTCGCCTGGAGGACCTCGTCACGCTGCCGGGCATCGGACGCAAGACCGCCAACGTCGTGCTCGGCAACGCCTTCGGGGTGCCGGGCATCACCGTCGACACCCATTTCGGGCGGCTGGCCCGCCGGTTCGGCTGGACCGCCCAGACCGACCCCGTGAAGGTCGAGCACGCCGTCGGCGCGCTGTTCCCCAAGCGCGACTGGACGATGCTCAGCCACCACCTGATCTTCCACGGCCGCCGGGTCTGCCACGCCCGCACTCCGGCCTGCGGTGCCTGCCCGTTGGCCCGGCTGTGCCCGTCGTACGGCGAAGGCGAGATCGACCCGGTCAAGGCCGCGAAGCTGGTGAAGTCGCCCGCCGAGGTGGCGGCCACCCCGTGACCGGACGGCTCCCGCGCCCGGACCGCCGGCCGGCGCTCGCGCTGGTCGCGGCGGGCGCCGTGCTGGTCCTGACCGGGTGCACCGGCAGCAGTGGCGGCGGTGACGTCGCTCCGGCGAGCGGCGGGCCGGGTGCCACGACTGCGAACGTGAACGGGTCGGCGTACCGGATCCCGCCCTGTCCGTCGCTGCCGCACGCGAAGCCGAGCGACCTACCCGACCTGACGCTGCCCTGCCTCGGCTCCGGCGGCTCGGTGAACCTGGCCGACCTGCGCGGCACGCCGACCGTGCTCAACGTGTGGGCGGCGTGGTGCCCACCGTGCAGCAAGGAGATGCCGGTGCTCGGTGCCGGGATGCGCGCCGCGGGAGACCGGGTGCGGTTCTTCGGCATCCAGTACAAGGCACCGGTCGGGTACGCGAAGCGGTCCGCGGCGGACTTCGGCCTGACCTTCCCCTCGGTGCAGGACACCGACGGCGACCGGACCGTCGCGGCCCTGCACGCCCTCGCCCCGCCGCAGACCTTCTTCTACCGGGCCGATGGCACGCTGGCCGGCCGGCACCCGGGACAGATCACGTCGCGCGCCCAACTGGCGTCGTTGATCCATCAGTACCTGGGCGTGCAGCTGTGACCACCGCCGGGGAGGACGAGAACCAGTCCCACCTGTTCGCCTCCCTGCCGGGCTGGCTGCGGCCGCTCGCCGAACTGGCTCGCGATGTGCGGCCCGAGCAGCTGAGCCGGTTCGCGCCGCCCGACGAGGGCGGCCGCGAGTCCGCGGTGCTCATCCTTTTCGCGGACGACGGCCGCGGCTGGGACGGCGCCGACGTCCTGCTCATCGAGCGGGCGCACGACATGCGCAGCCACGCCGGGCAGGTCGCGTTCCCTGGCGGCGCGGTCGACCCGGGCGACGACGGACCGGTCGACGCAGCACTGCGCGAGGCGGTGGAGGAGACGGGACTGGACCGCACTGGCGTGCAGGTGCTCGCAACGCTCCCGGCGCTGTTCCTGCCGCCGTCGGGTTTCGTCGTGACGCCGGTGCTCGGGTGGTGGCGCGAGCCGTCACCGGTGGCCGTGGTCGACCCGCGCGAGGTGGCGTCGGTGCACCGGGTGCCATTGGCCGAGCTGCTCGACCCGGCGAACCGCCACCGGGTCTCGCACCCCAGCGGGTACGTCGGTCCGGCGTTCGACGCGGCCGGGTTGCTCGTGTGGGGGTTCACCGCCGGGCTGCTCGACCAGCTGTTGCGGCTGGCCGGCTGGGAGCAGCCGTGGGACGCCGCCGACGTACGGGAGCTGCCGGCCGACGTCGTGGCGTCGGCCGAGGCCGACCGGGCCCGGATGGCCGAGCGGGACGGTGGCAGCCGGTGAACTGGCTCGACCTCGTACTGCTGCTTTCCGCGGTGTCCTTCGCGTTCTCCGGCTACCGGCAGGGGTTCGTGGCCGGCGTCCTCGCTTTCACCGGCTTCCTCGGGGGCGGCGTCATCGGCCTGCTGGTCGCGCCCGTCCTCGTCTCGGGCCTGAACCCCGGACTTGGGCAGTCGCTGCTCGCCGTCGCGATCGTGCTCTTCGCCGCGACCGTCGGGCAGGTGACGCTCGGGTGGCTGGGGTCGATGCTGCGGTCCCGCCTCACCTGGCGGCCGGTGCGCATGGTCGACGCCGGACTCGGCGCGGGAGTCAGTGTCGTCGCGATGTTGGTCGTGGCGTGGTTCCTCGCGTCCGCTCTGCGGCCCGGTCCGCTGCCGTCGCTCTCGCACGAGATCGGTGACTCGCGGGTCATCGCCGGCGTCGACTCGGTGATGCCCGACCGGGCGCGCACGCTGTTCTCGTCCTTCCGCCGGGTGCTCGACGACAGCGAGCTCCCGCCGGTGTTCAGCGGGCTCGCGCCGGAGACCATCCGGTCGGTGCCGCCGCCCGACGGCACCATCACCGGCACCCCTGCGGTGCGAGCCGCGGGCCGCAGCGTCGTGAAGGTGGTGGGCACCGCGGAGTCCTGCAGCCGCACCCTCGACGGCAGCGGCTTCGTGTTCGCCCCGCAACATGTGCTCACCAACGCCCACGTCGTGGCCGGTGTCGACCGGCCGACGGTCCGCCTCGCGTCCGGCGACCAGCGCTACGACGCGCGCGTGGTGCTCTTCGACTCGAAGCGCGACCTCGCGGTGCTCTACGTCCCCGACCTCCGGCTCCCGGCGCTCGACCTGTCCGACGGTGCCAACCGCGGTGACGAGGCAGTCGTCGCCGGCTATCCCGGCGGTGGTCCGTTCCGGCTCGTGGCCGCGCGGATCCGCAACGAGATCAACGCCACCGGCCCCGACATCTACCACCGCACCGAGGTGACCCGCGACCTCTACGCGCTGTACGCCGACGTCGAGCCCGGCAACTCCGGCGGCCCGCTGCTCGACCTCAAGGGCCGGGTGGACGGCGTCGTGTTCGCGAAGTCGCTCGACGACCCGAAGACCGGCTACGCGCTGACCACCGACGAGGCGCGCGGCGACATGGCGGCCGGCCGCGACGCCACGACCGAGGTCGGTACCGGCGCCTGCGCCTGACCGACCCGCCGGGCCGACTCCTCCACCACCAGCCCCTCAGGGACCCCACGCCAGAAGGCTCGCTGCACCGACGTCAACCTCTGCGGACGACCCACCACCAACACCTCCACGACACGAGATGTTGCGACGACCCCTTGAACCCGGTGTCCTTGGCGGGCCATGCCGGGCCCGCCAAGGACCGCTCCGCCCCGCCAGGCAGGAGCGCGGCGCCGCTCAGCGGCACCCGGCCACGCAGCACCATCGACCACCCGGCCCCGGGCGGGACCTGTTCCATACAGGCTGTTCGATAATGGTCATTCTGTATGATTCCCTCATGGCTCAGGAAGACCGCCGGGTACGGCGCTCCCGGCAGGCGATCCGGGAGGCCTTCGTGTCCCTGGTCCTCGAGCACGGGTTCGACGCCGTCTCGGTCGAGGACATCGTGCGGCGGGCCGACGTGGCCAGGGCGACGTTCTACGCGCACTTCCGGGACAAGAACGACCTGCTCACGATCATTGTCGCGGACCTGGCCGAGGACCTGAGCGAGCGGTATGCGCCGCTTGCCTCGACCGGACCGGTGTTCCAGGGCGCGGTGGTGCGCGTCCTCTTCCGCCATGCCGACCAGCACCGGCCGCTCTACCGGCTGATGCTCTCGGGCGCCTCGGAAGGCCGGGCCCGGGCGGCGTATGCCCGCGTGATCGCCGCGGGTGTCGAGCGCGTCTTCGCCGAGGTCGTGCGGGTCAACGGCGGTGTGCCCCGGGTGGCCCCGGCGGTGGTGGCCACGGCATGGAGCGGTAGCCACCTGGCCCTGCTCGAGTGGTGGCTGGCGGAGGCGCCGGAGCGGACGGGCGACGAGATGGCGGTGGACGCGATGCGCCTGCTGATCAACGGCCCGGTGTGGGCGCTGGGTGTCGAAGGCAAGGGCATCGTGCTCGACGAGTCCGGGTTCACCGCGCAGCCGGACCCAGCAGAAGCAGGCTGACCGGCGCCCCGCCGGGCGGGGTCGGCCGGAGGAGCTCAGCCGTCGGGTTCGGCGGCGCGGCGGGCCCGGGCGCGGCGCTTGCCCTCGTGCATGGCCGCGACGCGGGCGACCGGGATGGTGTGCCCCTCCTCGACCAGCCCGGGGTCGACGACCTGCGGCGCCGGCATCAGCGCCGTCCACGGGTCGGTGTCGCCGAGCAGCCCCGGCACGGTGGCGACCGTGAAGTCCGACGGCGAGGCGGCAGTGAGGTCGTCCCAGGGCAGGGGGAACGACACCGGTAGGCCGGGTCGCAGCCTCGGGCTGTACGCCGCCGCGACGGTCGCGCCGCCGGCCCGTGTGGAGTCGAGAAAGACCTTGCCCTCACGCTCCTCGACCACGAAGGCGGTCGTCGCCAGCGCCGGGTCCAGCCGCTCCGCGCGTGCGGCGATCGCGCGGGTCGCGGCGGCGACGTCCGCCGCCGACTGCCCGGGCTGCAGGGGGACGAAGACGTGCACGCCCTTGGCGCCGCTGGTCTTGGCCAGCGCCGACATAGCGACGTCCTCCAGCACCCGCCGGACGACGAGCGCCGCCTCCACGGCGCGCGGGAACGAGTCGCTGCCCGCCGGGGGATCCAGGTCGAGGACCAGGTGCGTCGGGCCGTCGGCGGCGAGGCCCCGGAACAGCGTCGGGTGGTACTCGACGGCTCGCTGGTTGGCGAACCACAGCAGGGTCTCCCGGTCGTCGCAGACCGGGTAGTGCACCGTGCGCTTCCCGTCCTGCGTCGTGACCTCCAGCGTCGGGATCGACGCCGGTGCGTACTTCGGCCGGTTCTTCTGCATGAACGGCGGCTGCCCGCGCAGCACCCGGATGACGCTCAGGGCCCGTCCGGCGAGCACCGGCACGAACCGGTCCGCGACCGCGTCGAGGTAGTCGACGAGCTCGCGCTTGGTCGCACCGGCGTCCGGGGACAGCGGTTCGTCGAGGTTGGTGAGGCGCACGCCGGACCGTTCCTCCTCGGGCATGCCGACCATCCTGCCCCGTGCCCGACGGCGTCCGTCAGCCGCGCAGGGGCACCGTCCGCGCCGGCTCGTCGGTCTCGAGCGGCGCGTCGGCCAGCGCGCGGGCGGTGGCGACCAGGCCGGGCACGTCGATGCCGTGCGGCGGCGCGTCGGCGTACCGCTCGATGCGTGCCGCGCTGCGCAGCAGCAGCGTCCGGGCGCCGTGCTGGTTGCCGCGAGCCCGGTGGGTGAGCCCGACCGCGAGCTGCGCGAGCCCCTGCCACAGGTCGCGCTCGTCGGCGGGCGCGGCCTTCCAGGTGCCCTCGAGCACCTCATGGGCGTGGAACGGGCGGCCCGCGTCGAGCAGCCGCTGCGCCTCGACGAGCGACTCGGCCGGCGGCAGGGTCAGCCCGTCGGGCACCCGCTCGACGCCGGTCGCGTCGCGAGGGAGCGGGCGGCCGAGCCCGTCGCGCGGCCGGTTGTTGCGGGCCCGGCCGGTGTCGTCGCGGTCGCGTGCGTCGCTCGCGGGCATCAGTCCTCCGGCTCCGGGTCGGCCAGCCAGTCGCTCAGCAGCGACGTGAAAGCCGCCGGGTCCTCCTCCTGCGGGAAGTGGCCCACGCCCGGCAGCAGGTGCCAGCGGTACGGCGCCTCGACGTACCGCCTCGAACCCATCGCGCTGCCCGGCAGGACGCAGCGGTCCACCTCGCCGTGCACCTGCAGGGTCGGCACCGTCACCGGGCTGGCCATCCGTCGGGCGTAGCGGATGCCGTCGGGGCGGGGCAGTGAGCGCACAGCCCAGCGGTAGCACTCCAGCGCGCTGTGCGCGACGCCGGGCACCTGGGCCGCTTGCCGGTAGCGCGCCTCGGTCTCCGCGTCGGGGTAGCCAGGGCCGCCCCAGCGGTGCAGCAGCTGCGCGACGTCGTCGGCGTCGTCGGCGACCAGCGAGCGCTCGGGGCGCATCGGCACCTGGAAGCCGGCCACGTAGCCGCTGGCCAGCAGCTGCCGCGGGTTGGCGAAGTGGCTGCGACGCAGCAACCGCGGGTGCGCCATCGCAACGGCGACGAGCCGGCGTACCTGCCGGGGATGCACGACAGCGAGCGTCCACGCGACCAGGCCGCCGAGCCCCTGCCCGACGACGACCGCGTCGCGGTCGCCGAGGGTGCGCACGACGCCGGACACGTCCTCGGCCATGGTGCGCGGGTCGTAGCCGCGCGGCGGCTTGTCGCTCGCGCCGAACCCGCGCAGGTCCATCGCGGCGACCCGGTAGCCCGCGGCCGCGAGCGCGGGCACCTGGTGGCGCCAGGTCCACCAGAACTGCGGGAACCCATGGAGCAGTACGACGAGAGGTCCCTCGCCGGCGGTGACGACGTGGAAGCGGGCACCGTTCGCGGCCACCATCTGGTGCTCCCATGGCCCGGGGACGCGGGCGACCGAGTCGTCCGGCGGCTGGTCGGGGCGGTGGCGCACCCGTCGATCCCACCAGAGATCTGCCCCGGCGACGAGTCGCGTGGTCGGCGGCCGTCGGTGGCCAGGGCGTCAGCGGCCGCGGGACTTGAGGAAGGTCGCCGTGTCCTTGCTCGTCCGGATGGTGCGCTCCGGCTTTCCGACCTTGGACACCTTCCACTTGCCCAGGAGGGCGAGCCCCACCGCGACCAGGAGGAAGAACACGGTGACGATGAGGAACGCCACCCACGGTTCCACCCCGAGCCAGGCCAGGAACAGCGCGAGCGTGATCGAGAGCATCACGACGGAGAGCAGCACGAGGAACGCGGCCGCGCCGAACATCGCGCCGCCGGTGGCGGCGTTCTTCACGTCGTCTCGCAGCTCCGCCTTGGCCAGGGCGATCTCCTGGCGGACCAGCGAGGACAGGTCCCGGCTGGCGTCGGCGACCAGCGCGCCGAGGGTGTCCTCGGTACGCCGGGTCAGGGGCGGGAAGGTGGTCGTCGGGCCGTCGTCAGGGCCGCCGCCGGTGCCGTTGCCGCTGGTCGTCATGACCGCATCCTGCCCTCGTTCGGTGCACCGATGCACGGTTCCCACCGATCGCCCACCTCGATGCGTGTAGGAAGTGTCCGCGCAGTCGACGGGAGGGGCGGGTGATGGACGGCTTCGAGGGGTTCGTCGCCGCCCGTGGGCCGGCGCTGCTGCGCTCGGCGTACCTGCTCACCGGCGATCGGCACCTCGCCGAGGATGCGGTGCAGGAGGCGTTGTCGCGGGTCGTCGGTCGCTGGACGCGACTGATCCGCCGCGGCGACCCGGAGGCGTACGTCCGGCGCGCGCTCTACTCCGTCGTGGTCGACCGGTCCCGGCGGCGCTGGACCCGCGAGCGACCGGTCGACTCCAGGTACGCCGAGCATCCAGACGCCGTAGCGGACGAGGCCGACCGCGTCGCCGGCTCCGTCACCCTCGCCGACGCGCTCGACCGGCTCACGACCAGGCAACGCCAGGTGCTCGTGCTGCGGTTCTACGAGGACCTCGGCGAGGCGCGCACCGCCGAGCTGATGGGCTGCTCGCCAGGCACCGTGAAGAGCCAGACGGCGCACGCCCTGCGCCGGCTGCGCGAGCTCGCGCCGGAACTG
>DASYEF010000185.1:0-4926 GCA_036499185.1 Actinomycetes bacterium | reverse complement strand
TGTGCAGCGAGACCCAGCCGTCGCCACCGGGCAGCGGCCCGTGACCGCGCCACATCAGCTCACCCGCGGCGCAGAGCTCGTCGAGCATCGCCGGCGCGTAGCCCTGGACCCGCGCGGGCAGCACCAGGGTCTCCAGCGCGGACGCCGGCACCTGCGCGCCTTGCAGCTGCTCAGCCACCCGCAGCACACCTTCGGGTCCGCGCAGCCGGCCGCCGACCTGCTGCCAGCCGGGGAGGAACGCGGCGAGCGCCTCCACCGGGACCGGCTCGACCTCCTTGCGCAGCGCAGCCAGCGAGCGGCGGCGCAGAGTCCGGAGCACCTCGGCGTCGCACCACTCCGGCCCGCTGCCGCCCGGCAGGTACTCGCCGGCGACGACCCGACCGGAGACGGCCAAGCGTTGCAGCGTCTGCTCGACCACGGCGACTCCGAGGCCCAGGCGGGTCGCGACCTCGGCCGTGGTGAACGGCACGTGGGTGCGGGCGTAGCGGGCGACGAGGTCGCCGATCGGGTCGCGCAGCGGCTCGAGGAAGGCGTCCGGGATGCCGACCGGCAGCGGCGTGCCCAGGGCGTCGCGCAGCCGGCCCGCGTCCTCGACCGCGACCCAGCGCTCCTCGCCGGCCACACGCACGCGGACTGCGCGGCGGGCGACCTCCAGCTCGTGCAGCCACGCGGGTTTCGCGCCGCGCTCGACGGCCTCGGCGGTCGTCAGCGGCCCGAGGATGCGCAGCAGGTCCGCCACCCCTTCGGCGTCGCGCGCCTTGCGGTCCTCCGATGTGCGCTGCAGGTCGGCGGCCAGCGCCGCGACGGCGGACGGGTCGAGCAGCTCGCGCAGACCGCCGTACCCCTGCTGCCCCAGCAGCTCCGCGAGCAGCGCCGGGTCCAGCGACAGCGCCTGGGCCCGGCGCTCGGCCAGCGGTGAGTCGCCCTCGTAGAGGAACTGGGCGACGTAGCCGAACAGCAGGGACCGGGCGAACGGTGACGGCTGCTGGGTCTCGACCTCGACGAAGCGAACCGATCGCTGCGCCACGTCACGCATCAGCCGCACCAGACCGGGCACGTCGAAGACGTCCTGCAGGCACTCGCGCATGGTCTCGAGCAGCACCGGGAACGACCCGTAGTCGCTCGCGACCGACAACAGCTGGGCGGAGCGCTGACGTTGCTGCCAGAGCGGGGTCCGCCGGCCGGGGTTGCGTCGCGGCAGGAGCAGCGCCCGGGCGGCGCACTCACGGAACCGTGAGGCGAACAGCGCCGAGCCGCCGACCTCGGCGGTGACCAGCGGCTCGACGTCGTCGGGGTCCAGCACCGCGACCTCGGTGCCGGTGCGCGCGGCGTCGCCGCCGGGCACGTCGTCGAGCTCGACGTCGGGCAGCCGCAGCACGATGCCGTCGTCGGTGTGCATCGCCTGGACGTCGACGCCGTAGCGCTCGCGCAGCCGGGCGGCGATCACCAGGGCCCACGGCGCGTGCACGGGGGAGCCGAACGGCGAGTGGATCGCAACCCGCCAGTCGCCCAGCTCGTCGCGGAACCGCTCGACCACGATCGTGCGGTCGTCGGGGAGGTGACCGGTCGCCTGGCGCTGCTCGTCGAGGTAGGAGAGCAGGTTGCCGGCGGCCCACTCGTCCAGCCCGGCGGCCATCACGCGAGCCTTCGCCTTCGCCGGGGTCAGTGCGCCGAGCTCGCGGGTGAACTCGCCGAGGGCGCGGCCGAGCTCCGCCGGCCGACCGAGGGTGTCGCCCTTCCAGAACGGCAGCCGGCCCGGCTGGCCGGGGGCCGGTGTGACGAGCACCCGGTCGTGCGTGATGTCCTCGATCCGCCACGCGGTCGAGCCGAGGGTGAACACGTCGCCGACCCGCGACTCGTAGACCATCTCCTCGTCCAGCTCGCCCACTCGGGACTGCTTCTCCCCGACGAGGAAGACACCGAACAGACCACGATCGGGGATGGTGCCGCCGCTGGTCACTGCCAGTCGTTGCGCGCCGGGGCGACCGGTCAGCGTGCCGCCGACCCGGTCCCACACGAGTCGCGGGCGCAGCTCGGCGAACTCGTCGCTGGGATAGCGCCCGGCGAGCATGTCGAGCACCGACTCGAAGGCACTGCGAGGGAGTCCGGCGTACGGCGCGGCGCGGCGCACCACGTCGTACATCACCTCGACCTCCCACTCGTCGACGCTGACCATCGCGACCACCTGCTGGGCGAGGACGTCGAGCGGGTTGCGTGGGTAGCGCAGCTCCTCGATCTGCCCGGCCCGCATCCGCTCGGCGACGACTGCGGTCTGCACGAGGTCGCCGCGGTACTTCGGGAAGATGACCCCGCGCGACACGGCACCGACCTGGTGGCCGGCCCGGCCGACGCGTTGGAGTCCGCTGGCCACCGACGGCGGTGACTCGACCTGGATCACGAGGTCGACCGCGCCCATGTCGATACCGAGCTCGAGGCTCGAGGTCGCGACGACGGCGGGCAACCGGCCGGCCTTGAGGTCTTCCTCGATCTGTGCGCGCTGCTCCTTGGACACGGAGCCGTGGTGCGCACGGGCGATCTCCGGTACGCCGGCGTCGGGCCGCGGCACGGTCGAGCTCGCCTGGGCCATCTTCGCCGCCGGGCGCATCTCGCCGGGCTCGGGCAACGGCTCACCGGTAGCCCGCTCGTACGCGATCTCGTTGAGCCGCGCACAGAGCCGCTCGGCCAGCCGGCGCGAGTTGGCGAACACGATGGTCGAGCGGTGCGACTGCACGAGGTCGGCAATGCGCTCCTCGACGTGCGGCCAGATCGAGGTGCGCCGCTCCTCGCCGGCCGCGGAGCCGCTCACCTCGCCGGTGGACTCGCCGAGCTCGGCGAGGTCCTCCACGGGGACGACGACCTCGAGCTCGATGGTCTTGGCCGACGGCGGCTGGACGACCTGGACCTCGTGCCGCCCCCCGAGGAACGTCGCGACCTCCTCGACCGGACGGACCGTCGCGGACAAGCCGATGCGCTGGGCCGGGCGCTCCAGCAGGTGGTCGAGGCGCTCGAGGGAAAGGGCGAGGTGCGCGCCGCGCTTGGTACCGGCGACGGCGTGGACCTCGTCGACGATCACGGTCTCGACGCCGCGCAGTGACTCGCGGGCCTGGCTGGTGAGGATCAGGAACAGCGACTCGGGTGTGGTGATGAGGATGTCGGGCGGCGTACGGCCGAACCGCCGGCGCTCGTCGGCCGGGGTGTCGCCGGACCGGACGCCGACGGTGAGGTCCGGCACCTGGTCCGGTGGCAGGCCGAGTCGGTTGGCGGCGTGCCGGATGCCCGCGAGTGGGGCGCGCAGGTTGCGCTCGACGTCGACGGCCAGCGCCTTCATCGGGCTGACGTAGAGGACCCGGCAGCGGCGCTGCGGCTCGGCGGGGCGCGCCTCGCTGGCCAGGCGGTCGATCGAGGCCAGGAAGGCGGCCAGGGTCTTGCCGGAGCCCGTGGGCGCGACCACCAGAGCGTGCTTGCCGGCGGCGATGGCGTCCCAGGCGCCTTCCTGGGCGGCGGTGGGCGCGGCGAAGGAGGCGTCGAACCACGCCTGGGTCGCGGGGGAGAACCGCGGGGCCGCAGCCTCGGTCACCTGGCCGTCCTCACCAGGTCATCCTCACCGACGGGACCGACATCCGCAGCCGCCCCTATGGTCTTAGGCGCCGACCATCCCGGCACCCCAGCGCAGGGCTACCTCGCGGTTGGGGTCGGTGGTGGGGTCGTGCGGCGTGGTGGAGACGTCCACCTCGGCGACCAGGTCCTCCGCGGCGACCCGGGCGGGCAGGGTGCGGAACGGGTTGTCGGCAGGACGCTCGAGCGCGGCCCGGTCATCGACGTACCAGCCGCCGTCCTCGGGCTGCCACCAGCCGTCCTCGGGATGCAGCCGCCGACCCGGTTGCGTGGTCACCCCACCAGTGTGCGGTGCCGACCAGCGGGACGCCAGCGCCCGGACAAACTCGGTCGAGCCTGTCGGCCGGCCGGTCTAGGGTCGTTCACCGTGCCGGACCCTTCCACCAGCCAGGACACCACCGCCCGGCCCGACCCGGCGGTGGCGCAGGAGGGGCCCGAGCCGCTGATGGTCGAGGCCGTCGGGCTGGTCAAGAAGTTCGGCGACTTCACCGCGGTGGACGCGATCGACGTGTCCGTCGCACGGGGCGAGGCGTTCGGCTTCCTGGGGCCCAACGGCGCGGGCAAGTCCTCGACCATGCGGATGATCGGCTGCGTCTCGCCGGTGACCGGCGGCACCCTGCGGGTCCTGGGTCACGACCCGGCAGTCGACGGTGCCCGGATCCGGGCCCGGCTGGGGGTGGTCCCGCAGGAGGACACCCTCGACATGGAGCTGACGGTCCGGGAGAACCTGCTGGTCTACGGGCGCTACTTCGGGCTGGCGCGCTCCGTCCTGGCCGAGCGGGCCGACCGGCTGCTCGACTTCGTCCAGCTGGCCGAGCGAGCGGACAGCAAGGTCGAGCCGTTGTCGGGCGGCATGAAGCGCCGGCTCACCATCGCGCGGTCGCTGATCAACGAGCCGGACATGCTGCTCCTCGACGAGCCGACGACGGGACTCGACCCGCAGGCCCGCCACGTGCTGTGGGACCGTCTGTTCCGGCTCAAGCAGCAGGGCGTGACCCTCGTGCTGACGACGCACTACATGGACGAGGCCGAGCAGCTGTGCGACCGGCTGGTCGTGATGGACGGCGGGCGGATCGCGGCCGAGGGGTCGCCGCTCGCGCTGATCCGGGAGTGGTCGACCCGCGAGGTCGTCGAGCTGCGTTTCGCGCCGGGGGAGAACGACGAGGCCGGGCGAAAGATCCAGGCGATGGTGGACGCACCTGGCCGGCCGCTGCACGCTCTCGTGAGCCGGGTCGAGGGACTGCCCGACCGCGTCCTGCTCTACGTGGCCGACGGCGAGCGCGCCCTCGCCCGCGCGCACGAGCACGGCCT
>DASYEF010000184.1:0-15798 GCA_036499185.1 Actinomycetes bacterium | reverse complement strand
CGACCGCACCGTGAACCCGGGCAGGTAGCGCGGGATCGGCGCGTCGAGGTCGAGCAGGCCGTCCTGCACCGCGAGGAGCACGGCGGCCGCGGTGTACATCTTCGACTGCGACTGCAGTCTCCATCGAGTTCGTACGCCGATGGGTCGACCGTGCTCGTCGGCGACGCCGGACGAGGCGCTCCAGACCGGGCCGGCCGAGGTGCAGACCGCGACGGCGGCCCCGGCTATCCCGTGCCGCCGGCGCTCCTCGTCGACCCGGGCGGCGACCTGCGCCAGAATCCCGGCGTCCACCTCGGTGCCGGCCGTCATCGGGCGGCGAGCAGGGTGCGCAGGTCCTCGACGGCCTCCGCGGCCGCGGCGTCGGCCACCGCCGAGACCCCGCCGTGGCCGAAGTAGGAGTGGTTGACCGACGGGAACTCCTTGCTGATGACCGCGACACCGGCGGCGCGCAGGTCGTCGGCGTAGAAGTTGCCCTCCGTGCGCAGCACGTCCAGCGTCGAGGTGTGCACGACGGCGGGCGCGACACCGGACAGGTCAGCGGCCCGCCTCGGCGACACCCGCCAGTCCGCGGCGTCCGCCTCGTCGACGTACACCCGCGCGAACTGCCCCAGCGCCTCGACGGTCAGCGTCCACCGCTGGTTGTTGTCCCGCCGCGACATGTACGACGCGTTGACCTCCGTGTCGCGGTAGCGTCCCGAGACGTCGGTGACCGGGTGCAGCAGCACCTGCGCCGCCAGCGGTACGCCGAGGTCGCGGCAGCCGATCGCGACGGACGCCGCGAGCTGGCCACCCGACCCGTCGCCCGCCACCACCAGCGGCGAGCCCGCGTTGGCGAGCTCGTCGAGGTGCTCGGCGACCCAGCGCGTGCCGGCCAGCGCGTCGTCGAACGCGGCGGGGAACCGGTGCTCCGGTGCCACCCGGTAGTCGACCGACACGACCACGGCGCCGCCCAGCGTGCAGAGCCGGCGGGCCTGTCCGAGGTGGGTGTCGAGCCCGCCCACGATCCAGCCGCCGCCGTGCAGGTAGCCGATCGTCGGCGCGCCGGGGGCGAGCTTCGCCGGCCGCAGCACCCGCATTGGCAGGTCCCCGGCGGGTCCGGGGACGACCAGGTCCTCCTGGTACGCCGGCACCAGCGCCGGCCGCATCTCGGCCAGCCGGGTGGCGTCGGTCTCCCGCGCGCGGGCCCGGGCCTGCTCGACCGTCATCGGCTCGGCGGTGGCGAGCACCCGGATCAGCTCCTGGTCCGGCGGCACCTGCGCGGTGTCCATGGCGCCACACGCTAGTGCGGCGCACCACGCCCGGAGTCAGCCGGCGCTGTCCTGCGCGACGCCCTCGATCACGTCGGCACCTCGACGCAGCCCGTCGCGAGCTCGCACGCGCTCGCCGACCCAGCGCAGCCGCGCCTGAAGTTCCGCGCCGAGCACGGCGTCGAGGGCGGCGCGCATGTCGCCGTCGGTGAACGTGTACGTCGCGAGCCGCACGCCGTAGCCGAGCTCGTCCATCCGCTGCGCGTTGTCGTACTGGTCCCAGAACAATGGGAGCAGCACCATCGGCTTGCCGAAGTGCAGCGCCTCGGTGACGGTGTTGTTGCCCCCGTGGGTGATGACCGCGTCGACCAGGGGCACGATCCGGGTCTGCGGGAGGAACTCGGCGCCGACCATGTTGCTGGCGAGCTCGTACTCCGCGTGCTGCGGTCCCTTGCTGACGACGTAGCGGTGCGGCGTCCGCCCGAGCACGTCGACCAGTCGTCGCATCAGGTCGACGTCCGCGCTGCCGAGCGAGCCCAGCGAGAGGTAGACCAGCGCGCTGCCGTCTGGCCGGTCCCGCACCGCCTCGGGCAGCTCGTAGCTCTCGTCGGTCTCGCGGACGCTGGAGTCCATCCGGTGCCAGGTGCCGTCGAGAGGGCGCGCGTCGAGGTAGTCGGCCTCCTCGGGGAAGACATAGAGGTTGGCGACCTCCGAGGTGTGCACGAACTCCAGGTCCGGCAGCGGGGGCGCCCCCTGCTCGACGACCCACGCGTTGAAGTCCGACCACAGGTCGCGATGCACTCGGTCGTACTCCGCGCGGAAGTCGTCCCACTCGGTGCGGCGGCCGGCGGCGGGCAGGCCGGAGAACACCGGCGGGATCCCGTCGCCGGGCACCTCGAGCGGGTTGCACGAGACGATCCGGACGTACGGGGCGCTTGCGGTCAGCAGCGCGGGGAAGCCGACCACGTTGTCGAGCACGACGACGTCCGGCTTGGTGCGCGCGAGGATCTCGGTGAGCTGCTGCTGGCAGTAGCGCGCGCCGTCGACCAGCGCCTGCCAGGTCGGCCGGATGAACGTGGCGAGCTGCTGGATGGTCGGCTTGCGGAACTCCGGTGCGGTGTCGTGGATGAACTGCTTCCAGAACGCCCCCGCGTCCTGCTCGGGCTCGCCCTCCCCGGTCGGCTCCGGTGGTGGCGAGAGGTCGACGAGGTCCTCCTCGAACCCGAGCGCGGTGAGCTTGCCGCGCCACGACGCCTCGGCCGCGAACACCACCCGGTGACCGCGCCGCCGCAGCACGTCGCCGAGCCCGATGCACTGGTTGGTCGGCCCGTACGCCGACTCGGGCATGAACAGGATCGTCAGCGGGCGCGCGCTCATGGCGCACATGATCCATCGCTCCTACCTCGCTCGTTTGCGACATCTGGCACGCGACACGCCGCGCCAGCCGCGGCGTGTCGGGGACGCAGGTCGCAAACGAGCGCTCGTGGGTCGGGACCGATGGTCACGGTTGGCTCTCCGTCGTGGGCGGTGACGGTCGGTGCGGCTCGGGATGTATGCGGCCCCGACCCGTCGGTCGGCGACTCTTCCTCGGCGTCCACTGGCGCGTTGCGGCTGGGTTTCAGCATCCGGAGGCAGCCGCAACACGCCAGTCGACGCGTTCGGCTCGCGCCCGTCTCACCTGTCGGAACGATGGCCCCCGACGGCGCTCAGCTGGCGCAAGTTGGCTGCCCTCAAAGATCAAATGCCGCCAACTCGCGCCACCTGACGCATGATCATCCCCATTGTCCCGCGATGTGAGACCGGCGGGAGCGGGGCACCGACCCGGCACAGCCTCTCCTCCCAAGCCAGGTCTGACCCTCACCACGACCGGCGGGAGAGCGGCACACGACCCCGGCCACCTCCCTCCTCCCAAGCCAGCTCTGACCGCCACCTACGTCGGCGGGAGAGCCGCGTGCTGACCCGGCCCGACTCCATTCCAAAGCCAACGCCGACCGGCACCACGAGCGGCGGGAGATCGGCGTGCTGACCCGGCGCCGTCCCCTCCTCCATAGCCAGCTCTGACCCGCACCGCGAAAGACGCGCGAGTCGCCCACGCCGGCCGACCGATCTCCCTTCTCCACAGCCAGCTCTGACCCGGCCCGTCATCCTTTCGTCACGAAACGTCGGCCCGATCTCAGTAGCGTGACCGCCGTGGCGAGCAGCGAGCCGGCGGGCACCACCCCGGGCCCACGTCTCCTCGACGCCGACTCTGCCCAGTGGATCGAGGAGCTGACCGCGCAGGGCGCCGCGCGCGAGGCCGGGCTGGCCCGGCTGCACGACCTGCTGACCCGCGCCGCGCACCGCGAGGTACGCCGGCGGGCACCGCGGCTGGGCATCGCCGGCCCGGAGCTCGAGGACATCGCGCACCAGGCCGCCTCCGACGCGATGCTCGCGGTCCTCGCCAAGCTGGACGGTTTCCGAGGCGAGAGTCGCTTCACCACGTGGGCCTATGCGTTCGTGATGTTCGAGGTGTCCGCCAAGGTCGGGCGGCACTTCTGGCGCCATCCCACCGTCGCGATGGACGCCGAGGACTGGGAGCGCCTGCCGGACCGGTTCGGCCTCGACCCGGCCCACGCCGTCGAGTGGGGTGACCTGGTCGCCGGCGTACGGCGCGCGGTCGACGAGGCCCTCACTCCTCACCAGCGGCGGATCTTCGTGGCCCTCGTCCTCAACCACGCACCGCTGGACAGCGTCGCCGTCGAGCTGGACTCCAACCGCAACGCGATCTACAAGGCCTTGTTCGACGCGCGACGTAAGATCCGGGCGTTCCTTGTCGCCAATGCATTGATGGCCGACGACACCCGGGGAGCTGATGGACGCCACCGACGGCGCTGAGGGCACGGCGGCCCTCGACCGCTTCCTGCGCACCGACCCCGCCGACGTGGGGTGCGGCGAGGCGATGGCGGTCCTGCACGTGTACGCCGAGTTGGTCGACCGTGATCCCGCGCTCGCCGAGGCCCAGTACGCCGGCGTCGCCACACACCTGGCAGCCTGCGGCCCGTGCGCCGACGATCTCGCCGGCCTGCTCGCCGCCCTGCGCGACTAGCGCGGTCCTTACGTCGAGATGACGAACCCACCCCGCAGGTAAGACCTCCCCTTCGCAGGACGCGTATGCGGATGACCGCACCGCGTTCCCACCAAGGAGAGCCATGAAGACCCTCACCCGACTCGGCACCGTCGCCGCGCTTGCCCTTGCCGTCGCCGGACCGACCAGCATCCTCGCCGGCCCGGCCTCGGCCACCACTCACGACCCGGCACCGGTGTTCGTCCAGAGCGACAACCTGTCGGGCAACACCGTCACCGTCTACGACCGGGCCGCCGACGGCGCCCTGACCGAGGGCGCCACCGTGGCGACCGGCGGTCTCGGCGGCGCGCTGACCGGTTCGGTGGTCGACCACCTCGCGTCCCAAGGCGGGCTCGGCTACGACGCCGACCGCGGCCTGCTCTACGCCGTCAACGCGGGGTCCGACACGCTGACCACGTTCCTCGTCAACGGCGACCGCCTCGTGCGCCACCAGGTGCTCGGCACCCGGGGCACGTTCCCGGCCAGCGTCACGACTCGTGGCGACGTCGTCTATGTGCTCAACGCCCGCGACGGAGGCTCGATCCAGGGCTACCGGGCGGTCGGGCGCAACCTCGTCGCCGTAGCGGCATGGCACCGGGACCTCGGCCTCGACCCGAACGCGACGCCCGAGTTCACCCACACGCCCGGTCAGGTCGCCTTCACGCCCGACGGCTCACGCCTGCTCGTGACCACGAAGGGCAACACCAGCGCGATCGACGTGTTC
The DNA here is from genome assembly GCA_036499185.1 of Actinomycetes bacterium. Taxonomy (GTDB): domain Bacteria; phylum Actinomycetota; class Actinomycetes; order JACCUZ01; family JACCUZ01; genus DATBDW01. The sequence goes on along the minus strand of DASYEF010000184.1, from coordinate 10,724 downwards.
GACGTGTCGCCGTCCGGCGCTCCCTCGGACGCACCGGTCGTGACGCCGCTGCCCGGTGCCGTGCCGTTCGGGGTCGCCTTCGACGCTGCCGGCCGGGTTGCCGTCGCCGAAGCCGGCACGAACGCGGTGGCGACGTTCACCATCGCCGGTGACGACACGTTGACGCCGCTCGCGTTCGCGGCGACCGGTCAGGGTGCGACCTGCTGGATCGTGCGCAGCGGCGACTTCCTCTACGCCTCGAACGCAGGTGGCGGCAACGTGACCGGCTACCGCACCGACGGGGCCGCCCTCGCGCCGCTGGGCAACACCGCCACCGGGGCGGGCAGCGTCGACGCCGCGGCGAGCACGGACGGCCGCAACGTCTACGTGCAGACCGGCGGAACGGGGTCGGTGGCCGAGTTCTCGGTCGGCGCCGACGGGTCGCTCACGAGGATCGGCACCGTCCTCGTGCCAGGTGCCGCTGGCGGCGAGGGGATCGTCGCCGGCTGACGGCTTGACCGGCGTCAGCCGCCGAGCGCGGTGCGGGCCGTGGCAGCAGCAGCCGCGGCCCGCACCGCGAGCGCGTGCTCGGCGCCCACGTTCTCCCTGGCCAGCGCCGCCGCCGTGATGGCTGCCGCGGCGGCAAGCTCCACCCCGGCCGTCGCGTCGCCCCGCAGTCGTGGGTTTCCGACGGAGACGAGCCGGGCGCCGAGGGTGGCCACTGCTGAGGCCAGCTCGGCGAGCTCGACCGGCACTGCGGTGGCGGCAACGGCGGCTGCCTCGACGGCCCCGTCGTGCCCGCTTCCGGTACGCCGGTCGCGGCGGGCCGCGAGGTAGGCCGCGTACGCCTCCGCATCCCGGTCGGCCAGCGGCTCGGCGCGGGCCCGCAGGTTGGCCGCCGCCGCGCCGGCGTCTTCGTCGTCGGCATACCGGGCGGCCATCTCGACCAGGGCGGCGGCGAGTGCGACCGTCACGGCCGCGGCCGCCCCGCCGCCGGGCGCCGAAGTTCGAGCGGCGACGTCGGCGAGCAGCTCGCGGACGGGGCGGTCCAGGAACGACCCGGCCGCCGGGTCACCGGGGCCGGCTGGCGCCGTCAGGACAGCCCCACGATCTCGCCGTTCTCGTCGACGTCGATATGGAACGCCGCGGGGTCGCTGCCGAGACCCGGCATCGTGCGCATGTCGCCACAGATCGGGTAGACGAAGCCGGCTCCGACCGAGGCGCGCACCTCGCGCACCGGCAGCCGCCAGCCGGTCGGCGCGCCGAGCAGCTTGGGGTCCGACGACAGCGACAGGTGGGTCTTGGCGATGCAGACCGGGAGGTTGCCGAAGCCGAGCCGCTCGTAGCGGTCCAGCTGGGTGCGCGCGAGCGGCGCGTAGTCGACGCCGTCGGCGCCGTAGACCCGGGTCGCGACGGTCTCGATCTTCTCCCGCAGGCTGGCCTCGTCGGGATAGAGCAGCCGGAACGTCGAGGGCTCGTCGGCCGCCTCGAGGACGGCCTCGGCGAGCTCGGCCGCGCCCCGCCCGCCGTCGGCGAAGTGGGTTGCGACCGCGACGCGCACGCCCATCGACGCAGCGATCTGCTCGATCGCCCGGTGCTCGGACGGATGGTCGGTCGGGAACGCGTTGATGGCGACGACGGGGGTGACGCCGTGCAGGGTGATGTTGTCGATCTGCTTGCGGAGGTTGGCTCCCCCGATGTGCACCTCGTCGGGGTTCTCGGCGAGCAGGTCCTCGGGCAGCGGCTTGCCCGCGACGATCCGGTGCTTGCCCGAGTGCGCCTTGAGCGCCCGCACCGTCGACACGACTACGCCGGCGTCGGGGACCAGCCCGGAGGTCCGGCACTTGATGTTGAAGAACCGCTCGGCGCCCATGTCAGCACCGAAACCGGCTTCGGTGACGAGCACGTCGCCGGCGTGGATGCCGATCAGGTCGGCGATCACCGAGGAGTTGCCGTGTGCGATGTTGCCGAACGGCCCGGCGTGCACGAGGACCGGCGTGTTCTCCAATGTCTGCATCAGGTTCGGCTTCACAGCGTCGCGCATGATCGCTGCCATCGCGCCCGCGCCACCGATCTGCTCGGCGGTCACTGCGTCGCCCGCTCCGGTGTAGCCGACGACGATCCGGCCGAGCCGTTCGCGCAGCTCGGCGAGCGACGTGCTCAGCGCGAGGATCGCCATCACCTCGGAGGCCGCGGTGATGTCGAAGCCGGTCTGCCGGGTGACTCCGTCCTGGCGACCTCCGAGCCCGACGACGATGTTGCGCAACGCGCGGTCGTTGACGTCGAGCACGCGGCGCCAGGTGATGCTGTGCAGGTCCAGCCCGCTCGCGTTGCCCTGGTGCAGGTGGTTGTCGACGATCGCGGACAGCAGGTTGTGCGCGGCTGTGATGGCGTGGAAGTCGCCGGTGAGATGCAGGTTGAGGCTCTCCATCGGGATGACCTGGCTGTAGCCGCCGCCGGCTGCGCCGCCCTTGATCCCGAACGTCGGGCCCATCGACGGCTGGCGGATCGCGACCGTTGCCCGTCGTCCGACGTGGCGCATCGCCTGCCCGAGGCCGACGGTGGTCGTCGTCTTGCCCTCGCCCAGTGGCGTCGGGGTGACGGCGGAGACGACGACGTACTTCGCGAGCGGCCGCCCGGCCAGCTCCTCGATGGCCGACAGGCGCAGCTTGGCCACGCTGTCGCCGTACGGCTCGAGCAGGTGTGGTCCGATGCCCATCTCGGCGGCGATGTCCTCGAGCGGCTTGAGCGTCGCGGCCTGGGCGATGGCGAGGTCGGTGGGGAACGGCACGGCATGCCACGCTAGGCGATCGCCGCCGGGCGCACCCGCCGGATGCCACTAACGATCATTGGCCCGGCCGACGTACCGTCGCCTCGTGAGCCGCGACGGTGCGTCCTGATCCCCGGTGCCGGGACCGCGGAGCACGACCGGCTCGCGGCGTTGCGGACCGGGCTGCCGTGGCAGGCGTGGGGGCCTTACGTCGCGGAGCGGGCCTGGGGCACCGTCCGCGAGGACTACAGCGCGAACGGCGACGCGTGGCGCTATCTCCCGCACGACCACGCGAGGTCGCAGGCCTACCGCTGGAACGAGGACGGCATGGCCGCGGTCTGCGACCGCGACCAGATGTGGTGCCTCGGGCTCGCGCTCTGGAACGGTGCCGACCCGATCCTCAAGGAGCGGATGTTCGGGTTGTCCGGTCCCGAGGGCAACCACGGCGAGGACGCCAAGGACTACTGGTGGTACGTCGACTCGACGCCGACCCACTCGTTCATGTCGTGGCGCTACCACTACCCGCAGCGTCCCTTCCCGTACGCCGACCTGCTGGCCGAGAACGCGCGGCGCGGTCGTGACCAGCCGGAGTACGAGCTGGTCGACACCGGGGTGTTCGCCGACGACCGCTACTGGGTCGTCGGCGTCGACTACGCAAAGGCCGGCCCGCGCGACCTGCTGATGCGGATCACCGTGGAGAACCACGGCCCCGAGGACGCGCACCTCGACGTGCTGCCGACGCTCTGGTACCGCAACACCTGGGCGTGGCTTGACGCCGAAGATCCTGCCTCTCGCGCTCCACGCATCCACCTGGCCGGCGACCGGCTGCGCGCCGAGCATCCGACGGCCGGCGCGCTCGAGCTCGCCGGCGACGGCGGACACGAGGCGCTGTTCTGCGACAACGAGACGAACGCGCCGCTGCTCTACGGCGTGGCTGGCCGATCGGCGTACCCGAAGGACGCCATCGCCGACCACGTGGTGCACGGCGCGGCCACCGTGAACCCGGCACATGAGGGCAGCAAGGCGTCCCTGCACTACAGCCTCGACGTCCCGGCCGGCGGCAACCGCGAGGTGCGGGTGCGCCTCGCGGCCGCGCGCACCGTCGGGCCGACCGTGCTCGACCTCGGCGACGGCTTCACCGCGACGATGGCGGCCCGTGGGTCGGAGGCCGACGAGTTCTACGCCGCGGTGATCCCGTCGGCCGCGACCGCCGACGAGGCACGGGTGGCGCGGCAGGCGTTCGCCGGGCTGATGTGGGGCAAGCAGTTCTTCCACTACGACGTCGAACGTTGGCTCGACGGCGACCCGGCCGGGCCGGAGCCCCCGCCGCAACGGCTGACCGGCCGCAACTCCGCGTGGCGCCACCTGAACAACCGAGACGTGCTCTCGATGCCGGACCCGTGGGAGTACCCCTGGTACGCCTCGTGGGACCTCGCCTTCCACTGCGTGGCGATCGCGCACATCGACCCGGAGTTCGCCAAGGGGCAGCTGCTGCTCCTGCTGCGCGAGTGGTACCAGCATCCGAACGGCCAGCTGCCGGCGTACGAGTGGGAGTTCGGCGACGTGAACCCGCCGGTGCACGCGTGGGCGGCACTGCGCGTCTTCGCGATCGACGGTGGCACCGACCTCGAGTTCCTGGAGCGCGTGCTGCACAAGCTGCTGCTGAACTTCACCTGGTGGGTCAACCGCAAGGACAGCGCCGGCAACAACGTCTTCGAGGGCGGGTTCCTCGGGCTGGACAACATCGGGCCGATCGACCGGTCCGCCCGGATCCCGGTGACCGCGCGGCTCGAGCAGAGCGACGGCACCGCGTGGATGGCGATGTACTGCCTGGACCTGCTGGAGCTCTGCCTCGTCCTGGCCGAGCACGACCGGGTCTACGAGGATCTCGCGACCAAGTTCCTCGAGCACTTCGCCTACATCGCCGACGCGCTGCGCGACCAGGGCCTGTGGGACGAGGACGACGGCTTCTTCTACGACGTGCTCAGCTATCCCGACGGCACCGTCCGGCCGCTGCGGGTGCGGTCGATGGTTGGTCTGCTGCCGCTCTGCGCGACGACCACTCTCGGCGAGCAGACCCTCGGGCGCCTCAACGACTTCGCGACCCGGCTCGCCTGGTTCCTCGAGAACAAGCACCAGTACCGCGAGGTCGTCGGGGCCACCCTGACTCGCGACGGGCACACCGGTCGGTTGCTCTCGATCGTCGGCGTCGACCGCCTGGAGCGGATCCTGGCCAGGATGCTCGCCGAGGACGAGTTCCTCTCGCCGCACGGGATCCGGTCGCTTTCGCGGGTGCACCTCGCGCAGCCGTTCTCGATCGAGCTCGCCGGCGAGGTGCACACCGTCGACTACGAGCCGGCCGAGTCGACCTCGCCGCTGTTCGGCGGCAACTCCAACTGGCGCGGCCCGGTGTGGTTCCCGGTCAACGTCCGCGTGATCGAGGCGGTGCGCCGGTTCGCGGCGTTCTACGGCGACGAGCTGCGCGTCGAGCACCCGACCGGCTCCGGGGTGCGGCTCACCCTCGACGAGGTGGCCGACGACCTGAGCCGTCGCCTGGTCGGCCTGTTCCTCGATGATGCCGACGGGCACCGCCCGGTGTTCGGCACCGAGCCGCTCTTCCAGGACGACCCGGCCTGGCACGACCTGGTGCCGTTCCACGAGTACTTCCACGGCGACACCGGCGCGGGCCTCGGCGCAGCGCACCAGACCGGCTGGACCGCGCTGGTCGCCACCCTCATCCTCGACGCCCACCCCTAGACCCGCCGTTTGCGACGTTGTGGTGCGACACGCCCGGCGTGTCGCCACCACAACGTCGCAAACGAGGGTCGTTGAGGGCTGGCGGGACGCCAGGCGAGCATCGCGGTGGCCAGGCTGGCGTCGACGACGACGCTGGAGGCGTAGCCCCCGGCGAACATCGCCCGCAGCGCCTTCGCCGCGCCGCCGGCCATCGCGATGACGTCGGGTACGGCGTGCAGCTGGTCCGCCCGAGCGGGATGCACCGCTGGGTGAAGTCCTCCGCCACGAGGTGACCGGCGGCGTCGAGCAGCACCGCGCAGACCTCGGCGCGCACGCCGGCCGCGGCGAGCTCGGCCTGCTGGTCAAGGGTGAGCGAGGCGTGCAGCTGTGAGCGCGGCGGCGTCTACGAGCCGACAGCGACGACCGCCTTGGTCACCCGGTCGAACTGCGCGTAGGTCTCGCCGACCTCCCGCTGCTGCCGCGGCTGCTCCGCCGGGGCGCGCGTCCGGCAGGCCTACGGCGAGTAGATCGAGTAGCAGTATGCCGAGGCGCTGGAGATGGCCCGCCAGGGGCAGGGCCGCAAGATCCAGGTTTTGCGCTGAGGGACTGACCGCCCGAGCCATTGATCGCCGGACGGCCGCGCCCGCCTGGGGGGAGAGGTGGGCGCGACCGTGTTGTGCCGCCGACCCGACGAGCGGGACGCCGCAGGCGACCGGCGGTTCCATCTAGGAGAGCCGGCGCGCTGTCCCCCGTCCAGCGCGCGCACCCGGCCCCGCCGGTCACCGCGGCGCATCCCCCGACTGCGGTGCGCAGAGCGTGACAGATGACGTGACTGGCGTCAAACACCTGGGTGTCAAGCGCCAGGTGTCGACCCCGGTCGGGCTAGCAGCAGCGCTCCGGGTCGGCGACCGAGACGGCGGCGTGGTGCGCGGCGACGGCCGGTACCGCGACGCAGACGCCTAGCGCGGCGACGGCGGCCAACAGGGCAGACAGCACACGAACGGTCATGACAACCTCCTTGACTCAGGCGCTGGACGCGCCTGTCACAAGGAGAGTGCTGCAGTCAGAACGTAACTGACATCGGTCATGTCGTCGGTCACAATCCCTGGATATCGGCGGAAAGGCCACATATCCGCGCCGTTGATCGCCTGCGCTCGGTCTGCTCGCCCTGCTTGACTTGGCACGTGACAAACGGCGCCCCCGAGGGGTCAGAGTCGGGGACCCCAGGGGAGTCCGTTGCTGCCGCGGCGGCGGGCGAGTCCGCCCGTGGGGCGGCCGCGACGTTCGGGGAGCGCCTGCGTCGGCACCGGGAGCAGGCCGGTCTGTCCCAGGCGGCTCTGGCTGGTGACGACCTGCACCCCAGCTACGTATCGCTGCTCGAGTCCGGCCGACGCCGACCGACCCCGACGGCCATCCGGGTGCTCGCGACCCGGCTCGGGCTCACCGTCGAGGAGCTGGCCGGCGAGCCGGGGATCAACGTCCTCGAGACGACGCTGCTCGCCGAGGCCGCTCTGTCGACCGGGCAGCCCGCCGAGGCAGTGGACCTGCTGTCCGAGCTGGTCGCGACCTTCACCGAGCCCCGGTTGGGTGCGGACCGGGAGGCGTTCCGGGCGGCCGAGATCCATGCCACCGCCCTCGAACGCAGCAACGACCTCGCCGGTGCCACCGCCCGGTGGGAGGTGCTGCGTCAGGTGGCCGAGACGGCTCCGGCACGGCTGCCGTGGCTGCCGGCCGTCGTGGCGCTCGTCCGCTGCTACCGCGACTCGGGAGACCTGGCCCGGGCGGTGGACCTGGGGGAGCAGGCGTTCGCCCGCCAGCGAGCCCTGCGTCTCGAAGGGATCGACGGCCACGCGGCCCTCGTGTCGACGCTGGCCGGGGTCTACTCCGACCGCGGTGACCACCTGCGCGCCAAGGTCTTGCTGGACGGCCTGGTGGCGGCGACCGACGCCGGGGGTCCGCGCGACGATCGGGCCTACGCCTACTGGAACGCGGCGATCAACGCCGCCGAGCGCGGGTACGTCGGCGAAGGTGTCCGCCTGGCAGCGACCGCCGCCGCCCTGCTCTCCGAGGGCGAGGACGTCCGGTCGCAGGCCCGCGTGGAGGTCACCCGGGCCTGGCTGCTGCTCGCCGAGTCACCACCCGATGCCGCCGGCGCCCGCAAGATCCTGCGCGGCGCGCTGCCGAACCTTCGCCAGTACGCCGGTGCGCGCACCGTCGCGAGCGCGGAGATGGAGCTCTCCCGCTCCGAGCTGCTGCTGGGCCGCGCGCAGATTGCTCGCCGGCTGGCCACCTCGGCCCTCAAGCGTCTCGGTGAGGACGCCACCCTCAGCAGGGCCCGGGCACTGACGGCGCTCGGCGCGGCGACCGTCGCCGACGGCGACCCGGCCGGTGGCGCCCTGATCCTGCAGGAGGCCGCTGCCGCGCTGGCCGACGCGCAGGTGCCGCGGCAGGCTGCGGCGGTGTGGCGTCAGCTCAGCGCGGTCTACCGCAGCATCGGCGAGGTCGAGCGCGCGCTGGACGCAGCGGACCGCGCGATGGACGGCGCCGGGCTGGCCCACGAACCGGTCGCCGACGCGCTGGCCGGTGCCGCCGCCGTCCGTACCCGATCGACGTCGCCCTCCTCGTCGAAGGCATCGCCCAGCCGACGATGACGACCAGAGGCTGAGGCGGCCAGCCGGCGATCTCGATCGCGTGGCGAGGTTTCCGCCGACGACTGACCGGCAAGGGGCACGAGAATGCCCGCCCGCACCATGGCCCGACCGCTCGCTGCGTACCGATCCACCGAGGCCGCCCGTCGGTCGGTCCTCACCATCTGGCTGGGCTGGCTCTGGCTGATGGCCGGGATCAACATGGCCGCGCCGCTGTATGCCGTCTACGCGCAGAGGTTCGGCTTCTCCAGCCTCGTCCTGACGCTGGTCTTCGCGACGTACGCCGCGGCTCTGGTGCCCTCGCTGCTGCTGTGCGGCCGGCTCTCCGACCGGTACGGTCGGCGGCCGGTGATCCTGGCCGGGCTGGCCGCCGCCGCGGTGGGCCTTCTGTTGCTCGCGCTGGCCCAGGGGACGTGGTGGCTGTTCGTCGCGCGTGGCTTCCAAGGGCTCGCCGTCGGGCTGGTCAGCGGGCCGGCGACCGCGGCGCTCGTCGAGCTCGCGCCGGGCGGCTCGCGCCAGCGCCCCGCACTGCTGGCCGGCCTGGCCCAGGCCGGCGGCTGCGCCGTCGGGCCGATGCTCGCCGGCGCGCTAGCGCAGTGGGCCCCGGCTCCACTGGTGCTCACCTATCTCGTCGGGCTGGCCGGCCTGCTGGTCGCTGGGGCCGCGACGCTCGCCGTACCGGAGCCGGGAGAGGCCACCGGCGAGCCGTGGCGTGTGCAGCTGCCGCGGATCCCGCGCGACATCGCCGCCGACGTCGCGCGCGTGGGCCTGACCGCGGCGATCGCCTGGGCGTCGGTCGCGCTGTACCTGTCCGTCGTCCCGACCTACGTCGCCACGTTGCTGCAGACCGACAACCTGGCCCTGATCGCGGCCGTCTCCGCAATGGCGCTCGCCGCGTCCTGCGTCGGCCAGGTGGTGTCGGAGCGGCTGCCGCTGCCGGTCGCCGGGGCGCAGGGAATAGCGCTGGTGATGCTGGCGGTCGGGCTGATCGCGCTGGCGGTGGCCGGGCCGACCACGTCGCTGGTGGTCCTGCTCGCCGGTGGGGTAGTGACCGGTGCCGGGCACGGTATGGGCTTCCTCAACGCCCAGCACGAGCTCAACGACATCGCGCCCGCAGAGCGCCGCGGCGAGGTGACCGCCGCTTTCATCTGCTGCATCTATGCGCTGGTCGGCGGCGCGGTGATCGCGACTGGGCTGCTCGACCTCGGGCTGTCGTTCGATGCCTCGCTGGAGTGCGTCGCGGTCGTGCTGGCACTCACGGCTGCATGTGCCGCGGTCTGGCAGGCGGTCGCGGCACGGACCGTCGCTCGGCTCTCCTAGGGTTGCGCACGTGCTCGAGATCGAGGGCGTCGACCGGGTCGTCACGCGGTTGCGCGCGGCCGGCTGTGTGTACGCCGAGGACGAGGCCGCGCTGCTGGTCACCGAGGCCGACGACGAGTCCGCGCTCGAGGCCATGGTCGCGCGCCGGGTGGCCGGCGAACCGCTGGAGCACCTGCTGGGCTGGGCGGAGTTCGCCGGGCTGCGGATCGTGGTCGACCCTGGGGTGTTCGTGCCGCGTCGGCGTACCGAATTGCTCGTGACCGAGGCGTTGCGGCTGCTCGCCGGGCGGGCGGGTGACGGGCCGCCTCCGGTCGTGGTGGACCTGTGCTGCGGGTCTGGAGCGCTGGGTGCCGCGGTCGCCTCGCAGATGGACGTCGAGCTGTACGCCGCCGACATCGACCCCGATGCGGTGCGCTGCGCCCGGCGCAACGTCGACCCGCTCGGCGGAGTCGTCGTCCTCGGTGATCTCGTCGAGCCGTTGCCGCCGGCCCTGCGCGGCACGGTGGACGTGCTGTTGGCCAACGTCCCCTACGTGCCGAGCGACGGGATCGCGACCATGCCCCCGGAGGCCCGCGACCACGAGGCGCGCGTCGCGCTGGACGGTGGCGCCGACGGGCTCGACGTGTTGCGCCGGGTGGCTTTGCTCGCGCCGTCGTGGCTGGCCCCCGGCGGCTCGCTGCTGATGGAGGTGGGCGAGCGTCAGGTCGACGCCGCCGTTGCCGCGCTGGCCGCCTCGGGCCTCGTGGCCCGCGTGCTCCGCGACCCCGACCTCGGCGCCACCGCCCTCGCCGGCACCCGCCCCTGACGTCGCCCCAGAGTTCGCCGTTTGCGACGTTGTTGCGCGACACGCCGGGCGTGTCGCACCAGAAGGTCGCAAACGGCGGGTGTTGCTCGGGCGGGCGGCGGGTGTTGCTCGGGCGGGCGGCGGGCGGATGATGGCCGGATGTCGGAGGCGCACGCGCAGGTGGACCCGGACCCGCCCGGCTGGGCAGAGTGCTGGTGCTGCGGGTCCCACCATCCGCCGGAGCAGATGGTCCAGCTCGGGAACCACGACGAGGTCACGATCTGCCTGCGATGCACCGTCTTCCTCCGGAACCGGGCCCGCGAGATCGGTGACCGGGACCAGGGCGGAATCGGCGTCGCGGCTCGCGGCGGCCTTCGCATGGGTCGCGAGTGGGTCGTCGACCGCGGGCTGCACCGCAACGCCGTGCTCGGCCCGCCGCTGCGCTGGCTGGGCCGCCACCTCCCCTGACCCCGCTGGCGCCCGGTCG
>DASYEF010000183.1:0-15240 GCA_036499185.1 Actinomycetes bacterium | reverse complement strand
GGAGCGCTGGACTCCTCGACCACGACCTCGGCCTCGACCTCGGCTGCGACCGGCGTACCGGCGCCGCCGCGCAGGACCGACGGGTCCAGCTCGGCCTTCTGCCGCAGCGCCTCGAGGAGGCGAGCGGTCTGCGCCAGGGGCGCAGCGAACAGGGAGACGGCGTTGGTCAACGACGCCTGCAGGGCGCCCGCCATCTTGGCGAGCAGCACCTCGCGCGACTCGAGGTCGGCGAGCTTCGTGAGCTCGGCGGGCGAGAGCGACTTGCCGTCGAGCACGCCCCCCTTGATCACGAGGTGCGGGTGAGCCTTGGCGAAGTCGCGCAGCCCCTTGGCCGCCTCGACCGGGTCGCCCTTGACGAACGCGATCGCCGACGGCCCCTGCAGCAGGCCGTCGAAGGCGCCGACGCCGGCGTCCTTGGCCGCGATCTTGGTCAGAGTGTTCTTCACCACGGCGTAGGACGTGTTCGCGCCGAGCGATCGGCGCAGCTCCTTGAGCTGCGCCACGGTGAGCCCGCGGTACTCGGTGAGCACGGCCGCGGTGGAGCTGCGGAACTCCTCCGTGAGCTCGGCGACGGCTGCCGCCTTGTCAGGCCTCGCCATACGTGGCCGGCCTCCTTCCGTGTCGTGCTGCGTCTTCTCCAGACGACCCCCGAGAAACACGAACGCCCCGGCGCGGGTGCGCGCGGGGCGTGAAGGAGGCTCGCGGACGAGCCAACCGGTCGGCCTTGCTGCACCTGCGCGGGTCGCCCGCTGTTGCGGGGCCTTCGGCCACCCCCTTGCGGGGACGGCGACCGGCGGTCTCTGGCTCCGGTGAGAGTACGTCGTCGCGGCCGGGCCAGGCAAATCACCGGCGCACCTCGGTGCGACCTGTCAGTGGTGCTGGCGCAGCTTCTTCTTGGCCGCGAGCAGCCTCGCCGCCTTCTTCGCGGCCGCGGCCCGGTCGGCCTCGACCCGGTCCGCGTCGTAGACCTGCTTGGCTCCGGGTGCCGCGATCTTGACCGGGTCGCCCCATCGGGCGAACACTCCCGTGACCGAGAAGACGCCCTGCGCGGTGGGCAGGTCGGTCCGCACCTTGAGCGGCAGGCCGCTGCGGTCCAGCCACAGCTGGTAGCGGAGCGTGTGGACGCCGGCCTGGAGCATGGCCTTGAACTGGCTGCGCAGGGACGGGTCGCTCGCCTCGGCCAGGGCCTCGTGCAGGTCGATGCTTGCGCGGTGCTCGACGGCCGGGGTGCCGTCCACCGACGCCGGCCCGACGACGGTGACGCGGCCGGCCGCGAGGAGCAGCCCGAGGCTCTCCCGCGGGTCGAACGTCGCGCGCAGCTGGTCGGCCAGCGGCGCCATCGCCCGCCCCAGCGCCGAGCTGGGCCGGGCGGCGACCTTGAGCCACGGCGCTCCCACGGGGATCCCCTTGGCCGGGGGCAGCGCGAGGTAGGAGGTGCCCGGTAGCAGGACGGCCTGCAGCCGACCGGTCGACAGCGACGTCAGCTCCACGTCGGCGTCGAAGGTGGTGGTGTCGTTGGGGCCGGCGGTGAACCGCATCGCGCCCCACCCCGAGCGCGCCTCGCCCCCGCCACTGCTGCCCGAGAACGTGTAGGTCGCCGTGTGCTCGGCCACCATCCGCTGGGTGACCTGGTCGTAGAGGACCGGCCCCGAGACCGTGTCGGCCGCGGGGAGGGTCGCCAGGTCGGACGGGTCCGGACCGACCAGCCAGCCGCCGTACCCGAGGGCGAGGACGGCCAGCAGCGACGCCAGGACCAGCGTGATGCGCCGGCGCATCAGGGGGTGGCGGCGGCCGCCTCGCTGTCGTCAAGCAGCGAGCGGGTCCGGTTGGGGTCGACAGGGATGGCGGGGCCCATGGTCGTGCTCATGGTGGTCTTGCGGATGTAGCGCCCCTTGGAGGCCGACGGCTTGAGCCGCATCACCTCGTCCAGCGCGGCGGCGTAGTTCTCGACCAGCTGGGTCTCGCCGAAGGACGCCTTGCCGATGATGAAGTGCAGGTTGGCGTTGCGGTCGACCCGGAACTCGATCTTGCCGCCCTTGATGTCCGACACCGCCTTGGCGACGTCCGGGGTCACGGTGCCCGTCTTCGGGTTCGGCATCAGGCCACGCGGCCCGAGCACGCGGCCGAGGCGACCGACCTTGCCCATCAGGTCCGGGGTCGCGACCACGGCGTCGAAGTCGAGGCGACCCTTGGTGACCTCCTCGATGAGCGCGTCGTCACCCACGATGTCGGCGCCGGCGGCCTTGGCCTGCTCGGCGCGCTCGCCGGTGGCGAACACCAGGACCCGCGCCGTCTTGCCGGTGCCGTGCGGCAGGTTGACGGTGCCGCGGACCATCTGGTCGGCCTTGCGCGGGTCGACACCCAGGCGCATGGCCACCTCGACGGTGGGGTCGTACTTCGTGCTGATCGTCCCCTTGGCCAGGCGGACCGCCTGGAGGGGGGCGTAGAGCGCGTCGGCGTCGATCTTCTCGGCTGCCGCGCGGTAGGCCTTGCTGCGCTTCACTGCTGCTCCTCGGTGATGAGTGGAGTCGTGGTACGACGGGCCGCGCGCGGCCCTCCCACGGTCTTGCCGGCTTGCCGGCCTTGCTCGTGCTGCTGGCTCAGTGTCCCTCGACGGTGATGCCCATCTGACGGGCGGTGCCCGCGATGATCTTCTCGGCGGCGTCGAGGTCGTTCGCGTTGAGGTCGGGCATCTTCGTCTCCGCGATGGTCCGCACCTGGTCGCGGGTGAGCCGCGCGACCTTGGTCTTGTGCGGCTCACCGGAGCCCTTCTCGATGCCGGCCGCGGCCAGGATCAGCCGGGAGGCGGGCGGCGTCTTGGTGATGAAGGTGAACGACCGGTCCTCGAAGACCGAGATCTCGACCGGCACGATCTGCCCGCGCTGCGACTCGGTCGCGGCGTTGTAGGCCTTGCAGAACTCCATGATGTTGACGCCGTGCTGGCCCAGCGCCGGGCCGACCGGCGGCGCCGGTGTGGCCGCACCGGCCTGGATCTGCAGCTTGATGACCGCTGCGAGCTTTTTCTTGGGGGGCATTGCGGTTCCTTACTTCTCCTCGTGGGCTGACCGTCGGGTGCGCTGGCGCGCCCCCTACGTCAGATCTTCTGCACCTGGTTGAACGAGAGCTCGACGGGCGTCTCGCGGCCGAAGATCGACACGAGGACCTTGAGCTTCTGCGAGTCCGCGTGGATCTCGCTGATCGAGGCCGGAAGGGTGGCGAACGGACCGTCCATGACGGTGACCGACTCGCCGATCTCGAAGTCCGCGGGGCGGGCCTCGACGACCTTCTCCTTCTTTTCCTGCTCGGGCGCGAGGAACTGCAGGACCTCGTCGATCGACAGGGGGGACGGGCGGTGGGTGTGCCCGACGAAGCCGGTCACGCCGGGGGTGTTGCGGACGGCGCCCCACGACTCGTCGGTCAGGTCCATCCGGACCAGGACGTAGCCCGGCAGGAGGTTGGCCTTGACCAGCTTGCGCTGGCCGTTCTTGATGACCGTCTCCTCGCGCTGCGGGACCTCCACCTGGAAGATGAAGTCCTCCATGTTCAGCGAGCCGGTCCGGGTCTCGAGGTTGGTCTTCACCCGGTTCTCGTAGCCCGCGTAGGAGTGCACGACGTACCACTCGCCGGGCGCGCGACGCAGGGCCTCGCGCATCTCCGCGACCGGGTCCTCGACCGGCTCGTCCTCGACCGGTTCGTCCGCGGCCGCCTCGGGGGCTTCAGCGAACTCGGCCGGCGCGACGGCGTCGGTTGCCTCGTCGGCCTCGATGGGCTCCTCGGCGGACGCAGCCTGGGCGGCCTCGACCGGGTCCTCCACCGCGACCGGTTCCGCCGACGGCTCGACGCCGTGGTCGACGGTCGGCTCGGCGAGCTCGGTCGCCTCGACGGTGCTGGGGGTCTCGGACACGGTGCAGGTCACTTCCTGGTGGGTCGGGGGGTGGTGGTACGGGAGGGACACGGGCTGGCGGACGGGTCTGGGTCCTAGCCGAAGATGCCGAACATGGCCTTGCTGAAGCCGTAGTCCAGCACGGTGACGTAGGCGATCACGATGAGCACGAAGACGATCACGACCGACGTGTAGGTCATCAGCTCCTTGCGCGTCGGCCAGATGACCTTGCGCAGCTCGGCGATGACCTGGCGGTAGAACAGCGAGATGCGCGCAGGCAGCGGCTTGCGCGCCTCCGGGTCGCGCGCGGCCCGGGGGGTCTCCCGCGTATCTGTCATCTCGCGTCCGCCATCTGTCGTCCACCTGTCGGTCGGTTCGTCGCGCACTCACATGCGCAGGGCCGGAGGGACTCGAACCCCCAACCGCCGGTTTTGGAGACCGGAACTCTACCAATTGAGCTACGACCCTTCGGGGGTCTGCAACCGACCTGCACGCGTGACGCCGAGGTGTTTCCGGGCGCGCTGGCGCGAGGGGCTCCTGGCCTCCGAAGGCCCGATTCTACGCACAGCGAGGGGAGCCGGTCGAACCGGCGAGACCTGCCCGGCCCTCGGTCGGGCCCTCCCCCGAGACCGCCGGGATGGGACGATGGCGCCATGACGCTGCAGCGCAACCGGGTGTCCCACCGGATCGCCGCCATCACCGAGTCCGCCACGCTGGCCGTCGACGCACGCGCCAAGGCACTGAAGGCGGCCGGCCGGCCGGTGATCGGCTTCGGCGCCGGCGAGCCGGACTTCGCGACCCCGGACTACATCGTGGAGGCGGCCGCGGCGGCCTGCCACGACCCGCGCTGGCACCGCTACACCCCGGCCGGCGGCCTCCCCGAGCTCAAGGAGGCCATCGCGGTCAAGACCGCGCGCGACTCCGGTCTCGAGGTGACCTCCTCGCAGGTCCTCGTCACCAACGGCGGAAAGCAGGCTGTCTACGAGGCGTTCGCCACCCTGCTCGACCCGGGCGACGAGGTGCTGCTGCCGACGCCGTACTGGACGACGTACCCGGAGTCGATCAGGCTGGCTGGGGGTGTCCCTGTCGAGGTCATGACCGACGAGAGCAGCGGCTTCCTCGCCACCGTGGAGCAGCTCGACGCGGCCACCACCGAACGCACCAAGGTGCTGCTGTTCGTCTCGCCGTCCAACCCGACCGGCGCGGTCTACCCGCCCGACCAGGTCGCGGCGATCGGACGCTGGGCCGTCGAGCGCGGCATCTGGGTCGTCACAGACGAGATCTACGAGCACCTCGTGTACGGCGACGCGCGGTTCGCCTCGATGCCCACGCTGGTGCCCGAGCTGGCCGACACCTGCGTCGTGGTCAACGGTGTCGCCAAGACCTACGCGATGACCGGGTGGCGTGTCGGCTGGCTGATCGGGCCGACCGACGTGGTGAAGGCGGCCACGAACCTCCAGTCGCACGCGACCTCCAACGTGGCCAATGTCAGCCAGGTGGCCGCGCTCACCGCGGTGCGCGGCGACCTGTCGGCCGTCGCAGCGATGCGCGAGGTCTACGACCGCCGCCGGCAGACCATCGTGAAGATGCTGCGCGACATCCCCGGCATCGAGTGCCCCGAGCCGTTCGGCGCGTTCTACGCCTACCCCTCGGTCAAGGGGGCGCTGGGCAAGGAGATCCGTGGCCGGACGCCGCTATCCAGCGCCGAGCTGTGCGAGCTCGTCCTCGATGAGGCCGAGGTCGCGATGGTCCCCGGCGAGGCCTTCGGTACGCCGGGCTACATCCGCATGTCCTACGCGCTCGGCGACGACGACCTGGTCGAGGGCGTGACCCGCCTGCACGAGCTGCTCGCCGAGGCCCGCTAGTTGCGGGACCTCCGCGCGCTGCCCAAGGCGCACCTGCACCTGCACTTCACCGGGTCGCTGCGACCGGCCTCGCTGCGCGAGATGGCGGTCGAGCACCACGTCCGGCTGCCCGACCTCCTCGCCGAGGTCGACGGCGCCCATCCGCCCGAGCTGCGGGCGACCGATGAGCGCGGCTGGTTCCGGTTCCAGCGCCTCTACGACGCAGCCCGCTCGGTCGTGCGCGGGCCGGTCGACGTCCACCGGCTGGTGCTCGAGGCCGCCGAGGACGATGCCGCCGAGGGCTCGGGGTGGCTCGAGATCCAGGTCGACCCCACGTCGTACGCGCCCTACCTCGGTGGTCTGACCCCTGCCGTGGACGTCGTGGTCGACGCTGCCCGGGCCGCGACGGAGGCGACTGGCGTGGGCGTCGGCGTGATCGTCGCCGCCAACCGGACCCGGCACCCGCTCGACGCCCGCACCCTCGCCCGGCTGGCCGGGCAGTACGCCGGCCGCGGCATCGTGGGGTTCGGGCTCTCCAACGACGAGCGCCGAGGGCGCACCGAGGACTTCGCGCCCGCCTTCCGGATCGCCGACCGGGCCGGCCTGCTGCTCACACCGCATGGCGGCGAGCTCGGCGGCCCGGAGAACGTCTCGGCCTGCCTCGACGTCCTGGGCGCGGACCGGATCGGCCACGGCGTGCGGTCCGTCGAGGACCCGCGCCTGCTGGACCGGCTGGCCGCCGCCGGGGTCACGCTGGAGGTCTGCCCATCCTCCAACGTCCGCCTCGGGGTCTACCCCACGGCGGCTGACGTGCCGCTGCCGGCACTGCGCGCGGCGGGGGTGCCGGTGGCGCTCGGCGCGGACGACCCGTTGCTGTTCGGGTCGCGGCTGCTGGACCAGTACGTGCAGGCCCGCGAAGTGCACGGGATGTCCGACGGCGGGGTCGCCGAGCTGGCGCGCTGCTCGGTCCGGGGGTCGCTCGCCCCGCCCGACCTCCGCGACCGGCTACTCACCGGTATCGACGCCTGGCTCGCGACCTGAGGGCGGGCGTCACGGGTCAGAAAGGTGTGCGATTCGGGCTATCGGCACGGAAAGTTTGCCCCAGCGGCCGGAATCATGGGCCACGATGCCCTCGCATGCCGAACCGCGGCCGCGGCCGGCGCGCCAGGAAGGGAACGGGGCGACAACGGTGCCGGAAGCGGTGACGGGAGCGGGGACGGCGACGGCGGCCCACACCCCGCGCCGCCGCGACGAGCTGCGCGACGTGCTGCGCGTGCGGGACTTCCGGCTGCTGTGGGGTGCCGCGCTCATCAGCGACGTCGGGGACTGGGCGGCCCGCCTGGCCCTGCTCGTCGTCGTCTACCAGCGGACGGGCTCGCCCGTGTGGTCCGCCGCCGTCGTGACTGCCTCGCTGTTGCCCTGGGTCGTGGGCGGACCGCTGCTGGCAACGCTCGCGGACCGGTTCCCCCGACGACGGGTGATGGTCGCGGCCGACCTGCTGCGCGCCGTCGTGTTCGCGCTCCTCCTGCTGCACCTGCCTTCTGCGGTGCTGCTCGTGGGAGTTGCCGTCGCCGGCGCCGCGACACCGGTCTTCACCGCTGCGCGCAGCGCGATGATGCCCGAGCTGCTCGGGCCGGAGCGCTACCCGCACGGTGCGAGCCTGCTCGCGACCACCAGCCAGCTGGCGGTCATGGTCGGCTACCTGGCCGGCGGCGTCGGGATCGCTGTGCTGGGCGCCCGAGGCGCGCTGGCCGCGAACTCGGTCAGCTTCCTGCTCTCCGCCGTGCTGCTCACGCGAATGTCCACCGGCGGGCAGCCGGCCGACCCGGCACGCGGCTCTGCCGGAGCTGAGTCCGGCGGAACGCTGCACCGCATGCGGACCGCAGCGCGGGCCCTGACCGGTGACCGGCTGGTGCTGGCCGCGGTCGTGCTGGCCGCCGCCTCGCAGATCCCCGTGACCGCCCTCGAGTCCCTGGCCGTTGTCTACTCCCGCGAAGTGCTGCTCGACGGCGCGGTCACCTCCGGGGTCCTCTGCGCGGTGCTCGCCGCCGGGATGGCGCTCGGCGCCCTCGCCGTACCGCTGCGGGGCGAACCGCGACGGCTGCTCCGTACGTCGATGCTGTTGCTCGCCGGCGGCGGGGCCGCGACCGCGGTGCTGCTCGCGGGATCCGCCAACGGACCTGTGCTGGTCCAGGTGCCGCTCGCCACGGCGGCCTTCGCCACGGCTGGGCTGGTCGGCCTCACGATGGTCCCGACCGGGGTGGTCGCCTTCTCCCGGCTCCCGGACACGTCCCGCGCGGCTGCCGCGGGCCTGCTTCAAGCCTCCGTCATCACCGCCCAGGCGGGGACTGCCGCGCTGGCCGGCGCGGTCGCCACCGTGGTCCCGGTCCAGAACGTGCTCATCGCGGCCTGCATCGTGGGCTGCCTTCCCGCAGTGTGGGTCGCCGCCCGCATGCGACCGAGGAGAACCCATGCCTGACGGCTCCACCTTTGACGGCCCCACCCCTCACGGCCCCATCCCTCCTGGCCCCGTCGCCGCGCCGCACGTCGAGCTGTTCTCCCTGATCCCGGGTCACCACGCCATCACCCCCGCCTCGCCGAGTGTCGGCGGTTCGCTCCCGGTCCGGGCCATGCAGCTCTGCGGCCCGGTCGTGTCCGCGTCGGGCTACGGCTGGTACGTCTTCGCGCCGCTGGACTTCGCCCTGCGCTGGGACGGCGACCACACCGAGTGGTCTGCACTGGCCGACAACGAGCCGACCGGATGGCTGTCGTTGTCCGGCGGCGTCGACGTACCGCTGCCCGGCGGCGACGAGATCCTCGCCGCCGACCCCGTCCGGCGGGAGCAGCTCGCGGCCGCCGGCCGGACCCAGCTCGCCTTCCTCAACGCGGACCCTCGGGAGATGTCCCAGGTTGAGTTCATCCCGAACATCTTCGCCCGTACGTCGGCGGGCTGGTCGCTCCTGGTGCGCAACCTCCCGAACCGCAAGCCGATCACGGGGCTGCGGCTGCTCGAGGGGATCATGGAGACCTCCTGGTACCACAACCTCCTGCCCATCGTGCTCAAGCTGACCGAGCCAGGACGCGTGGTGCGCATCCACCAGCAGATGCCGTTGGCCTGCATCCAGGCGGTCCCGGACGTCGCCTACCAGCCGGCCACGATGGCCGACGCCGTGGTACACGAGGGCCTCGGCGCGATCCCCGACGAGGACTTCGAGCGGTTCGTCGCCGCGCAGGCGCGGCGCAACCTCGAGGCCAACGGCGGCTACCGCCGCGAGCAGCGGGCCGACCGGTCCCGCCGCCGAGCAGCCGCCGAGGCGGCGCCGGACGCGCAGCCGGTTCGTCTAGAGGCTGTCGCCGAGGAGCACCGGTTCGTTGACGAGCTCGACATCGAAGCGGGCACGCACACCGTCACGGACCTCGCGGGCCAGCGCTAGCAGGTCCGCGGTGGTCGCTCCGCCCCTGTTGGTCAGCGCGAGGGTGTGCTTGGTGGAGATCCTGACCACGCCGGTGCCGTAGCCCTTGGTGAAGCCGGCGTGCTCGATCAGCCAGGCCGCCGAGGTCTTCACCCGGCCGTCGCGTTCGGGCCAGCGTGGCGCATCGTCGGGCAGCCGGTCGGCGTCGGCGGGATCGAGCAGCGGGTTGGTGAAGAACGAGCCGGCGCTGAACGTGTCGGGGTCGGCCGGGTCGAGCACCATCCCCTTGGCACGCCGCAGCGCGAGCACGGCAGCGCGTACCTCCGACGACGGGACCCGCGCGCCGACCTCGACGCCGAGGGCGCGCGCCAGCTCGGCGTAGCGGACCGGTGCGCCGTCGCGCGAGTGCTCGAGGGCGAACGCGACCGCGAGCACGACGTAACGGTCGGGGTGCGCCTTGAAGACGCTGGTCCGGTAGCCGAAGCCGCAGTCCGCCGGGTCGAGCAGGACGACGTCGTGCGTGGACCGGTCCAGGACGCGCACCCAGCCCACGGTCTGCGCTACCTCCTGGCCGTAGGCGCCGACGTTCTGGATCGGAGCCGCGCCCACCCGGCCCGGGATGCCGGACAGGGCCTCGATGCCGGCGTACCCCTCGTCGACCGTGAGCGCGACCACGTGGTCCCAGTCGACGCCCGCCTCGACCTGGAGGGCGTGCTCGGCGAGGGGTGCGACAGCGACGCCGCGGGTCGCGAGCTGGAGGACCGTGCCGTCGAAGCCGGCGTCGCCGACGACCAGGTTGCTGCCGCCCCCCAGGACGAGCAGCGGCTCCCCGCGGTGGTCTGCGTCACGGACGGTCTCGACGACGTCCTCGTCCGACTCGGCGATCACCAGCCGTCGGGCGGGACCGCCGAGCCGCAGGGTCGTCAGGCCCGTGAACGGGACGTCGTGCTCCGTGCGCACGCGTCAGCCGAGCGCGACGACGGCCTGGGCGCGACCGAGCACCTTCGCGCCGGCGTGCGTCGCGGTGAGGTCCACCCGGACCCGGCCGTCCTCGAGCAACGCGGCGACCGTGCCGGTCACCTCGACGGTCGCGCCCTCGTCGTCGTCGGGAACGGGGACGGGACGGGTGAAGCGGACGCCGTACTCGACCACGCGGGCCGGGTCTCCGACCCAGTCAGTCACGACGCGGGCGGCCAGCGCCATCGTGAACATGCCGTGCGCGATGACGTCGGGCAGCCCGACCGACGTCGCGACCCGCTCGTTCCAGTGGATGACGTTGAAGTCACCGGCCGCACCGGCGTAGCGCACCAGGTCGGCGCGGCGGATCGTGAACGACTGGGCCGGCAGCTCGTCGCCGACCTGGACGGCCTCGGCGGAGGGGGCGGACATCAGCCGTCCCCGCGGACGACGAGGGTAGACCAGGCGGACGCGACGTGCTCACCCTCGACGGTGGCGACGTCGCTGCGCGAGGTGACCATGTCGTGGCCGCCGGCCGACCGCACGGTCTCGAGGGTGACGGTGACGGTGAGCACGTCGCCCGCACGGACCGGTCGGGCGTGGGCGAAGCGCTGCTCGCCGTGGACCACCCGGCTGTAGTCGATGCCGAGCTCGGGGTCGTCGATCATCTGGCGCGAGGCCTTGAAGGTCAGCACGAACGGGAACGTCGGCGGGGCGATGACGTCGGGGTGGCCGAGGGCTTTGGCGGCCTCCCGGTCGTGGTAGGCCGGGTTGTCGTCACCGATCGCGGTCGCGAACTCGCGGATCTTCTCGATGCCGACCTCGTAGGCGTCGGTCGGCGGGTAGGTGCGCCCGGCGAACGACGGGTCGATCGGCATGCCGGCGAGCCTAGTGGGGCCGTTGTACGGCCTGCGCGGTGTGCCGCGGCCAACGGCAACGGGTCCCTCGGTGGGTGGTGCGGGTCGGAGCCCGTGCGCCGCTCTCCCGACGTCGGTGGTGACGGTCAGAACCTGTGCGCCGCTCTCCCGCTGTGGGTGGTGACGGTCAGTGCGGCTTGGGATGTGGAAGGCCAGTGCCGGTCCGTGCGCGACTGTCCGTGAGTGTTGACTGGCGCGTTCCGGCTGGCTCTCGCCGACCAAAGTCAGCCGCAACGCGCCGGTCGACGCGTGGAGCTCGCGTCTGTCTCACATGTCGAGCCAATGGGGAGCGAGGCTGCTCAGCTGGCGCAAGTTGGCTGGCCTCAGCGAGCAAATCCTGCCAACTTGCGCCAGCCGACGCATGATCATCCCGGCCGTCCCAGAACGTGAGATCTCCAGCGCCCATCAGGCTTTCCGAGCCAAGCGGCCCCGCTGAGCGGTCGAAAGGCAAGTGCACAGCGGGGCCACTTCGCTCGGGACAGTCGCGCACGGGCGGGACAAGCCACTGCCGCGTCCAAAACCGCCCTGACCTCAGCCACGCACGGGCCGAGGTGGCCCAGCCGGCACCGCCGCGGGTGCGCACCACGAGCGGCGGTCGCGGACGGCGGGCGCAACTCCCCCATCGGAAGCCGCCCTGACCTCAGCCACGCACGGGCCGAGGTGACCCAGCCGGCCCCGCCGCGGCTGCGTGCCACGAGCGGCAGTCGCGGACGGCGGGCGAGCAACTCCCCCGTCCAAAGCCCGCACTGACCGTCACCACCCACCGCGAGAGCGTGGCGCACCGGTTGTGACCGTCACCACCTACCGCGGGAGATTGGCACACCGGTTGTGACAGTCACCACCCACCTCGGGAGGCGACGCAAGCCCCCCTGCGGCCCTGACCCTGAAGGATCGGCCGCGGGTACTAGCGGGTCTCGCGGTGCAGGGTGTGCTTGCGGTCCCGCGGGCAGAACTTCTTCAGCTCGAGCCGGTCGGGGTCGTTGCGCCGGTTCTTGCGGGTGATGTAGTTCCGCTCCTTGCACTCGGTGCACGCCAGGGTGATCTTCGGACGGATGTCGCTCGCTTTGGCCACGATGGCGCTCCTCGCCTTGTGCCTGCCCCGGTCCGGCGGGTGCCGGGGGGGTCGCACGCGCTGACGCGTGCTGGGTGGAACGGTTGTTCGGGTGGAACGGATCGTGCTGTCGTTCGGGTAGCGGAGGCCGGACTTGAACCGGCGACACAGCGATTATGAGCCGCTTGCTCTACCAGGCTGAGCTACTCCGCCGAGTCCGGAGAACCCGCCCCCGCCGACCCGAGGGCCGGGCAAAGGGTGGGTCGCCGTCCAGAGCCCCCTTACGGAATCGAACCGTAGACCTTCTCCTTACCATGGAGACGCTCTGCCGACTGAGCTAAGGGGGCACGAGCCCGACGAGGATACCGGGCTCGAGGGTGCCGGCGCACATCGGTACCACTGGTCCCGAGATGCCTCTCCCGGGACGCCCGACGACCCCCGTCCGGGAGCACCGGGCCGGGGGTCGTCTGGTGTGGCAGGTGAAGGATTCGAACCTTCGTAGGCTTCGCCGACGGATTTACAGTCCGCTCCCATTGGCCGCTCGGGCAACCTGCCGGGCGTCCCGCGCGCGGGACCCGCAGAGGATAGCCGAGGCCGGCCCGGACGGTCACAACCCTTCGGCGTCCGCCGCTTCCTCCGGCATCGGCGCCGGGGCCGTCGGGACCACGCCCGGCTCCCGCCCTCCCCGGCGGACCAGGCCGATGAGGCTGGCCAGCCCGACGAGCACCATGGCCACCGGGAACACCCAGCGGACGTCGGAGGAGTGCGTGGTGTTCGCCGTGACGAGGTGCACCACGGCCACCGCCACGAAGACCATGCCGGCGAGCAGCGAGAAGACATCCAGCTCGTGCTTACGCACGGTCCACCTCCAGGGTTCCGACGCCGAGCTCGGCGTCCACGACGAGCACCGCGGAGCCGGCGGGCGAGCCGCTGGGCAACGTGGTGAGGCGCCGGAGGTCGCTGCCGTGGATCGACCGCTCCCCCGGCACGATCAGGTCACCACCGTGCACGTGTGTCTTGATCCGCACCACGACGTTGGACGGGACGGTGATGGTGAGGTCGCCGACGCCCTGCCGGACCTGTACGCGCTGGCGGGCGACCCCGGTGAAGTCGACCTTGCTGAGATCCAGCTCCGCGTCGCCGACGGCCAGCCGGTAGTTCGACTGCACCTGCTCGAGGGTGCGCGGCGTCCAGTGACGGTCACCGACCCCACCCTTGTACGGCACATGGGCGAACGACGCGATCGTGACCGCGATGGTGAGCAACACGCCCCACACGACGAGCCCGCGGGCCCGCCCGATGAAGGCTCCGACGACGAGGCCGAGGCCGACCACGCCGAGCGCGGCCGCGAGGACACCCTCGGTGGGGACGTCGTGGCCGGTCTCGATATTCACCGCGACCAGGACGCCGACCACGATGAGCGCGACGCTGAGGGTGATCCGCCCGAGGAAGGATCGCTCCCGCGGAGGTGCCGGAGGAGCGGGCGGGTAGTACGGGTACGGCATGGGAGCGGTCGGGTACGACGGTGGCGGCGGCGACGCTGCGTAGGCCGTGCCCGGGGTCTGGCCGAACGCGCCCGGCTCGGCCGGCGGCGGGGTCCGGACCGGCGGGGGTTCGGCTGCCGGCGTACCGGAGGGGCGGTGCTGACCCTCGCGGATCAGCAGGACCGCGATGACCGCGATCGCGACCATCACGCCGAGGCCGCCCAGGCCGGGGCCGGTGTCGATGACGCTGCCGATGAGGACCAGCCCCAGGATCAGGACCACTACCCCGGCCACGATGGTGGCCACCGTCGAGGAGTTTGTGCGGCCGCGCAGCAGCTTGAGTCCCTCGGACTGGCTCTGGCCGTCGTCGGGCACGAGCAGCCAGCCGAGCGCGTAGAGCAGCAGCCCGCTGCCGCCGAAGATGGCGAGGATCACGAAGAGGATGCGGAAGACCAGCGGGTCGATCCCGGCCCAGCGGCCGAGGCCGCCCGCGACGCCGGCGATCTTGCGGTCGGACCGGCTGCGCCGCATCGAGGACAGCGGCGGGTAGCCGGGTCCGGGCGGCGGCGGGGCCGAGGCAGGCGTTTCTGTGGACATGGCCCCATCGTGGGCTCGCGGCCGGCCCCTGCCATCCGGTGAACGCCCTGGCCCGACCCTGGCCGGACCCTGAGTCGCCCCCAGCCCGAGGCCGGTGGCCGCTCGGGCCCGTCCCTGATGCGGTGGGGCTCGCGCAGGTAGGAGGATCAGGGCATGACCTCGACCGGCGGCACCCGCGCGGGCGCCCCTGCCGGGGCCGTGGCGGCACCGCGCATGTACCGCAGCAGCGACGGCCGGGTGCTGGCCGGGGTCGCGCGCGGGCTGGCCGACCACCTGGGGGTCGACGTGCTGCTTGTCCGGCTCGCGTTCATCCTGCTGGCGGCGGCGGGCGGGGCAGGCGTCGTGATGTACGGCCTGTTCTGGGTCTTCGCGCCGCAGAACCCGTTCGAGGCCGATCAGCCGCGCGACCGCGAGCGCGACCTCACGATGCTGCTGGCGCTGGGTTCGCTCACCATCGGCGGCCTGCTCCTCCTGCACGCCCTCGGGCTCGGATTCGGGCCGGGTCTGGCCGTCCCGCTCGCGGTCGTCGGCATCGGTGTGGCGATCCTCTGGCGGCAGGCGGACGATGACGCCCGGCAGCGCTGGCGGGTCGCGACGGGAGCGCACCGGCTGACCGGAGCGGCGCGGGTCGGCGTCGGCGCGGCACTGGTCATGGTCGGGGCCGGGGCGATCCTCGTCGGCCCGGCGAAGTTGGGCGGCACGACCGGCGGGTTGGTGGCGGCCTTCATCGTGGTGGCCGGGCTTGCGCTGGTGAGCAGCCCGTGGTGGCTGCAGATGGCCCGCGAGCTGTCGGCGGAACGAAACGCGCGGATCCGCGAGCAGGAGCGCGCCGAGGTCGCGGCCCACGTGCACGACTCGGTGCTGCACACCCTGACGCTCATCCAGCGTCACGTCGACGACCCGCGCGAGGTGACCCGGCTGGCACGGTCGCAGGAGCGCGAGCTGCGCGGCTGGCTCTACCGGGGGCGCGCCGACCCGGACCAGGACCTGGCCGCCGCGCTCGAGCGCGCCGCAGCCGAGGTCGAGGACGCGCACGGCATCGCGATCGAGGTCGTCGTCGTGGGCGACTGCCCGATGGACGAGCACCTCGCGGC
>DASYEF010000182.1:0-2576 GCA_036499185.1 Actinomycetes bacterium | reverse complement strand
GGCGGGCAGCCCGGCACCGTCCACGCCGTGATCCCGGGTGCGCGGCGGGCGCCGGTGACCGGCGCGCGGTACGGGTCGTCGGGTTGACCCGATCCGAGCGGGGCGGACAGGGAGCCGCCGCTGAGCAGCCAGGCGACGGCGCCGAGCGCCGCGCGCAGGTGTGCGCAGTCCAGGGCGAGCGCGGTCGCCCACGAGGCCACGGCGTCGCCGGGGTCGTCGACCAGCGCACCGAGCCGCAGGTGGGCGCCGGTGCCGCGCCAGCCGAGCAGGTCGAGCAGCGTGTCGACGGTGGTCGACCCGAACCGCCCGAGCAACGAGGTGGCGAGCCCCTCGACAGCGTCCCAGTCCGGGCTGAAGGTCAGCGCGCCCTGGGCGTCGAGGGTCGGCAGCGGGATGGGGTGCCTGGTCGGGACCTGGGTGCGCGGATCGACGTACGACAGCTCGAGCCCGTCGCCGAGGACGAGCAGGCGCAGGCCCGTCGCCGGTGCCCACCGGGCGGCCAGACCGACCCCGCTGAAGTGCAGGGTGGCGACGTCGAGGTCGAGGTCCATCGGGTCCGCACCTGCGGGCTTCAGCACGACCTGCGCCGAGGCGGCACAGGCCAGCGCGACGTGCCGCGCCTGCAGGTCCGCGCGCAGCAGCACGACCTGGGCGCTGGTGGTCACCGCCAGGTCGGCCGGCAGCGGCGTGGTCACGTCGGCGCCGAGAGCGAGCACCAGTGTGCTGTCCTCGCGCCAGGCCCGGATCCCGATCCCGGTCGTGATGTCGAAGGACCACGGGGTCGCGACGGCACCGGTCCCGGTCACCGACGCGGCCGCCCCGGTCAGCAGGTGCTGCACCGAGCCGAGCAGCTCGGTCATGGCGGTGCCGTCGGCGACGACGGCGTTCCAGTACGACGCGAGCGCGCCCAGCGGGTCCGCGAGCAGCGCGCCTGCGGACAGCGGGGAGACGGCGCCGGGCGGGTCGATGCCGAGCAGGGCCTTGAGCAGCGGTCCGACGTTCGGGCCGAACGCGTCGAGCGCGCTGCCGAGGGCGTCCTCGACGGCGGAGCCCACGGCGTCGAGCGCGGCCTGCGGGCTGGACAGGTCGAGCAGGTCGTGGTGCCCGCCCGGGAGGTCGACGTCGTGCAGGGTCAGCGAGAACGCCGGCTTCCCGTGCGCGTCGAGCGCGAGCCCGGTCCGGACCGTGCCGACGTGCGGCGTCCCGGTGAGCAGGTCGCCCCCGCCGGTCGCCTGCGCGCCGAAGACGGCTTCCGCGCGCAGCCCGGGTACGGCGGTGACGCTGCCCGTGGCGGTGTCGGCACGGAACAGGTCGACGGCGGCGACGAGGTCCGCGCCGGCGGTCGGCGACCAGGTCAGCTCGACCCACGGCACGAGGACCGGGTGCCCGCCGGTGCCCGGGGTGACCCGGAGCCCGATCAGGAGGTGGGCCGGCCCGATCGCCAGGCTGACCGCCTGGCGGGACGTGACCTTGCTGCCGCCGACCAGGACGGCGAGCTCGCCCAGCCAGGCGTCGAGCTGGGTCGGGGTGTTGAGCATGGTCTCGAGCCAGTGCACGAGCGCGCCGAGCCCCTGCGTCGGCAGGTCGGCGAGCGGCAGCGGGTCGAGCCCCGTGACGTCGTGCAGGCCGAGGATGCCGGCCAGCCCGCGGATGTGCCGGAAGGTCGGGTCGTTGAGGTCCAGGGCGTCGATCTGCCGGCGGACGATGCCGACGACGAACTCGAAGACGTCCGCGCCGATCGCCGAGAGCGAGGCGATGTCGAGCGTCTGCGTGGAGGGCGTCATCGCGCCGGGCAGCTGCAGGTCGCGCAGGGTGAGCTCGAACTCCGCGGTGTCCGAGGAGCTCGTCGGGATCTGCATGCTCACCGAGGCGCCGCCCAGGAACGCCACGCCCGGCACCGGTGGTCCGGGCGCGAGCTGCGCGTCGACCGAGACGACGATGCGGCCGCCCGGTCGCCCGAGCAGCAGCCACTTCGGCAGGTCGCCGTCGCTGGGTCGCGAGTCCGTGGCGCGGGGCACGTGGAAGACGGGCACGTGCACGGTGCTGGTCACGTGGGTGGCGTCCGAGCCGGCGTAGTGCTCGATCGCGACACCGATGCGCACCGCCCCCGGGACGGGACGCAGCACGGCGTACACCGTGATGTGCGGGTCGTTCTCGGCGAAGAGCGGGACCCACGTCTCCGGGTCGCCGCCCGGCTCTGGCTCCTGGTGGCGGACGGGGGGCCCGAGGACGTCGTCGACGAAGGCGATCAGGGCGTTGCGCTGGCCGTCGTCGGCGAGCACGGACCGGAGCCCGTTCGGGTTGCTGCCCTCGCCGACCGGGTCGGTGAACCACGCGCCGTTCGCGCCGCTTTCCGTCATCAGGCCGATCGCCTTGGCGAGCGAGCCGAAAGACTCGAGACCGTCCTCGGTCAGCGGCACGACGTCACCTCCCGAGCCCGGAGAGGTCGTTGCGCGCTATCGGCTGGATCAGCAGCGCGCCCTTGGTCGCGCCGAGGGCGCCGGGGATCAGCGGGAGCCCGGACTTGTCCTTTCCGAGCTGCGCGGAGAGCCGGCGGGCGAGCTCGACCAGGGACT
>DASYEF010000181.1:0-5651 GCA_036499185.1 Actinomycetes bacterium | reverse complement strand
CGGTCGCGAGGTCGGCCAGCCCGACGGCCGACGGTAGGGGCCGCAGGCGCAGGGGAACCGGCCCGGTGGGTCCGTCGGCCGAGCAGCGGGCCGCAACCCGCGCGATCGCCGCGACCTGCGCTGCTCCGGACGGATCCCGGTCCAGCACCGCCAGCTGGGCCTCGGCCGCGCCGGGCCCGACGATGGCCCTACCCGGCGGCAGGTGCGGCGGCACCGACCGGACCGCCATGCCGGCCAGGCCGTAGTCGGCCCGGTCGGCGAGCGGGAGCACGAGGCGGTTGCGGAAGGAGGCGGCGGCCCGCCCCGCGAGTACCGAGCGGTCACCGGTCAGCACGACCCGGATGCCGGCCGACGCACCGTCGCGGGCGAGGCCCAACAGCGAGTCGAGAGGGCGGCCGTGGTCGATGGTCTCGAAGGTTGTGACGAGTCCCTCCCAGCCGTCGGCCAGCAGCACCAGCCAGGGCAACCGTTCCTCCGGGGCAGCCGTGGCCCGTTGCTCGAGGTGTGAGCCGAGGCCGGCGGCGGCGAGCAGCCGCTGCCGTCGTTCCATCTCCTCGGTGAGCCGGACGAGCAGGCGGTCACCGAGCGCGGGGTCGTCGCGACCGGCGACGGTGCCCAGGTGCGGCAGCGCCGCGAGGGAGGCCAACCCGGCGCCGCCGTCGAGGGCGTGCAGGTGAAGATCGTGGACCGGGAGCCGCTCGGCCAGTCCGGCGGCCAGCGTCCGCAGGGCGCTCGTGCGTCCGGAGCCTGGCCCACCGGCGAGCAGGAGGTGCTCACCGTCCTCGAGGTCGAACGTGACGAGCGGCTGGCGCTGCTCGGTCGGGAGGTCGAGCACTCCGAGCGGTACGGCGGTCGGCGTGGCGTCGCGATCGGCGAGCTCCGCACTGCTGATCACGCTGGGCAGCGGCGGCAGCCACGGACTCGCGACAGCGCGGCAGCCGAGCCGCTCGGTCGCCGTCACCGCGGCCGCGACGAACCGGGCGAGGTCGGTCGGCCCGTCGATCGGTTCCTGAGCCAGCCCCGACGGCGGGTCGCCGGCCGACCACCACGGGCTCGGCAGCACCGTCGACCGCGCGGAGCCGGCAGGTCGTCCGCCGACCCGTGCGGTCTGGACGGTCCGAACGGCCGCGGTCCCGACCCGGACGACGGCCCGACCCGGACAGGTGCGGCTGAGGAAGGCCGCGTCGCGGACGTCGACCACGTCGGTGGACTCGGCCGGGTCGGTGACGCGCAGCGCGATCCGCAGGCCCGTGTTGGCGCGG
This sequence comes from Actinomycetes bacterium, assembly GCA_036499185.1. GTDB lineage: Bacteria > Actinomycetota > Actinomycetes > JACCUZ01 > JACCUZ01 > DATBDW01. The sequence goes on along the minus strand of DASYEF010000181.1, from coordinate 4,389 downwards.
ATGTCGGCGCCGACGACACCCGCGGGTCGTTGGGTCGCCAGCACCAGGTGCACACCTAGCGACCGGCCGCGCTGGGCAAGGCCGACCAGACCCCCGACGAAGTCGGGCAGCTCCTCCGCCAGGGTCGCGAACTCGTCCACGACGAGCACGAGCCGGGCGAGCCGCTCGGCGTCGGTCGACTGCTCGGCGTACTCCTCGAGGTCAGCGCACCCGGCCGTGCGCAACAGGGTCTCGCGCCGGCGGAGCTCCGCGCCCAGCGACGCCAGGGCGCGCTGGGTGAGGTGGCCGTCGAGATCGGTGACCAGCCCGACCGTGTGCGGGAGGCGGGCACAGTCCCGGAAGGCCGCGCCGCCCTTGTAGTCGACGAGGACGAAGGAGAGCTCGTCCGGCCGGTTGGCGGCGGCGAGTCCGGCGATCAGGGTCTGCAGCAGCTCGGACTTCCCCGAGCCGGTGGTGCCGGCCACCAGGACGTGCGGCCCGTCCTCGGCCAGGTCGACGACGAGCGGCTCGCCGTCGGTACCGACTCCCAGCACGACGGTGGTTCCTCGAGGTGCGGCGCGCCAGGCCGCCGCCAGCTGGTCCGGGTCGGTGATGTCCGCGGGCAGCAGGTCGAGCAGCCGCGCCGCCTCCGGCAGGCGACCGTCCGGCCCGTCGGGGGTCGCGTCGCGCAGCCGGCCCAGGGCGCGCGCGAATCGGCCGGCCCAGACCTCGCTCACGCCGTCGCCGACGACCTCGACGTCACCGCCGTCGCCGTGGTCGCCGCGACTGTCTTGATCGCCCTGCGTCGACAGCCGCACGAACGCTCCGACCTCGCCGGAGACCTCGGCGACGGCACGGCACTCGACGGGCAGCGACACCCGCTCGTCCTCCACGCAGATCGCATACATGCCGACGGCAGGGCCGTTCTCGAGCAGCCTGCTGACACCCGCGAGTGAGCGCAGCGGGTGCGCCCCGTCGAGCAGGGTCACCAGCACCGGACCGCTCCACGTGCGACCGTCCACTCCGCCGGCCACGCGCGCATCGAGCTCGGTCAGCAACTCGTCGAGCCGCGCGGGCACGGCATGGTCTTCCAGGGCGACGCGCAAGCCGCCATCGGCGCGGGCCAGGTGTGGGAGCCAGCGCGCCCACTCCCAGTCGCCACCCGCGCCGATCCCGTCGGCGACCAGGACGGCGAGGCCCAGCCGGCGCGGACTGTGCCACCCGGCAAGCTGCGCCAGCAGGGACCGGGTCAGCGCCAGCGCACGGGGGCGCGGCCCGCAGACGCCCAGGACACCCGCGGACCGAAGGTCGACCGTCACCGGCGCCGCGGCCAGCGCGGGTCGCTCCAGGCTCTCCGAGTCGCCGCCCGTCCCCGGTGCCCGCACCTCGACATCGGACGTCACCGCGCCGACCCCGACCCGGAGGTGCAGGTCGTCGGGGTCGCCGGCGCGGCGCTCCCAGAGTCTCGGTCGGGGACCTTGCGCGCACAGGAGCAGCTCGGCCGGACCGGGGTGATCGGCTGCCCGGGTCGCGGCTTCGGCGGCCAGGGCCCCAGCGACCTGCGACTCCAGCCGGGCCATGTCTTCGTCGTGGCGCTGACGTCGTTCCCGGTCCGACCGCCGGCCGCCCCACTTGTCGCTCAGGTAGCTGCCCAGCGCCATCAGCGGTGACAGCAGGACGAACGCGAGGTACGTCGGTGAGCGAGTCACCACACACAGGGCGACGCCGGCCACGAGCGGGACGAGAACGGCGACCAGCGGCAGCCTTCGTGGCTCGCGCGGTGCCGGTGGCGCCGGCCTGGTGAAGCGGACGGGCTTGCGTTGCGCGAACAGGCGCGGCGGCCGGTTGACGCAAAGGTGCCCGGTGCCGTCGGGACGGACCGTGACCGGAACCGTCTCCGGCAGCGCCAGCGCGAGGCGGCTGTGCCCGACGACGAGCTCCTGTCCGGGGATCAGGCTCACGCCCTCGGGGCCGACCAGGACACCGTCGACCTTCGACCCGTTGGTCGAGCCGAGGTCGCGCACCGTCGTTCCCTCGCTGGATCCGGTCGCGACGACGAGCAGAGCGTGCAGTCGTGAAACGTCTGGGTCGTCGAGCCGGACCACCGCGTCCGGCCCACGACCGATCGCGTGCTCACCAGGAGCCAGCCGGTGCACCGCACCGGAATCGGGACCGGCCCGGACGTGGAGCTCCAGGAGCCCGCTCGGCTCGCGCGGTGTGCCGCGGTCGACCGTGAGCACCGCGGCGTGGAGCAACGGCGGCTCGCCGACCGGTGCCTCGTCGGGCAGGTGCGTGTTGCCGACGTACAGCTCCCCGTCGGGTACGCCGGCAGCGGCGAGCAGCTGCTGTCGGAGCTCGCCGATCGGCGTACCGGATGGGGCGCGCACCGTGACGTCCGCGCGGGCTCCCGTGACGGACCGAGCCCGCGGGTCGATGACGGTGAGGTCGATGGTGAGCGCGTCGTCCACCCGACCATCGTGGCGAGCCACGACTGCGCAGCGCTGGCGCTGTCCACAGCCCCCGCAACGGGCCCGCGACAACGCCCAACCGTCGGAGGCCGTCGCCACACTGCTTCGTGGTCGGACCGCACACCGGTGGCGCGGGAAATGGAGTGGTGATGAAGGTTCGCAACATCCGCTGGGTCGGGACCGCAACGTCTCACTACAACCCGATGGTGGCGTTCGCACGCGATGTGCTCGGCATGAGGGTCAACTTCGAGGAGGAAGCGACCACCGAGCTGCTCACCCTCGACGGTGACGCGTTCCAGGTCTTCGGGCCGGGCGACGCCTACCACGAGTTCTTCGGCCGCCAGGCGCACGGACCCGTTCCGTTGTTCGAGGTCGACGACGTGCATGCGGCGCGGGACGAGCTCGTCCGGGCGGGCATCGAGGTGGTCGGCGATCTCGATCACGACAGCACCTGGGAGTGGCTCCACTTCCGCGCACCCGACGGCCACCTGTACGAGCTGGCAAGCCGCCGACCGACCTTGTCGTGACGCAGACTGCTAGTGGTGGTCGTGGCGCGCGCGCTCGGCCGCCTGTGCGGCGGCGAAGACCGAGGCGTCGTCGGCGAACATCGTGAGCTCCAGCACCGCGACCTCGGGCGACTCGACGGCGATCCGGGCGGCCGTGTCGATGCCGTTGAGGCCGGGCATGTTCACGTCGAGCAGCGCCACGTCGACATCGTGCGCGGCCAGCGCGGCCAGCGCCTCCTCGCCGTCCTGCACCTCCGCCGCGAGCACCAGATCGTCGGTGGCCTCGAGCATCGTGCGCAGCCCGTCGCGGTAGAGCGGGTGGTCGTCGGCCACCAGCACCCTGGTCACGTTCATGCGTTGCCGGCAGGGGAGGCGTGCAACGGGAACCGGACCGAGACGCGGGTGCCGCCACCCGGTGTCTCGTCGACGGTGCAGTCACCGCCCAGCTCGGCCGCGCGCTCCCGCATGGAGGCGAGCCCCACCCCGCGGGTCCGCGATCGTCGATGCCGTCGATGCCGTCGATGCCGTCGATGCCGTCGATGCCGACGCCGTCGTCCTCGACCACCAGCGTGAGCCCGTCGGACGTGCCGAGCGTGATGCGCGCGGTCCGCGCTCGCGAGTGCTTCAGCACGTTCATCAGCGCCTCCTGGCAGATCCGGTACGCCGCGACCTCGACCGCCGCGGGCAGCGCGGGCAGATCGTCGGTCGCGAGCACCTCGACGGCGACACCTTGGCCCAGCTCGGTAGCGCGTTCGCGCAGGGCCAGGACCAGCCCGAGCTCGTCGAGCGCTGGTGGCCGCAGCTCGTCGACCATCGCCCGGATGTCGCCGACCGCCGTCTGCAAGGTGTCCTGGACGGAGCCGATCAGGACCCCGGCGCGGCCCGGGTCGCGCTCCGCGAGGTCGGCGGCCGTCGCAGCGGTGAGGCCGGTGCCGACCCACCCGTTGACGCGGGCGCGGGCCGACTGGCCCCGCTGGTAGGCGACGAGCCCCGGCAGCGCGAGCAGGACCCCGACCAGGGCGAGAGCGGCGGCTGGCCGGATCCGCGCGCTGTGGGCGTCGGAGGGAAAGAACGAGTAGGCGACGGCCAGGCAGAGTCCGCCGGCGAGCAGGACGGCGCCCCATCGGCGCAAGGTGTGAGTTGTCATGCGACCAGGACACCGGCGCCGCACACCCGTCCGGCAGAGTCACCGATCCTGGGATCCCGGGAAGTTCCGGGTCCCAGCCGTCGCGTGGCCGGGCCTATCGCCCGGCGGCGCGGACGAGGTCCTGGGGCGCGTGCAGGTTGGTGCGGATCTCGCGGCGTTCCAGGTCGATCGCTTCGACGTCGGCCCAAGGGACGTAACCGGCGTGGCTGTGCAGGGCGCGGACGAGGACCCGGACGAGCCAAGGACCCTGCTCGGCGCGCCGGTCATATCCCAGCATCGAGCCGGCGTG
>DASYEF010000180.1:0-37211 GCA_036499185.1 Actinomycetes bacterium | reverse complement strand
GGGCCGGTCCACCTCGGCCGGATCCAGATCGAGCCGGACCTCTCCAACGCCGCGCCGTTCCTCGCCGCCGCCGCGGTCACCGGCGGCCGGGTGACCGTCCCGGGGTGGCCGCTGCGGACGTCGCAGGCCGGCGACGCCCTGCGTGAGCTGCTGCCGCGGTTCGGGGTCACCGTGGAGCAGGACGTCGACGCCCTCACCGTCACCGGGCCGGACCGGCTCGTGGGCGCCGACCTCGACCTCGGCGCCGTCGGGGAGCTCGCCCCGACGCTGGCAGCCATCGCGGCACTCGCGTCGACACCCTCCAGGCTGCGCGGGATCGGCCACCTGCGCCACCACGAGACGGACCGGATCGCCGCGATGGCGCACGAGATCACCGTGCTGGGCGGCGACGTCCGCGAGACCGAGGACGGCATCGAGGTGCGGCCGCGACCCCTCACCGCGGGCACGGTGTCGACGTACGACGACCACCGGCTCGCGACGATGGCAGCGGTGCTCGGGCTCTGCGTCGACGGCATCACCGTCGTCGACATCGGGACCACCGCCAAGACACTGCCCGGCTTCGTGCAGCTGTGGACCGAGATGCTGGCGGCCGGCTCGTGACGCCGTCGCGACGGCGCGACCTGGACGAGGACGACGTGCGGATCCGTCCCGGTCGTGGGACGCGGCCCCGCACCAAGGAACGGCCTCAGCACGAGGACGCCACCGAGGGCATGGTCGTCACCGTCGATCGCGGCCGGCTGACCGCGCGCGTCGGCGACCACGAGGTCGTCGCCATGAAGGCCCGCGAGCTGGGCCGCCGAGCGGTGGTCGTCGGCGACCGGGTCGCCCTCGTCGGCGACGTCAGCGGTACGACGGACACGCTGGCCCGCGTGGTGCGTGTCGAACCCCGCCGGTCGACACTGCGCCGGACCGCGGACGACGACGACCCGGTGGAGCGGGTCATCGTGGCGAACGCCGACCAGCTGGTCGTCGTCGTCGCGTTGGCCGACCCGGAGCCGCAGCCGCGCCTCATCGACCGCTGCCTCGTCGCGGCGTACGACGCCCGGCTCGATCCGTTGCTCTGCCTCACGAAGTCCGACCTGGCCATTCCCGACGCCCTACTCGAGAACTACCGGGCGCTCGACGTCGCCCACGTGGTGGTCCGGCGCGACCAGCCGCTCGACGACCTGCGCGAGCACCTGCGCGGGCGGGTCAGCGTGCTGGTGGGGTCCTCCGGCGTCGGCAAGTCGACGATCGTCAACGCACTCGTGCCTGGCGCCGGCCGGGCCACCGGCGGAGTCAACGCGGTCACCGGCCGGGGCCGGCACACGTCGTCCTCGGCCCTGGCCCTCGAGCTGGCTGACGGGGGGTGGGTCATCGACACACCCGGGCTGCGCAGCTTCGGGCTGGCCCACGTCGACCTGGCCCGGGTCATCCACGCCTTCCCCGACCTGGAACCGGGGACCGCCGACTGCCCGCGGTCGTGCACCCACGACGAGCCGGAGTGCGCCCTGGACGACTGGGTGGCTGCCGGGCACAGCAGCCCGGCCCGGCTCGCTTCGCTGCGTCGCCTGCTGCGCAGCCGGGAGCCCGCTCCCGACGAGGACCGGACCTCAGAGCTCGACGCTCCCGCCTGATCGCCAGTAGACGCCTCCCTTACGGGTCAGGAAGCCCTCGTCCACCAGGTAGCGGCGCAGGGCCGCGTAGTCGTCGAAGAAGGCGCGCAGCACCACGTCGACCTCCGCCTCGGCGTACCGGCGGCCGGGCTCGAAGGCGTGCGAGACGTGGTCGAGCACCACGAGCCGCCGGCTGCGCCGGGCCGGCATCTGGTCGATCCGCCCGGCCGGCATGAACCGGCCCAGCACCACGTCATCGGGGGGCTGACGCTCCCCCACGGTCACCGGCTGCCGGTGGGTGCGGACAGGCGGGACCGCAGTCGAGCCCGGTGCCGTTGGATGGTGCGGGTCGGCGCGGCGTACTCCGGCCAGCTGGCCCCCGGATGCGCGAGCCAGGCGTCGCAGACCGACATGGCCGGGGCTGCCTCGCCGGCCCGTTCGAGCAGGACCGCCGCGCGCTCGTAGGTGTAGGGCGTGTCCGCCTGGCTCGCTACCTCGTGGAGCAGGGTCTCGAGCTCGCGCACGTCGGCGCGGGAGAGGGTGGCCAGGCGGGCCATCTCGGGAGTCCCGTCGAAGGTCCAGCCGTCGATGCTGAACCGGGGAACGGGGATCGGCGCGGGTTCCAGGGCGACCTCGGGCAGCCGGCGTCGGAACATCGGCAACGTCATGTGCCGGGACATCGCTCGAGACATCGACATCGACGGGACCTCCCCCGATCGCTCGTGCGCCTTGCGGCACCGGGTCACGGTGATGATCGGAAGTATGCGGCGCTGACCTGAAGTACGGCTAGAGACTTGTACGGTTCGTTACATGCCGTCGTATGACGACGACCTCCGCCTCGCCCACGTGCTCGCCGACGCCGCGGACTCGTTCACCATGTCCCGCTTCCGTGCCCTCGACCTCGTCGTCGAGACCAAGCCGGATCTCACCCCCGTCTCGGACGCCGACAAGGGCGCTGAGGAGTCGATCCGGTCGACCCTGTCGCGGGCCCGACCGCGCGACGCGGTGATCGGCGAGGAGTACGGCGAGACGGGGCACGGCCCCCGCCGCTGGGTCCTCGACCCGATCGACGGGACCAAGAACTTCGTCCGCGGCGTGCCCGTCTGGGCGACCCTGATCGCGCTGATGGACGGCGACCTGGTCGTCGCCGGTCTGGTCAGCGCCCCGGCCCTCGGCCGGCGGTGGTGGGCGGGCACCGGGTCCGGCGCGTGGACCGGGAAGAGCCTCGCGGCGGCCAGCCGGATGTCGGTCTCGAAGGTCGGCGACCTGGCGGACGCGTCCTTGTCCTACTCCAGCCTGTCCGGCTGGCATGACGTCGGCCGCGAGAAGGCGTTCCTCGGGCTGACCCGTGACGTCTGGCGGACCCGCGCGTACGGCGACTTCTGGAACTACATGCTGGTGGCCGATGGCGCCGTCGACGTCGCCGCCGAGCCGCAGGTCGCGCTGCACGACCTGGCCGCGCCGTCGATCGTGGTCACCGAGGCCGGGGGGCGGTTCACCGACCTGGCGGGTGGCGAGGGACCGGCCGGCGGCAGCGCCGTGGCGACCAACGGTCACCTGCACGACGAGGTGCTGCGTCGGCTCACGCCCTGACGGGCTCGGTCGCCGACTGGTCGAGATCGGTGCGCTGAAGCCGGCGAACCGCCGGAACAGCAATCGTGACGAGGCTGACCACCATGATGACGACCGCGCAGAGCACCACCGCCTCCTGCACCCCCAGCCAGGCGGCCGCCGGCCCCGCGAGCGCCTGGCCCACCGGGATCGCCAGGATCGACCCCAGCCCGTCGTAGGCGTAGACCCGGCTCAACAGCTCGGGCGGCACATGCTGCTGCATCGACAGGTCCCACCCGACCCCGAACAGCTCGAGGCCGGCCCCACCGACGAACGCCGCGACCACGATCAGGATCACCGCGGGCTCCGAGGCGAGCACCAGCATCAGAGGTGACCAGACGAGCACGCCGAGCATGCCCACGAAGAGCGGACGGCGGAAGCGCACCCGGAGCAGGACGAGACCGGAGAGGAACGCACCGGCCGTATCGGCCGCGAGGACGAAACCCCAGCCCTGCCGCCCGAAGCTGTCGTCGGCGATCTTCGGACCGAGGGTGTTGAAGCCCGCGGCCTGCATCGCGTTGATGATCCCGAACGCGAGGACGACGACCCACAGCCAGGTGCGGGAGCGGAACGCCGACCACCCGTCCCGCAGCTCGACGAGCACGTTGCTGGACTCGAGCCGCTCGTGCGGATCGATCCGCACCAGGGCGAAGCAACCGGCGGCCACGAGGAACGACACCGCGTCCGCGGCCAGCCCCCAGCCCGACCCGAACGCCGCGACCAACGCGCCGCCACCGGCGACGCCGGCGATCTGCGCACTCGTGCTGGACATCCGCAGCACGACGTTGGCCGTCTGCAGCTGGTCGAGCGGCACGGTCCGTGGCAGCAGACCCGCGGTGGCAGGAAAGACGAACGCCGACGACGCCCCGTTGATCGCGCCCAGGGCGGCGAGCCAGCCGACCGACGCGTGCCCGGACAGCACCAGACCTGCGGCTAGGGCCTGGGTCAGCCCGCTGACGACGCTGGTGACGACAAGCACCAGGTGCCGCGGCAGCCGGTCGGAGATGACGCCGCCCAGGAGGATGAACACGACCTGGGGGAGGCTGCGCGCCGCCAGGACCAACCCGAGGGCCGTTGCCGAACCGGTGAGGTCGAGCACCGCGAAGGCGACCGCGATGCTCGCCATGGCGTTGCCGGCCATGGAGACGGTCCGGCCGCTGAGCAGCGCGACATACGACCGATGGCGCAGCAGAGCCCGCACGCTCACGACGGTGCCTCCGCGGGGTCGGACATCGCGAACAGCGACACGGTCGCGCTCACGTGCAGGGTTCCCGCGGTACGCGGAGGTCGAGCCCGCCGGTGCAGGTCGGCGAGCGCCTGGTTGACCAGATCCAGCACAGCGGCCCAGTCGTCCGGGTCGACCCAGAGCTCGGCGTCCGTGCTGGTCTGCTTGGCCGTGGGCTCGACAGCGGCGCTGCGCCGCACCAGCTCGGACGCCAGCAACCGGAAGAAGGTCGCGCGGTCGCCCGCGTCGTGCGACGTCGCGCCGGGCGCGTCCACGTCGTAGCGGTAGCGCTTGGCCCGGCCGCCGCGGATCGACTCCTCCCCCGCCTCGACCAGCTGGCCGGCGGCGAGCAGCTGGCGCAGGTGGTAGCTCGCGTTGGCATGGGTCAGCCCCAGCTCCCGGGCCACCTCGGCGGCCGACATCGGGGCGCCGGTGAGCAGCGAGAGCATCCGTAGCCGCACCGGGTGCGCCAGCGAGCGCAGGGACACCACGCGGTCGCGGTCAGCGACTCCCGAAGACATGTTGGGGAGTCTGCCCCGGTCAGCCGGTGACTGTCAAACGTTTATTGGGGAGTTAGCGGCTGTCCCCGACCGCGGGGCCTCCGCGGTCTACCGACCGGACCGGCCCACCCCGCAGCCGCCCGACGACGCCGAGCACGACCGGTCCCGCGAGCACCGCGGCGAGGTCGAACCAGCCGTAGCCACCCGCGGCACCGGAGGGCGGGTTGCCGATGCTGACCAGCCCGGTGGGGTCGTGGGTCGCCCACGCCCAGCTGCCCAGCCGGGTCCCGAGCAGCTCGAGGTAGGTGACCACGACGAAGGCGCCGACGTAGAGCGTCCGGGACCGCCCGGCGAGGCCGCCGACGGCGAGGAAGCCGACCAGGCAGAGGTACCAGAAGACGCCGAGGACGTCGGGCCGGTCCGAGACGAGCAGCCCCCAGGTCGCGTAGGCGCCGCCGGCCAGGACGGTGAGGGTCACCAAGGCCTGCTCGCGGCGGCGGACCCAGAGCGACCGGCCGATCGCCAGCGCGCACAGGTAGACCAGCCCATGGCCCGGAGGCACGAAGGCCGGGACGTTGCCCAGCCGGTAGACGTAGACGTGCAGCAGGGGCGAGAAGGTGTACTCGACGGCGGTCGCGAAGGCGACGACCACGGCGACCTGGGCCCGGACCAGCGGCGCCTCACGCCGCAGCAGGGTCAGCAGGAGCAGCCAGGTGAGCAGGCCGAGGCCGCGCTGGACCCAGATGTCGGCACCGCGGTCGGCGACGAGGACGAGGGGGAGCCAGACCAGCGTGGCCGGGACCGCAGGATCCAGCCAACGGGTCGCGACGAGGGTGCGGGCCGCCGGCGCCGGGGCCGCCGTCCGGGCCGTCATATGGGCCGTCGTTTCCGTCGCCATCAGGTCCGAGACTAGACGGCGCGCCGGGCGCATCCCTTCCCACGCGAGGCCCGCGAGACCAGGATGGAGCCCGGAGTCGGAGGTCCAGCCCTCTGAGGAGGCCGACCATGCAGGTGCGCGACGGCATGAGCGCCGCGGTGCTCACGATCGGACCGGACCACACGCTGCGCGAGGCCAGCCGGGCGATGGCCGCCCGGCGGGTCGGTGCGGCCGTGGTCCACGACATGGACGGCGAGGGCATCGGCATCATCACCGAGCGCGACGTCCTCACGTCCGTCGGCAGCGGGCAGGACCCGGACGCCGAACACGTCCGCGACCACGTCACGGTCGACCTGGTCTACGCGGCCCCGACCTGGACGCTGGAGCAGGCGTCCGAGGCGATGCTCCGTGGCGGGTTCCGCCACCTGGTGGTGCTCGACGGCGGCGAGGTCGCCGGGATCCTCTCCGTTCGTGACATCGTCCGGTGCTGGTCGGGCGACCGGGAGCCGGCCGGGCTCACACCGCCGAGCTGACTGCTCAGGCAGCCGGCGTACGGCGGCGGCGTACCACTCGCGCGCGGGGCGGGGCGAACCCCAGCAGCAGGGCTTCGCCGCAGGCGACGCAGACCCACTCCGGGCACTGCCCGCGGGCGTGGTCCGAGCAGTCGGGCTGCTCGAACATGGTCTCCTCGAGGCAGGTGGCGCACCAGCGGAGCACGACCTCGGCCGCGGCGATCGTCGTTCGCATCGGTCTCACAGCACCGACGGTGCCACGACGCCTGGACACAACCCGGGAGAAGTGGGTGCGTGTCGTCGTTTCGGCCCGCTCCACTGACCCTGGCAGCGCCCCCACCAGCGCGTTTCCTCGCCCCCTGGTGGCGGCGGGGCGCGATTGCAGCGATCATGGCGGGATGCCGCAGAGCGTCTGGAAGGGCTCCATCTCCTTCGGGCTGGTGTCGATCCCGGTCCGTCTGTTCAGCGCCACCGAGGAGAAGGACATCTCCTTCCGGCAGGTGCACCGCGAGGACGGGGGCCGGATCCGCTACAAGCGGGTCTGCTCCGTCGACGGCGAAGAGGTGCCCTACGCCGACATCGCCAAGGGCTACGAGCTGCCCGACGGCGAGATGGTCATCCTCGACGACGACGACTTCGCCAACCTGCCGATCTCGTCCTCCCGCTCGGTCGAGGTGCTCAGCTTCGTCCCGGCTGCCCAGATCGACGCCGTGCAGATGAGCAAGCCGTACTACTGCGACCCCACCGGCGACGTGAAGCCCTACGTGCTCCTTCGCGACTCGCTGGAGAAGTCCGACCGGGTCGCCGTGGTCAAGGTGGCCCTGCGCCAGCGCGAGCGGCTTGCCATGCTCCGAGCCCGCGAGGGGGTGCTCGTTCTGCAGACGCTCTTGTGGCCGGACGAGGTCCGGGAACCGAAGCTTGACTTCTCCGACGACGACGTGAAGGTGCGTGACCAGGAGCTGGCGATGGCCGAGTCGTACATCAACGCGCTCTCGGGCGACTTCGAGCCGGAGGAGTTCTCCGACGAGTACCGCGGGGCGCTCGAGGAGGTCATCGAGGCCAAGGTCGCCGGTCGAGAGGTGGTCGCCGTCGCCGAGGAGCCGGAGTCCAGCGGACAGGTCGTCGACCTGATGGACGCCCTGCGTCGCAGCGTCGCCGAGGCCAAGGCCCGCCGCGGCGAGTCGGCCGGCGAGAAGGCCGAGAAGGCGCCCGCCACCAAGGCAGCCAGCGCGAAGAGCGCAGCCAAGAAGACCGCCAAGCCAGCAGCGAAGAAGTCCGCCGGCAAGACCGCGAAGAAGGCGACCAGCAAGAAGACCGCCGCCCGCAAGTCGGCCTGACGCGGGAATCCGGGCCTGCGCCAGGGTGCTGTGCTGAGCCGTGACCCAAGCGCTGCAGATCCTCGGGCTGGTCGTCGCCGTCGCGGTGGTGGCCGCCTCGGCACGCCGCCTGGGCCTCTCCGCGCCGCTGGTCCTGACGGTGGTTGGGCTGCTCGCCTCGTTCGTGCCGGGCGTGCCGGACTACCAGGTGTCGCCGGAAGTGGTCCTCATCGGCTTCCTGCCGCCCCTGCTGTACGCGGCGGCCATCCGGACCTCGCTGGTCGACATCCGGCAGAACCGCGAGGCGATCGGCATCCTGGCGATCGGCGCCGTCGTGTTCACCACCCTGGGTGTCGGGCTGGTCGCCTGGAACGTCATCCCCGGTGTCGGGATCGCGGCTGCCCTGGCGCTCGGCGCGGTCGTGTCACCACCGGACGCGGTGGCGGCGACGACCATCGCGCGGCGGGTCAACATGCCGCGGCGGATCGTGTCGATCCTCGAGGGCGAGAGCCTGCTCAACGACGCGACGGCCCTCGTCGCGCTGCGCACCAGTGCCGCCGCGATCGCGACCACCGTGTCCATCTGGACGGTGGGGCTGGACTTCGTCCTGGCGGCCGGCGGCGGCATCGTCGTCGGGCTGGTCATGTCCTTCCTGCTGGCCAAGGCCAGGCGTCGGGTCGACGACGTGGTGCTCGACACAACCCTGTCCCTCGTCGCGCCGTTCCTCGCCTACCTCGCGGCCGAGGCCATCAACGCGAGCGGGGTGCTCGCGGTCGTGATCGTGGGTCTGCTGCTCGGGCACAAGGCACCCGCGTTGCAGTCGGCATCGTCACGGCTCGCCGAGCAGACCAACTGGCAGACCATCACGTTCCTCCTCGAGAACACCGTCTTCCTGCTGATCGGCCTGCAGGTGTCCCAGGTCGTGCGCAACGCCAACGCGGACGACATGGGCGGGACCCGACTGGTGTGGATCTGCGTCGCCGTCCTCGTCGGCACGCTCCTGACCCGAGTCCTCTGGGTCTTCGCGGCGACCGCGCTCTACCGCTACGGCTCGGCCAGGATGCGCCAACGGTCGTGGGGCTGGAGCGAGGCGACCTTGGTGTCCTGGGCGGGAATGCGCGGCGTCGTCACGCTCGCCGCGGCCCTGGCCCTCCCGGACGAGACGCCACATCGCGACGTGCTGATCCTGGCTGCGCTCGCCGTGGTCGGTGGCACCCTGCTGATCAACGGGACGACGCTGCCGTGGCTGGTCCGCCGGCTCGACCTGCCTGGCCCCGACCCCGCCGAGGACGCCCTCGAACAGGCCGGCCTGCTGTCCAAGGCGGGCCGGGCCGGACTGGCCCGGCTGGCCGAGCTCCAGCGCGAGGGCGACGATCCCAGCGTCATCGCTCGGCTGGAGGAGCGCACCCGGACCCGGGCCGACGCTGCCTGGGAGCGGCTCGGTGCCCCGAGCGAGGACGAGACCCCGAGCGAGACCTACCGGCGCCTGCGTCAGGAGATGCTGCACGCGGAGCGGGAGACCGTGCTGCACGCGCGGGACTCCGGCAAGTACGACGACGACGTGCTCCGCGAGGTGCTCGCCCAGCTCGACGTGGAGGAGTCGCTGCTGGACGGGCTGCACGAGCAGACGACGACCGTCCAGCGCGAGCTGGTCACCCGGGTCGAGCGCGTCTGGGCGTGCGAGCACCTGGATGCCGCAGCGCTGTCGGTCCCGCCCGTCACGCCGGAAGGGTGCGAGGAGTGTCTCCGCGACGGCACCCGCTGGGTGCACCTGCGGCTGTGCCTGACCTGTGGACACGTCGGCTGCTGCGACTCCTCCCCGCAACGCCACGCCGACAAGCACTTCCAGGAGACCGACCACCCGGTGATGCGCAGCTTCGAGCCGGGTGAGGCCTGGCGCTGGTGCTACGTCGACGAGCGGCTCGGGTGATCGACCCGCCGCCGGCCCTCGGTCCGGACGCCGACGTCCCGGCGTACTGGAAGGGGCTCGGGTTGCCGGGTCTCGTGGACTGCCACGTGCATGTCATGCCGCAACGGCTGCTGGACCGGGTCTGGGCCTACTTCGACGGGGTCGGCCCGCGGGAGGGGCTCGAGTGGCCGATCACCTACCGGTGGACGCAGCAGCGACGGCTTCAGCACCTGCGGGTGATGGGAGTGCGCGCGTTCCCCACCCTGCTCTACGCGCACAAGGCCGGGATGGCCGAGTCGCTCAACGACTGGTGCCGCGACTTCGCCCGCGACCAACGTCGGGCCGGGCACGACGACGTCGTACCGAGCATGACGTTCTTCCCGGAACCCGGTGTGACGGCCTACGTCGACCGAGCACTGCGCGAGGGCGCCCGCATCGTCAAGCTGCACGTCCAGGTCGGCGCCTTCGACCCACGGGACCCGGCACTCGACGCGCCGTGGGGGTTGCTCGCCGACGCGGGTGTCCCTGTCGTGGTGCACACCGGCAGCGGTCCGATGCCCGGCCCGTTCACCGGACCCGGACCGTTCGGCGAGGTGCTGGCCAGGCACCCCGCGCTGACCGCAGTGGTCGCGCACCTCGGGATGCCGGAGTACGACGCGTTCCTCGACCTCGTCGAGAGGTACCCGAACGTCCATGTCGACACCACGATGGCGTTCGTCGACTTCTGGGGCGGGCCGGCCGTCCAGACCCGGTTGGCGAGATCGCTGGCCGCCCGGCTGGACGCGGTGCGGGACCGGGTGGTGCTGGGCACCGACTTCCCGAACATCCCCTACCGGTACGGCCACCAGCTCGAGGCCCTGCGCCGCACCGGCCTGGACGACGACTGGTTGCGGGCGGTGCTCTGGGCCAACGGGGCGCGGCTGCTGGGGCTGCCGCCCCGGTGGCGGCCAGGTCAAGAGCGCCGGGATGAGAGAGCGCGGCCGGCGGCCGATCGCGACTGAACCGCCGTTCGGGCCAGCGGTCAGATCAAGAGCGCCTGGATGAGGGAGGGTGCCGGGCCTCGTTCGCGTCTGACCCGCCGTTTCGGGCGCTGCTCGGACCGAGAACACACAGTGTCGGCTCCGAGGACAGGTTTCACGGCCGAAAGCGGGTGGACTGTGTGTTGGTAGGTCCCGTCGCCGGCCTGACCGACATCAGTGGCTGCTCACCAGCACAACGGCACACGAAGTCGGCCCGTGGCGCCCGACTGGCCACTAGAACCAGCCCCTTTGTGTGCCGTTGTGCTGGGGCCGGCGACTCGACGACACCCCACCTGACAGCGGACCCCGAACGGACGCTCAGTCGCGAACCGACCCGGCCCCCTCCCATTCCAAGCCGCCCTCGAGCTGACCGCACGCCGAGCGGCGAGGGACCCGGAAAGCGGCGGCTGAGGTCGTCTTAGAACTTCAGGACCCGCCCCGACGGGGAGCGCAGGTCGAGCTCGACCGGGCGGGACGCCGCGCTCTGCTTGCGCACCTTCACCTTCACCTGCTCTTGCACGTCCTCACCTCCTCGTGCCCTCGGCTCATCTGGTCAGACCCAGCCTCGTGGTCGATCTCATCGGCCGTCGAGCGGGTTTTCTTCAGCCCACAGTGGTCGGCAACCACTCCTCGGGAATTCCGAGCCCCTCGACCAGCACCCCGGCCTGTCCCCGCAGCTCGCGGCAGAGGTCGTCGACGGTGGCGCCGAGCGCCTTGGCGCCGGTGGGCGTGAGGCGCCCGTGCTCGAGGAACCACGCCCGGTCGGCCTCGACCTGGGCGAGCGCGTAGAGGTCGCAGGTGCGGTCGAGCAATGCGCGGGCCCCCTCGTCGCTGCAGTGGCCCACGGCGGCGTCGAACGCGTCCAGCACGATGCGGTGCACGTGCGCGCGGCCGGCCGCGAGCGCGTGCGGTTGCACCCGGTTGAGTGCCTCGAAGGCCGCGTCGGGGTCGTCCTCGTCGGCGCTGCCCACGCGCCGCAGTCGGCGGGCGAGGCCGGCCACGACGTGCTCCTCACGCCAGGCGAACATGTCCAGCTGCCAGGCGCGGTCCAGCACGTCCGCGCCACCCCGACCAGGAGCCGCGGCCGCGAGCCGATCGACGAGTCCGCGCGCCGAGGTCTTCTCGAGCACGGTCTCCTTGACCTGATCGGCCAGGAACCGCAGTGTGCTCATCGCGTCGAGGTCGCCGAAGTGGTCCCGGTAGCGCGTCAGCACGGCCCGCGCCACGAGCTGCAGCAGCACCGTGTTGTCGCCCTCGAACGTGGCGAACACGTCGGTGTCGGCCTTGAGCGCGACGATCCGGTTGGCCGAGAGGTAGCCAGCGCCGCCGCAGGCCTCCCGGCAGGTCTGGATGGTCGTGGTCGCGTGCCAGGTGCTCACGACTTTGAGACCCGCCGCTCGCGACTCGAGCTCGCGCTGGGCCGCTTCGTCGGTGGTCCCGCCGGTCTGGATGTCGTGCGCGTCGGACACCAGCTGGTCCTGGGCGAAGTGCAGCGCGTACGACGTCGCGAGCGCCGGGAGCAACCTGCGCTGATGGGCGAGGTAGTCCAGGACGACGACCTCGCCGCCGCCGGGCCGGGCGAACTGGGTGCGCACCTCGCCGTACCGCAGTGCGGTCGCCAGGGCGACCGTCGCGGCACTGGCGGCCGCGCCTCCGACGCTGATGCGACCGCGAACGAGTGCGCCGAGCATCGTGAAGAACCGCTGGCTGCGATTCTCGATCGGGCTCGAGTAGGTGCCGTCGGGCGCCACCGCGCCGTACTGGTCGAGCAGGTTGTCGCGTGGGACGCGCACGTCGTCGAACCAGAGCCGGCCGTTGTCGACACCGTTGAGGCCGCCCTTGTGACCGCAGTCCTCGATCCGCACGCCGGCGCAGGGATTCCCCTGCTCGTCGCGGATCGGGACGAGGACGGCGTGCACGCCGTGGTTCTCCCCCTGCGTGACCAGCTGGGCGAACACGACGGCGAGCCGGCCGTCGCGGGCAGCGTTGCCGATGTAGTCCTTGCGCGCAGCGTCGTCCGGCGTCGTGATGACGAACTCCTCGGCGCCCGGATCGTAGGTCGCCGTGGTGCGCAGTGATTGAACGTCGGAGCCGTGACCCGTCTCGGTCATCGCGAAGCACCCGGGCAGCTCGAGCGTCATCATTGCCGGCAAGTAACGCTCGTGGTGCGGCTCGGTGCCCAGCGCCTGGATCGCCGCGCCGAACAGGCCCCACTGCACGCCTGCCTTGACCATCACCGACAGGTCGACGAGCCCCAGCATCTCGAAGAAGGTGAGCGAGCCGCCGATGTCGTCGTCGCCGCCGTACGCCTTCTCGAAGCCGAGCCCGGGCAGCCCCGTCGCGGCCAGCTCTCGGGCCCGGGACGTGGTCCGCGTGCGGTGCTCGTCACGCGACAGGTCTCCCGCCGGCTCGCACCACGCGGCCGGCACCGTTCGGCGTACCCGCTCGCGGACGTCCGCCCACCGCCCGTCGACAACCCGCCGCAGATCCGCCCGGTCCACCTTGTCCATGCGCAGGGTCTACCCCGCCCGGCGCCTCCCGAGACGTCGATCTCGCCCGATCGAAGTGGCGCCAAGGGACAGAAGAGCGGGACAGCGATGAGTTCTCCCGTTGTGGGAGGTCTGATAGACGTCCTGTGGTCACGGCGGAAGGTCGAACATGCGCAGAGTTGTCGCCTACGAGTTGCTGTCCCTCGACGGGGTGGCCGAGGCTCCCGACTCGTTCATCCATGAATGGGACGCGGTGGTGGACGCCAACCTGGCCGCCGTGATCGCCCAGCAGGACGCGGTGATCCTCGGCCGTGGCAGCTATGAGGAATGGGCGCGGTTCTGGCCGACCAGTGACATCGAACCATTCGCGACGTTCATCAACGGCGTACAGAAGTACGTCGCGACCTCCGCGCCGCTCGGATCCGCCTGGGCCAATGCGACTCGCATCGACGGCGACCTGGCCGAGTTCGTCAGCGACCTGAGAAATCAGTCAGGAGGCGAGATCGGCGTACATGCCAGCATCTCGGTCACTCGGTCGATGCTCGCTGCCGGCCTGATCGACGACCTCAAGCTGGTGATCGCACCGACGATTGCCGGTGCCGGACGACGACTGCTCGACGGCGTGCCTTCGTCTCGACTCGAGCTGATCGGCGCGGACTCCTCGCCCAGCGGGCACCTTCTCGCCACCTACCGCGTCCTCCGATAGCTGGCGCTCACCACCCGGAGTGTCGGTGCCGTTCCCGAGCACTCGCCCGGCGGCTGACCCGACCTCGACCAGCTACTTGCTGTCCTCGTCCGGCACAGCTGTTCGCGGGACTCCGTGTGTCGGATGCTCCGCCGCATAGGCGATGAAGGCTTCCCGAATGCTGTCCCCATAGGCGTCTTGGCCGAGGTAGGGCACGAACTCCAGGCCGGCCGCGTAGTGCTGCCGAGCCTGGTGTGCGTCTCCGACACGGACATAGCTCTCGGCCAGGTTGAGGTGCAGCGACGGGAACAGGCCACGACGACCGCCTGGCACTCCCCGCTCGCCGGCGCCCTCCTCTGTCACGGCCGCACCGGCCTCAAAGGCGACCAGGTCCCAGCGCAGCTCCTCGCGCGGATCATCCTGGACGTCCGCCAGGGAGTGCGCCAGGAAACAGCGAGCAAACGGGTCGTCAGCGGCATCAACCTGGGGCCAGAGTGCCGAGAGCACGACGCGTGCGTCCGCTGGCCTACCGGCCTCACGCAGCCGGATCCCCGCCTGGATCTGGGCAAAGACGCTGTCTGTCTCTGATCCGGCCGCTGGCACGACGCCGATGGTACGTGCGGCGCGGGTCACAGGTCCTTGGCGAACGAGCGGGACAGCGGCGCGTCCCGGTAGTGGCCGAAGCCTTCGACCGGGAGGTACCCGGCACTCGCATACAGCGCGATCGCCTCGGGCTGCGCGAGCCCGGTCTCCAGGACCACCCGCTGGTAGCCCTGCTCGCGAGCCAGGTCCTCCAGCGCACGCAGCAACCGGCGGGCATGCCCGCGCCGGCGGTGCTCGGCCCGGACGAACATCCGCTTGACCTCGACCGTGTTCACGTCGTGGCGGCGCATCCCGGCGCATCCGATGGTGACCGCGCCGTACTGCGCGATGAGGAACGTCCCGCCAGGAGGTGCGAACTCGGTCGGGTCCACCGGGGTCTCGTCGTGGCCGCCGTAGCGCCGCACGTACTCCTGCTGCACCTCCGCGACCAGCGTCGCGGCGACGTCGGAGTCGAACGGCACCGCCTCGAGGACGACCTCGTCGTCCGGTACGCCGAGGGCGCGTTGCGCGAGGTCGGTGAGACCGGCTTCGACCGCGGCCGTCAGCCGGTCCGGCCGTGGCCCGCGCTCCGGGTCGGTCGCGACCCCGACCGTGACCTCGCCGGCGTAGGACAGGATGCTCACGCCGGCCGGGACCGCACCGACCAGCGGCACCCAGAACGCCACCCGCACGACCCGCGCCCCAGCTACGTGCACCGGCGTCGCCGGGGCGCGGACGTTCGTGACGATGGCGATGGCCCGGGCACCGATGAACCGGGCGGCCCACCGCTGGACCACCCTCGGCACCCAGCCGAGCACGCGCAGCATGAGGTACGTCGACGGCGCCGCCCCGCCGCGCAGCTGCCCCGTCACTCGGCTCACCGCCCGGACGCGGGCCACCGGGTCGGCGGCTCCTGTCGGCAGCCGCAGCAGCGCGAAACCGACGCGGTTGCCCAGCGCCGACGGCACCGGCCGCCCGGCTCGCAGGTCGACCGGCACCAGGACGCGCAGAGTCGCCGACCCGCCGGACCTCTCCCGCGCGTCGGTCAGCGCGCCCGCGATGACCCCTAGGAACACGTCGTTGACCGTGACACCGAGCTCGGCCGCGACCCGGCGGACCAGGCCGAGGTCCAGCGGAGCGGTCCAGGCCGGCGGATGTTGCACTCGGGCGTGCCGCGGCGCGGGGTCGCGCGCCGTCAGCAGCAGAGCCACACCGGTCCGCACCACGTCCACAGCGAGCCGCGCCGCGGACGCACGGCGCGGTTCGGGCCGCGCCGTCGGTGCGACAGTGTCGGGCCGCTCGTCCACGAGCGACAGGAGCGTCGCGGCGAGTGCTTGCCCATCCGCGAGGCTGTGGTGCACCCGGGCAACCAGCACCGAGGACGTGCCACCGGGCTGTTCGAGCGCGAGCAGATGCAGCTGCCACGGCGGCCGGTTCATGTCCAGCGGCCGAGTCGCCAGGTCGCCGAGCGCCGCGGCGAGACCGTCCTCGCCGGAGACCGGACCGCCGTCGAGGACGTGCCGGTCGAGATCCACGGCGACGGGCTCCCAGGCCGGCCGGCGCAGTGGCCACCGGCCCGGCACCGCCCGGGTGGCGAACCGCGGGTGGGTGGCCACCAGCCGGTCGCGCACGAGGTCGGCCATCGCGGTCGGGTCGACGGTCTCCTCCAGGGCGAGGAGCGCCGTGACGACGGCGCCGCCGGTCGTCGTACCGGTGCCGAGGAACACGGCGTCGGGTCCGGCCATCGGGTCCCGGCGCCGGACCGGCCAGCTCACGACAGGTCGCCGGGCCGCCCGCGGCCGGGGCGTCGGTCCCGAGCCCGGGCCCGCGCGCGGCGGAAGCGGCGGGCGAACGGGCGAGCCAGGTCGGCCGCGCCGACCAGCCCTGCAGTGTTGCCCATCGTGGCCGCCACGACGTCGGCCTGCGGCCGGAACCGCCGGCCGGTCAACGATCGGGCGAACGCGTCGCGAGCCGGCACGATGAGCAGGTCACCCGCCTCCGAGACGCCGCCGCCGATGACGAACCGGCCCGGGTCCATCGCGGCGGCCAGGTTCGCGATGCCGACCCCGAGCCACTGGCCCACCTCCTCGAACAGCTCGCGGGCCGCGGGGTCCCCGTCCTGGGCGGCGGCCGTGATCAGCGGCCCGGTGATGGCGTCGATGTCGCCCCCGGCCCGCTCGAGGATGCCGTGCGCGACCGGCGACCGCGCCGCGGCGAGCTCACGAGCCTCGCGGACAAGGACGTTGCCCGACGCGTACTGCTCCCAGCACCCCCGGTTGCCGCACTCGCACCGCCGGCCGTCCGGGACGACCTGGATGTGGCCGAACTCCCCCGCAACGCCGAACTTCCCGCGCTGCAGGGCGCCGTTGACGATGGCCGCGCCGCCGATGCCGGTGCCGAGGTTCACCCCGACGAGGTGTGACTCGTCGCGGCCGGCACCGAAGCGCCACTCGGCCCAGAGGGCGGCGTTCGCGTCGTTCTCGATGACGACCGGCAGGCGCAGCCGCGAGGTGAGCGCGTCGCGCAGCGGCTCGTTGCGCCACGACAGGTGCGGGGCGAAGAGCACCGTGGCCCGGTCGGCGTCGATGAAGCCGGCCGCGCCGACGCCGACCGCGTGGATCTCGTGCCGGCCGGCCAGCTCCAGCACCGCGTCGACGATCGTGTCCTCGACCACCTGCGGGGTCTTGCTGCGATGGGGGGTGTCGCGACGAGCCAGGTCTATGACGGTGCCCTCATGGGTGACCACGCCGGCCACGACCTTGGTGCCGCCGATGTCGACGCCGGCGGTGAGCAGGGCGGCGTTGAGCGGGCTGACACGGGGTGGCCGGGCCGACTCGTCGCGCACCCGGCCGAGCAGGGCAGGCCGACGCTCGGACACCCCCGAGACTGTAGTCAGGGAGTCGGGTACTGCCGCCGCAGCGCGGCGTCCCACAGGGCCGTCGGCAGCAGTCGCCGTGCTCCGACCACCTCCCGGCCGATCAGACCGACCGGGTAGCGCGCCTTCGGCCGGCCGGACTCGATGGCCGCCACGATCGCGTCGGCGACGGCGTCGGGCTCCAGCAGCCCGCGGCCTCCGCCGTAGGACGCTCCGTTCCGGGCGGCGACCCCACGCATGAACTCGGCGTAGGGGCCTTCGTCCGGGCCGGGATCGGTCGCCTCCTCGGCGAAGGCGGTGCGGACCGGTCCCGGCGCGACCACCGACACGACGACGCCGAACCCACGGGTCTCGAACCGCAAGGCGTCGCTGAGCGCCTCCACGGCGTACTTGCTCGCGTGGTAGACGCCGCCGCCCGGCAGCGTCATCCGGCCGCCCATCGACGACACGTTGACGATCCGCCCGCGGCCGGCCGACCGCATGGCCGGCAGCACGAGCTGGGTGAGCCGCAGCAGCCCGAACACGTTGGTCTCGAACTGTCGCCGGACGGCGTCCATCGGCACCTCCTCCACCGGGCCGTACTCGCCGTAGCCGGCGTTGTTGACGAGCGCGCCTACCGCCCCGTGCTCGGCCTCGACCGACGAGACCACCGTCGCCATCGACGCCTCGTCGGTGACGTCGAGCACCGCGGTGCGGGCGCCGGCGGCCCGCAGGTCGGCCAGGTCGTCGAGCCGACGGGCGGTCGCCCACACCGGCCGGGGGCCGCGCAGGAGTGCCAGCACGGCGGCCTTCCCGATGCCGCTGGAGCAGCCGGTGACGAGGACCGGTGCGGTGGGTCGGAGGGAGCGTCGCGAGGTCGCCATGCCCTCATCGTGCCCGGCACCCCCTACGTTCGACGCATGGAGATCCTCGGTCTCGTCTTCGCCGGTACCGCGACTCCGCACCGGGCTGCGATGGCCGCGTTCGCCCGCGACGTGCTTCGGCTGACGCCCGACGACGCCGGCACGCCGTACGCCGACATGTTCACCCTGCCCGACGGCTCGGGCTTCGCGGTGTCCGACGAGCGCGAGCCGGGCGGCGGCACATCCCGGACCGTCGGGTTTCTGGTCGCCGACCTCGACGCCGCAGTGGCCGAGCTCGCCGCGGCAGGGGTCGACGTCGAGGCGCCGGCCGGGAACGACAGCTACCGCTACGCGCACGTCGTGGCGCCTGACGGCGCGCTCTACGAGCTCGTCGAGCGGCGTTGACGAAGGCTAGTCGCGGCCCGGTTCGCCATTGCGCGCGTTCGCGGTCCCGCGGCGCCAGTACGGCTTCGGCATGACGGCTTCGCGCGGCCAGCCGTGGTCGCGCACGAGAGCGGACCGGATCGTCGACGCGAGGGTCATCTCGCCGCCGACGTAGACGACGACGCCGTCCTCGGGGTCGCCGAGGCCGCTTGCCGCGAGCAGGGCGAGACCGGTTGCGGCGTCGTCACCCTGCTCGGCCACCCAGCGCACGGGGTCAGCCGCCGAGGCTTCCAGGGACAGCTGCTCGTCGAGGGTGGGCACCGTCATCGTGACGACCGCTCGGGCCGGCACGGCGACCGCCTCGGCCATCACGAAGGCGGCGGGCAGGAAGCTCTGGTCGCCGAGGAAATGGTGGACCCCTGCGGAGGGGACGAGGTGCACCTTGCCGCGCGGGCCGATCGCCTCGACCACGTCGCCGGGTGCGGCCTCGTGCAGCCCGCTGGCGCCGGCGACACCGGGGTGCACGACGACGTCGAGGATCACCGTGCCGGCCGCTCGGTCGAGCGAGCGGATCGTCCATCGGCGGCGCAATACGGGCGGGCCCGCCTCGGCCGTGAGCATGAGGTCCTGCCCCGGCTCGTACTCGAGGTCACCCAGCGCGTCGCCGGTCAGCTCGACCCTCACCAGGAGCGGGGTGAGCCGGCGGACCGAGCGGACCGTGAGGTCCATCCGCGTCGCGCCGAGGCGCTCGGCCAGGGCCACGCTGTCGTCGAAGGGGACCGGCTGCTCGGCAGGCCCGGTCACGGCGTGACGACCCTGATGTTGAACGTCGGTGACCCGGTGGCGCCCATCAGGGCGAGCCACAGGGGCAGGTACATCTCGGTCGCCCGGGCGGACCTGATGCCCCCGAGGTCGAGCACCGAGGTCGCCGGCCAGCCGAGGTCGCCGAGCAGGCGGGTCACGACCGCCTTGGCGTCGGAGTCCTCGCCGGCCACGAAGATGTGGTGCTCGCCCGGCACGACAGAGGGGTCGACCATCACCGCGGCGTTCACAGTGTTGAGCGACTTGACGACCCGTACCTCGGGGAAGGCCCGCTGCAGCTGCTCGCCGAGGCTGTCGGTGTTGGCCACGGACAGGATGGGCGGGAAGCCCCCGGAGAAGTCCAGCGCGTTGCTCACGTCCAGGAGCACCGTGCCCGCGGATGGGGCCGCCGCGCCGACGGCGGCCAGGGTGCCCTCGCCGCTGGTGGCGTTGAGCAGCACCTCGCCGTACCCGCCGGCCGCCACCTGGCTGACCACCCGGATGTCGGGGTGCTCGGCGGCCCACTGCCCGAACCCCGGCGTACCGCGCGAGTCCGGCTCGGTGCGGGCCAGGGTCGCCGCCGGGTCGCGGGTCCCGATGACGACCTGATGGCCGGCGGCCTGGAGGGCGGCGGCCAGCGTGCGGCCGGCGAGGCCGGTGCCGAGGACGGCGATCTGCATGCCGGCGAGCGTACGTCGGGCGGCGCCGCCGGTTCGGCGGCGCGCCGCCGGGCAGGGTGGTGGCCAGGGAGGTCGTGGATGCCGCACACGTACGACGCCGTGGTCATCGGCGCCGGCCCGAACGGGTTGGTCGCCGCGAACCTGCTCGTCGATGCCGGGTGGAGCGTTGTCGTGCTCGAGGCGGCCGACCAGCCGGGCGGTGCGGTCCGCAGCCAGGCCGACCACCCCGCGCCGGGCTACACCGCCGACCTGTTCAGCGCGTTCTACCCCCTGGCCGCCGCCTCCCCTGTACTGCGGGACCTGCGCCTCGAGCAACACGGCCTGGCGTGGTCGCACGCCCCGCGGGTGCTGGCCCACATGCTCGACGACGGGCGCGCCGCCGTCCTGTCACGCGACCTCGACGAGACCGCCGAGAGCGTCGACCGGTTCGCTCCCGGGGACGGCGACGCCTGGCGTCGCTGGGCCGGGTGGTGGCGGGAGATCGAGGAACCCGTCCTCGACGCGATCCTGCGGCCCTTCCCGCCGGTACGCCCCGGCCTGGCCGTCCTACGCAGCCTCGGCCTCGCGGGCAGCCTGCAGCTGGCCCGCACGGCGATGGTCCCGGTGCGCACCTTCGGCGCCCAGGAGTTCGCCGGCGACGGTGCCCGGATGCTCGTCGCCGGCAACGCCATGCACACCGACCTGACGCCGGAGTCGGCCGGTAGCGCGCTCTACGGCTTGCTGCTGGCGATGGTCGGTCAGACCCGCGGCTTCCCGGTGCCCACCGGCGGTGCCGGCCGGCTCACCGACGCGCTGGTCGCCCGCTTCCGAGCCCGCGGCGGCGAGCTGCGCTGCTCGAGCCCCGTCACGCGGGTGGACCTCGGCGAGCGGGGCGCCGAGGGCGTGACCCTGGCCGGCGGCGAGCGGCTGCGGGCCTCCCGCGGAGTGCTCGCCGACGTCCCCGCGCCGGACCTCTACCGGTCGCTGGTCGGCACCGCGCGGCTGTCGGCCGGCCTGCGCGAGGACCTCGACCGGTTCGACTGGGACCACGGCACCCTCAAGGTCAACTGGGCGACGTCCGCGCCGGTGCCCTGGCGCGACCCGCAAGCCGGCCTGGCCGGGACCGTCCACCTGGGCGGTGGCATCGACGACCTGACCCGCGGGGCCGCCGACCTGTCGACCGGCGCGCTGCCCCGCCGTCCGTTCGTGCTCGTCGGCCAGATGACCACCGCCGACCCGAGCCGCTCCCCCGCCGGCACCCAGGCGCTGTGGGCCTATGCGCACCTCCCGCGCGGCCCGCACCCCCGGGAGGTGGTCGACGAGTTCGCGCGCCGCATCGAGGACGAGCTCGAGCGGGCCGCTCCCGGCTTCCGCGACGTCGTGGTCGCGCGCAGCGTGCAGGGCCCCGGAGACCTCGAGGACAGCGACCGGTCGCTGTCCGGAGGCGCCCTCGGCGGTGGCACCGCGGCGCTGCACCAGCAGCTCGTCCTGCGGCCGACGCCCGGCACCGGCCGGGCCGACACCCCGTTCCCCGGCCTGTTCTTGGCGTCCTCCTCGGCGCACCCCGGCGGGGGGGTGCACGGCGCCTGTGGCGCCAACGCGGCCAGGGCCGCGCAGGCCCGGGCCCGGTTCGGCCGGCTCTACGACGGGTCCGCCGGTGCCGCCGTACGCCTGCTGGAGAGCCCGTCGCGGCGGTGACCCTCGACGAGGCGGCGAAGGCGGTCCAGCGTCTCCTCCACCCGCTTCGCGCCGACCAGGTCGACGGCCCTGTTGTGCATCCACGCACCGGGTCCGGATGTCGGCTCCTCGGCCATCTCGACCCGCGTCCGGTCGCCGTAGGAGTGCAGCACGATCTCCACAGACGCCTCGCCGGCCGGCCATCCGCGGGCCCGCAGCAGCAGGCGGGTGCCGGGGTCGCACTCCAGCACCTCGGTCTCGTCCTGGATGGTCAGCGGCCAGGCGCCCACCGCATGGTGCAGGCGGCTGCCGGCGGCCGGCCACGCCGGGTCGACATCGCGGATCTTCACTGTGCCGACGACCCAGTTCGCGTAGGTCCAGGCGTCCTCCAGGACCGCCCAGACGTCCTGCGCCGGTGCGGCCACCTCGACCGAGACCCGTGCCATCGCGCGCCCTCCACTGCTCGCTGTCCAACGCTGTGCACGGCGCCGTACCCGCGGCCGGATGAGTGAACCCGCGTAGGGGCGCCCTGTCCGGGTAGTGGCTCCTGCGGACGACACAGGCCACCGCCCCGCGCCTATCCACCACGTGAAGGAGTCGCAGCACCATGTCTGCCAGCAACAGTGTCGACAACCGGGTCGAGAACGTCCCCCAGGTGGTGGTCGTCACCGGCGCCAGCGGGGGCATCGGCCGGGCGACCGCCATCGCTTTCGGCCGCCGCGGCGCGACGGTCGCCGTCGTGGCCCGCGGCGAGGACGGCCTCCAGTCTGCCGCCGACGAGGTGCGCTCGGCCGGCGGTCGCGCGCTCGTGGTGCCGTGCGACGTCGCGGACGCCGCCGCGGTCGACGCCGTCGCCGAGCGGGTCGAGGCCGAGCTCGGGCCGATCGACGTGTGGGTCAACGACGCGTTCACCTCGGTGTTCGCGCCGTTCGACCAGATCTCGCCGGACGAGTTCAAGCGGGTCACCGAGGTCAGCTATCTCGGCTACGTCTACGGGACGATGGCCGCGCTGCGCCGGATGAAGGCGCGCGACCGCGGCACCATCGTCCAGGTCGGGTCGGCGCTGGCCTACCGCGGCATCCCGCTGCAGACGGCGTACTGCGGCGCCAAGCACGCCATCCAGGGCTTCAACGAGTCGCTGCGCTGCGAGCTGCTGCACGAGAAGAGCAGCGTGCACGTGACGATGGTGCAGATGCCCGCGGTGAACACGCCGCAGTTCTCCTGGGTGCTCTCCCGGCTGCCCCGTCACCCCCAGCCGGTGCCGCCGATCTACCAGCCGGAGGTCGCGGCGCGTGCGGTGGTGCACGCCGCGGACAACCCCGGGCGGCGCGAGTACTGGGTCGGCGGTACGACGGCGGCCACCCTCGCCGCGAACGCGATCGCCCCCGGGCTGCTCGACCGCTACCTGGCGCGGACCGGCTTCGACGCGCAGCAGACCGAGGTGGCCGAGCCGGTCGACTCCCCGGAGAACCTGTGGAAGCCCGCGGACATGTCGCGCGACTTCGGGGCGCACGGGGTCTTCGACGACCGCTCCCACGAACGCAGCGCCCAGCTGTGGGCCAGCCAGCACCACGGTGCCCTCGCTGCCGCGGCGGCCGGTGTCGCTGCCGTCGGGCTCGCCCTCTGGCGCCGCCGGTGAACGCGACCACCACCGACCGTACGACGGCCGACCGCCTGCGGGCGCTCGGCGTCGCGCGGGCGGCGGTCGGCGGCCTGTGCCTGATCGGTCTCGCCGCCGGGCGCCGCGCAGCCGGCGCCGGACTGCCGCGGGGCGGCCGGATCGCTGCGTGCGTCCTCGCGGTCCGGGACCTCGCGCAAGGGGCCGCGCTCGTCCTGCGCCCCCAGCGCCCGGTCGCCGAGGCGGGAGCAGCTGTCGACGTCCTGCACGCGGTCAGCATGCTGCCGGTCGTCGCCTTCGCTCGGAGGTACCGCCTCGCCGCAGCCGTCAGCACCTCCGAAGCCGCCGGCTGGACCTGGCTGGCCATGCTCGCGCTCCAGCCGCCCGGAAGGCACCGTGAAGGGTCCGTGGGCCGACGGTTCTAGGCTCCTTGCCCGTGAAGGTCTACCTGTCCGCGGACATGGAGGGCGTCGCGGGCGTCGCCGACTGGGACCAGTGCCGGGTCGGGGCGCCGGCTCACGCCGAAGGTGCGCGGCTCCTGCTCGGCGAGGTCAACGCGGCGATCGAGGGCGCGCTCGAGGCCGACGCCGACCAGGTCGTCGTCAACGACTCGCACGGGCTGATGGCCAACCTCGCACCGGACCGGCTGGCCGGCCGGGCGTCCTACCTCTCCGGCCGGCACAAGCCGGACTACATGATGCAAGGGCTGGACTCGTCCTACGATGCCGCGCTCTTCATCGGCTACCACGGCTCGATGCCGTCGGCGTCGGTCCTCTCGCACACGTACAACCCGCGCGCGGTGTCCGATGCCCGCATCGGTGGCATCCGCGCAGCCGAGTCCGGCATCAACGCGCTGGCGGCCGCCGGCCACGGCGTCCCCGTCGTGCTGGTGACGGGCGACCAGGTGGTCGGCCCGGAGGCCGAGCCGTTCTGTCCCGGCATCCGGGTGGCGGTGGTCAAGGAGTCGCAGTCCCGTGAGGCGGCGCTGAGCGTCCACCCTGACGTGGCGCGCGAGATCGTTCGGGCGGCTGCGGCCGAGGCACTGGCGGCGCGCGACGCGTGGTCGATGCCCCGGGTGCCGGGCGACCTCGAGGTCGACCTGCTGACCGCGGACATGGCCGAGATCGCGACCGCCGTGCGCGGTGTCGTGCGCAGCGCCGAGCGGACGGTCACGATCGCGACCGCGGACCCGCTGGCGGCGTACCGCTCGTTCGTCGCGGTCGTGGCGATCACCCGCCACCTGTCACCCGCCTGAGCAGTGGCGCCTCTGAGCGGCCGACCGAGGTCGGTGGCACGATCGGGCCCGTGACCGAGGACGACGCCGACGCGGCGGTCGAGGAGGCGGTGGACCTGCTCTACGCCGTACCGCCCCGCGACTTCGTGGCAGCCCGCGACGCCCGGGTCAAGGAGCTGCGGGCCGCGGGCGACACCGACGCCGCGCGGGCCGTCGCAGCCCTGCGCCGTCCCACCGTCGTGGCCTGGCTCGCCAACCAGCTGGTACGCCGACACGGCGACCAGGTCGGTCCCTTGCTCGACCTCGGCGCGGCGCTGCGCGAGGCCACCGCCACGCTGTCCGGGCCGCAGCTGCGCGAGCTGTCGCGCCAGCGCCACCAGGTGATCGCGGCACTCGTCGGGCAGGCGCGCCGGCTCGCGGCGGCCGAGGGTCAGCCGGTCACCGAGGACGCCACCCGGGGTCTCGAGCAGACGCTCACGGCGGCGCTCGCCGACGAGGCCGCCGGCGAGCTGCTGCGCTCGGGGCGGCTCACCGACGCGCTGGTCCCCGGCGGGTTCGGCGAAGCGCCGACGACGGCGGGTGCCCGCCGTCCCGCGAAACCAGCGAAGCGGGCGGCGAAGCCGACCGACGACCCTGAGGCGGCCGAGCGCGCTGCCCGGCGCGCCGCTCTGGAGGCCGAGCTCGCCGGGGCCTGGGCCGCCGCCCGGGCTGCGGCCGACGCGCGCACCGACGCGGAGGACGCAGCAAGATCCGCCGAGTCCGCGTCCCGCGAGGCGGCGCGCACCGCCGAGCGGCTCCGCGGCGAGCTGGCCGAGGCGGAGTCGACGTCAGCCTCGGCCGAGCAGGCGCGCTCGGCCGCCGCGGGTGCGCGGGACGACGCTCGCGAGGTCGCCGAGCTGGCGACCAGGAGAGTCAGCGAGCTGCAACGGGCCCTCGACGAGGCCTGACCCGCGACCGGTCAGTCGCGCACGACCGCGCGACCGGACCAGTCGTAGACCACTGTCGTGCGCAAGAGGACATCCCACAGGGCACGCTGCCGCGCCGAGACCAGGCACCAGAGCAGACCAACCGGGATGATGGTGACGATCAGCGCCCGCACCAAGGCACGGCCCGCGCCGACCCGGCGATCTCGCCCGTCGACGACGCGCAGGCCCATGACCTGGTCACCCACCGTCCGGCCGCTCGTGGTCCAGGCGACCGCGAGGTAGGCGACGGCCAGCACCACCGCGAGGGTGCCCACCGCACCGTGCGGCAGGGACGGCACGTGGGGATTCCGGGGGTTCCAGATGAGCAGGACCCCCGCGGCGCCCAGGTAGATCACCACTACCGCGATCAGCACCACCGCAATGTCCACCACAGCCGCCACCGAGCGGCTGACCAGGCCGGCCCGCCCGCCCTGGAAGGACCGCGCCTCGACAGGTACGGCGACGTCGTCCGGCCGGTTGGGGGCGTCGGCGGTCGTCATGTCGGCTCCGGACGGGGACGGCGTCGGCCGAGCAGGCGGTCGACTACCCGGCTCACCTGCTCGTCCGCCTCGACCGTGCGCAGCCGGACCCCGCGGACCGTGTCCGAGGCCATCGCGCCGCTGGACTCCCGGACGATCTCCGGCAGGTCGATGGCGTCGATGACCTGCAGCGCGATGGCCGTCAGGTCGATCCCGTCGATGACCTTGGCCACGTCGAGCCGGGCGGCGACCGCGTCGACGTCGATGCCAGCGGCGATCTCGTCGAGGTCGAGCGACCCGGCTATCGCGTTGATGTCGACGCCAGCGACGACAACGTCGAGGTCGACCCGGTCCCGGACGATGGCCGTCAGGTCCAACCGGTCCAGCACCGCGGAAGTCACCGGTGGGACGAGCGCCAGCACGAGCTCGGTCACCACGTTCTGAACCGCGATGCGTTCCGCCCGGCCCCGCTCGGCGTAGCCGCGCAAGCGCTGCAGCGGCCACCGCCCGACTCCGGCCAGCGGCGGCAGCAGCACGACCGTGACGACGGGGCTCGCGGCCCGAACCACCGACCGACTGCTCCACCGCACCAGCCGGGCGGCGTCCCCGGCCACGCCGATCCCTGCGTCGACCGCCAGCGCCAGGGCCAGACCCGTCGGCCCCGGCGGCTCGTGGGGCCTGGCTCGCGGCACCGGCACGAGCACGCCCGTAGGCCCCATGGCCGGCCTCCTCGCAGCGCGACCCGGACCGCGGCGGCCTCGATGTCGTCAGGTCATCGTGGCGCGGCGGCTCAGGGGCCGGCCTCACCCCCGCTGGGTGAGACCACCACGCCCGCGCGAGCGCTCAGCGCGCGCAGCGCCGCCCCGACGTACACGAGGTCGAAGAGCATCTGACCGGTGACGATCGCCCGGCCGGTGGTGCCGACCGCGTGGATGTCGCCGAAACCGACCGTCGAGATGACGGTGACGGCGAAGTACAGCGAGTCGGTGCGGTCGGCAATCCCGACGATCTGGTCCGGAGCGATCCGGTAGACGATGAAGTAGGTCGTCGCGAAGACCAGGATGAGCAGGTAGAGCGCGGTCAGGAGCGCTTCGATCCGCGCGAGCACCGGCCACTGCCCGCTCCGCAGGCCCTTGAGCTGGGTCCGCACCACGAGGATGAAGCCGGCGAGCGCCAGGACCATGCCGCCCAGCCGCCCCAACGGCCCGGGACCGGCCAGGTCCTCAGACGGCAGCAGGTAGTAGGAGACGGTCAGCAGCGCGAGCATCAACGTGCTGCGCCAGACCAGGCGCAGCACCCCGGCACGGTCCATCGCGGGCCTACCCCTCGACGGGTGCCGGCAGGACCGGGTGGGGATGCCTGGTGAAGTACCGGCTCATCCCGATCCAGCAGGCACCGCCCAGCACGATCGGGCCGAGGTAGGTGAACATCCGGAACACGAACACGCCCGCCACGATCGTGTCCTCGCTGGTGCTTTCGGCCGCCCAGATCAGCCCGCTGATGTAGAGCGTCTCGGCGATCCCGATGTTGCCGGGAGTGATCTCGATGATGGTGAGCAGCCGCACCAGGCTGTACACCGCCAAGATCTCGACGGGGGTGAGGTCGTCACGCGGCGCCCCGACAGCCCGCAACGACACCACCAGGCCGAAGCAGGTCGCGAGCTCCTTGCCGAGGATGATGACGAACAGCAGCGGGCCGCGCCGAGCGACCGTCCCGAGCACGTCCATCCGGAACCCGGCGACTGCCTCACCCACCGCCTCGGCGGGCGGACGGTTGACCAGTCCGCGGGCCCAGTTCAGGACCCGACCGAGCCGCTCGCCGAACCCGCGGGCGAACCGCTCGCTGTGCATGATGCCGATGACAAGTGCGATCCCGACCAGGGAGACGACCAGGCCGATCACGGCCAGCCAGACGACCCTGGACGGCACGTCGTCCTGGGTCGCGAGGGCGGCGATCGCGATGGTCGGCAGGATGAGGGCGACCGCGTTGTTGAACGCACCGCTCACGACGATCGCCTTGCCGAACGTCACCGGGTGCACCCCGAAGCGGGTGTAGAAGGAGTACTTCGCGACCGTCCCGGACGGGCCAGGGATGGTGTTGGAGACCACGGCCGCGGCCTCTTGGGAGAGGAAGGCCTTGAAGACCGAGAAGCCCGGGATCAAGGACGCCGGGGCGGCACCCTTGAGCGTCTCGATCAGAACGGTGATCAGCACCATCGCGACCACGGCCTCCGGGCTGAGCGACGTGATGGCCGCCCAGACGTCGTCGTAGTCGGCGAAGCTGGGGATCAGGACCCCGAAGATCAGGTAGAGCAGCAGCAGCGACAGCAGAGCCCGGGTGATCCGCTGCAGCGGCGTCGCCTCGCGGGTCTGCAGGATCCCGGGGGTCGGCGGTGCATCGGATGTCAGGACTGCCGGGTCGATCGCCGGGTCGGCGCCTGTCCCGGAGGAGTCGCCGGTGGCCATGCCAGCACCGTGCTGGTCCCGGGCGGCCGGGGCCTCACCGCTAGCGGGTGAGGCTGCGCGCGGCCCGGGCGTGCCGAGCCTGCCGGACGCGCCAGGATGCCCACGCGACGCCGCCGAGCGGGATCGGCAGCCAGTAGGACGCCAGGCGGTAGAGCAAGGTGCCGGCCACCGCCTGCTCGGGGTCCGCCCCCGCCAGGACGAGGAGGCCGGTCAGCCCGGTCTCGACGAACCCCAGGCCACCGGGTGTGAGCGGGACGAGGGCGAGCGCCATCCCGCCGACGTACGCCACCAGCACGACGCTCGGGCGTAGGTGCGCGCCGACAGCCACCATGGCAGCGACGAGCGTGGCGTAGTCGAGCATCCGGTTGCCTGCAGCGCTCGCCAGCGCGCGCAGCCATCGCCCGTCGAACGCGGCCGCTACGCGGTCCCGCTCGGCCACCACGCGGGCTGCCGTCTCCCTGGCGTCCCCCTTGCGCAGGACGCGGGCCACGACGACCCCCGCCGCGCGCGCCACGACGTGCACGACGCGGTCCCAGGTGAGCACGGCGAAGCCCACCGCGACCAGTGCCACCGCGAGGATGAGGGACACGATGAGGCCGAGCTGGAGCTGGTGGGCCAGCCGGAGCCCGGTAGCGAGGGCCGGCAGCGTCAGCACCGGAAGGGCCATCAGCATGCCGGTGGTCAGCAGCCCGGCGGCGCCGAGCGCCGAGCCCACCACGGCCGGCCGATAGCCGGCGCCGACGAGCATGGTGGCCTGGATGACGCTGCCCGACGCGGCGCCGCCCGGGATGATGCGGCTCGCGGCGTTCGACGCCAGCTGCGAGCTGGCGATGTCGAACCACGTCCTGGTCTGCAGCGCGATGCGCAGCAGCAGCCAGAGGCTGACGAAGCTGGCCGACTCGAGGACCACGACGACCGCGAACCACCACGGCCGGACTTCACCCAGCTCGGGCCACGCGTCGAAGACGGTGAGCAGGCTGGGGGCGACCAGGTAGAGCGAGACCCCCGTCACGGCCAACCCGAGGCCGCGCCGCGTGTAGCGCCAGGCCGCCGAGGACACTCGCTGAGCGTGTCACGGGACGGCGGCCCGTGGAACACGGACGGCGGGTGAGTCCCCCGCGGGTCAGCCCGCCGGGGAATCCGACCCGGACGGCGAGGGCGGGTCGGTGGCCCCGGCCGAGGTCGCCGGGGACCCTGTGACGGTGGCCCCTGCACTCGCCGAGGTCGTCGAGGTCGTCGAGGTCGTCATCGTCGGCGTAGGAGCCGACGACCGGCCCGCCCGGACAGCTCGCGTCGAGGTGGTCACCGTCCCCGTCCCGCTCCGAGACGCCGACCGGGTCGCCGAGCCCGTCGCCGGGGTCGTGTCCTGAGCCTGCCGCGCCGCGTCGGTGGCCGCGGGGGCGGACGTGGTGGGCCCGGTCGGGCTCGCCGGGCCAGGACTGGCGACCGGCCGCGGCGCGGTCACCGCCGGGTCCGCGAGCCGCACCCACACCGAGCCGGCCACCAGGCCGGCGAGCGTCGCGGCCAGCAGCACCCAGAAGGTCCGGCCGGGCCTCACGCGACCGCCCCGATCTCATGATCCCCCGATGGTGCGGCCATACCGGTGGTGTGCCCCGGTCGAGGACCGTCAATCTCAACCGGCCGGTGGGCCTGCCCCCATCGGCTGGGAGGCTCAGCTGCCGGACATCGTGGCCGTGTCGCGCGGCGGGAGCTGGATGGTCTGCTCGGCGTGCGGGATGCCGGCGGCGAGCTCCCGCTCGCGCTCCAGCTCGGCGTCGAACTCGGCGCCGAAGAGCAGCGCCAGGTTGGAGATCCAGAGCCACACCAGGAACACGACGACGGCCGCCAAGGAGCCGTAGGTCCTGTTGTACGACGAGAAGTTGCTGACGTAGAACGCGAAGCCGAGCGAGGCGAGAACCCACCCGACGAGCGCGATGACACCGCCGACGGTGAACCAGCGGAACCGGGGCTGCCGCACGTTGGGGGTCGCGTAGTAGAGCAGCGAGAAGATCCCGCTGACGATGAGGGCCAGCACCGGCCACTTCGCGATGTCCCAGGTGGTGACCGCGACCGATCCGAGACCGACCGCGTCGCCGACAGCGCGGGCCAGCGGACCGGTCACCACGATGGAGAGGGCGACCACAGCGAGCAGGACGACGCACACGAGGGTCACCAGGAGCTGCACGGGACGCAGCTTGTAGAAGGGGCGGCCCTCCTCCACCTCGTAGATCGCGTTGGCCGCGCGGCCGAACGCCCCGACGTAGCCCGATGCGGACCACAGGGCGAGCACGAGGCCGAGGGCGAGCGCCGGACCGGCCGCCTGGCTGCGCGCCACCTGCTGGACCGGTTTGGCGAACGTGTCGACCGCGCTCGAGGGTCCCAACTGGTCGATGATCTTCAGCAGGTTGGCGGTCGTCGTCTGCGGGTTGCCGACCAGGCCGATGAGCGAGGTGAGGGCCATGATCGCCGGGAACATCGCCAGGACCCCGTAGTAGGTCAGGCTGGCCGCCCAGTCCGTGCAGTTGTCCGCGCGGAACTCCCTGGCCGCCCGCTTGACGACGTGGGCGAACCGCCGCCCCGAGACGTCGGTGACGGAGTCGGGCTTGCGCGGGTCGTCCGGGGCGGGGCGGCCCTCGATGCTCGTCATGCCCGACGTGTTGCCCGGCAGCGGGCGGCCAAACCGGATCCGGCCGGCCGCCCGCCGTACCGCTAGAGGCCCTTCTCCTCGAGCCAGGACAGGACCGAGTCGGCGATCTCGCGCCAGCCGTTGTCGATGGTGAGGGAGTGACCGCGATCCGGGAACTCGATGATGTCGGTGACCGCCGCGGACCTGCGGTACTTCTTGTAGGTCGACTTGCTGATCGCCTCGGGCACCGTGTGGTCCTTGCCGCCCATCGTGATGAGCAGCGGCCCGCGGTCCTCGTTGTCGGTCTCGACGGCCGTCTCCGCGTGCGGGTTGAAGTTCGCGCCCGCCGCCTGGAACAGCGGCCGGGCCGGCGATGGGATGTTCCACTTCGCGAAGAGGTCGGCGGACTCCTCGGGCGTGAGCGCGTTGCCGAAGCCGTAGTGGAACTGCTCCTCCGTGAGCGAGATCGCGGCGTCGATGTTGCCGGGGTTCTTCAGGGCGGTGAAGGCCACCCGCAGCGCCGAGATCGGCAGCGGCAGGACGCCCTTGATGGGCGCCGCGTCGATCGCCACGCCCGCCCGGGCCTTGCCGTCCCCGAGCAGCCGCTCGACGAGCAGACCGCCGAACGAGTGGCCGATCACTATCGGCAGCGACGGCAGGCCCTTGATGTAGGTGGCGTAGTGGTCGGCCACGGCGTCGACGCCGAAGTCGGCCACGGCGTCGGCGTCGGCCCGGGTCTCCTCGACGGTCTCGGAGTCGCCCGGCCAGCCCGGCGCACTGGCGTCGTACCCCTTCTCCTGGAACAGGTCGACCCATGGCTGCCAGGAGCTCGAGTGCAGCCAGAGACCATGGATGAAGACGACAGGGATGCGCGGTGCGTCGGTCATAGGTGTTCTCCCCTAGCGCGGACGGCAGATGTTCGGAACGTACTCGCGCCACATCAACGCGAGTACCCAGCTGTTCCAGGCGCTGGACATCGGCTCAGCCCGGGACCGGGGCGCGGGGCACCGCGACGGCGCGCAGCCGGGCCGTCTTGACCACGGTCTGAAGTGTCGCGATGTCGTAGGCGCCGTAGTGGCGCTGGCCGTTGACGAAGAAGGTCGGGGTACCGGACACCCCGCTGAGGTCCGCCGACTCGACGTCCTGGGCGACGCGGGCGGCGTGCACGTGGCGGATCAGGTCGTCCTGGAACCGGTCGGTGTCCAGGCCGAGCTCGCCCGCGTAACGCACGAGGTCCTTGGGTCGCAGGTCGTCCTGATGCCCCAGCAGGAGGTCGTGCATGGGCCAGAAAGCGCCCTGCGCGGCGGCCGCCTCAGCTCCTTCGGCGGCGAGCTGTGCGGCCGGGTGGACGTCGGTGAGTGGCAGGTGACGCCACACGTAGCGGATATCCTCGTCGGCCAGCAGGTCCCGCACGACCGGCTCGGCGCGACCGCAGTAGGGGCACTCGAAGTCGCCGTACTCCACGACCGTGACCGATGCCACGTCCGGGCCACGCACGTGGTCACGCTCCGGGTCGACCGCCGGGACCAGGTCGAGCATCTGCTCCGAGGTGCCGAGTAGCGCCCGGGCCCGCCGCTCGGTCGAGAACGTCGCGGTCACGCGGTAGACGGCCCATGTCAGGACCGAGGACACCACCACCGCCGCGAGCGCCCCGATCTTGGCCTCGGCCAGCCGCTCCCCGTGGAACGCAAGTGACGCGACGAGCAGCGACACGGTGAACCCGATGCCGGCCAGGGTGCCGCTCCCGGTCACCGCCGCCCAGCCGACCGGCGGGCGGACCCGGCCCCTGGTTGCGACGGTCACCAGCCACGCCGTGGCGACCAGACCCACCGGCTTGCCGACGACGTAGCCCAGCAGGACACCGAGGGTCACCGGTGAGGTGGCTGCGTCCCGCAGGAAGCTCCCGTCGACGACGATGCCGGCGTTGGCGAGGGCGAACACGGGGACGATCACGTAGCTCGTCCACGGGTGGTAGAAGGTCTGCAGCCGGGCGTTCGGCGACAGGGTCAAGGTGAGGCCGGTCCTCGCGGACCTGGCGAGCTCAGCCGTCGGCTGCTCGCGGAACTCGCGAACCCGGTTGGTGGCCTCCTCGAGCGCGACTCGCGAGGGTGTGTAGGCCGTCGCCGTCAGTCCGATCGCGAGGCCGGCCA
Source organism: Actinomycetes bacterium (assembly GCA_036499185.1). Taxonomy (GTDB): domain Bacteria; phylum Actinomycetota; class Actinomycetes; order JACCUZ01; family JACCUZ01; genus DATBDW01. Next base: position 4,116 of record DASYEF010000180.1, on the reverse strand, counting down.
CCACCGGCTCGATCCCGCTCCGGACCAGTGCTGCCCACAACGCCACGCCGAGCACGGTGTAGAGCCAGCGTTGGCGCAGGCCGAGCAGCCGGGCCGCCACGACGCCGGCCAGCACGACACATGCCGCCAGGAGGGGGAGCAGCACGATGGAGTCGCTGTAGACGACCGCGATGACGACCAGCGCGGCGATGTCGTCGACGACGAACACGGTGAGCAGGAAGGCCCGGACCCGATCGGGCACGTCGCGACCGAGGACGGCGAGCAGGCCCAGAGCCAGCGCAGTGTCGGTGGACATCGCGACCCCCCACCCGCCGGCTCCGGGGCCGCCGTGGTTCACGGCCAGGTAGATCAGGACGGGCACGACCATGGCGACCAGCCCGGCCGCCAGCGGGAGGACGAATCGACGGCGGTCCCGCAGCTCGCCCAGGTCGAACTCACGGCGCGCCTCCAGGCCCACGACGAGGAAGAAGAAGGTCATCAGCCCGCTGTTGACCCAGGTGCGCAGGTCCCAGGACAGGCCGGTGTCGCCGAGGCGGATCGTGAGGTGGGTCGACCAGAAGTCGTCGTACGAGCTCGCGTCGACGTTGGCCCAGACCAGCGCGGCGACCACGGCGGCCACGAGGATGCCGGCGCTGCCGGCCTCGGTGCGCAGGAACTCCCGCAGCGGCGCGGACCGACCGCGCGCCCAGGTCGACCGCGCTCGCCACTCGTCCCCCGAGGTGGCGGCGTCACCGGCCATCCCGCACCCCTTCCACGCCTCCAGAGGCTAGGGGTTAAGGAACCTCGGGTGACCCCGAGGGATTCCCCGCCATGGACGGGTCCTGCTGCGGCTCGGCCAGCGCCGTGAGCTCCTCGTGCTTGGCCGCGAGGCCGTCGCCCATGGAGCGACCGCGCAGCTTGCGCCCGGCCCACGGCGCGAAGTAGTTCCGGAACCACACCGCGTCCGAGCGCCGGGCGGCGAGCCAGGACCGCCGGGCCGCCGCGGCGACCTCCGCGAGGTGCTCCGTGCCCGCGGAGGTCGGGACACCCAGGGTGTGCAGCACCGTGGACGCGATCAGCTCGTGGCCGCGGGAGCTCAGGTGCAGCCGGTCGGGCGCCCACATGTCGTCCTGGTAGAGCTCCGGCAGGTGCCAGAGGTCGACGACGTAGGCACCGACGTCGTGGGCAGCACCGACCAGGGACGCGTTGTACGCCGCGGCGCGGGCGGCGAGCGGGCGGCCCAGTGGCAGCCGGCCGCGCGGGTCGAACCCGGCGAACACCAGTAGGGTCGCGCCGGTGGAGTGCAGCTGCTCGAGCACCTCGCGCATGGAGCGGGTCAGCGCCGGGACGTCGCAGCGAAAGCCGATGATGTCGTTGCCGCCGCCAGCGATCGTGACCAGGTCGGGGCGCATGGCCAGCGCCCGCGGGACCTGCTCCTCGGCGATCTGGGACAGGCGGCGCCCGCGGACGGCGAGGTTCGCGTAGCGGAACCCCGCCTCGCCGGCGGCGAGCTCGGTCGCTACGAGGTCTGCCCAGCCGCGGTAAGTACCGTCGGGGCGCAGGTCGGCCAGGCCCTCGGTGAAGCTGTCGCCCAGGGCGACGAAGGTTGAGTACACGTCACCTACCCGACATCGAGATCAGTTGCCGTCGGGCAACCATACCCGGCCCGGGACGCCCGACAGATCAGCGCAGCCGGTGCAGGACCTCGCCGGCCTGCTCCACTATCAGTGTGTCGGGGTCCGCGCGCCAGGCCTCCAGGTCGACGGCGCCGGGGTCGAGATGGTCCAGCCCGATCGATCGGACCACGTCGGGCGCGATCCCGGTGGCCAGCGTGACGGTCACCCGGCACCGCTCCCCGTCGTGGGCGCTACACGTCCCGGCACCGCGCAGGTGGGTCGAGTGCGCGAGGTCGCCCCAGGGAACGTCACGGAACCGGTCCCACTGGCCGAGGAAGTAGTCCCGGCAGTGGTAGCCGATGTCGAGCAGCCGAGGGTGCATCGCTGCGACCTCGCCGATGTGCGGGGCGTACAGGATCACCTGGCCGCCGTCGGCGACGACCGGCTCGACCTTGTAGAAGCCCTTGGCGCCCGTCCAGAGGTCGGGGTACTTCTCGGGGACGAGCGAGAGCACCCGGCGCACGGATCGGTCGAGGTAGCGGATGTGGACCTCCGCCGAGACGGCCGCCGCGGCGGCCCACGCCTCCTCCGGTACACCGAACGCCATGGCGTGCAGCGCCGGCGTACCGGGCTCCACGACGACGCATAGGGCCAGCCGCTGTCCCGGCACCAGCGCCGCCGCCTCGTCGACGAGTGCGCGGACCGGCGTCGTCCCTGTCGTCCCGATGATCTGCGCACTGGTGATCAGGGCACCGAGCCAGTGCGACACGTCGATGACGCCCTGCGCGGCTACGCCGGGGACGAGGTACTTGTTGCCGCCGGAGAAGCCGACCACCTCGTGGGGGAACACCGGGCCGACGATCAGTGTCACGTCGTGCTCGACGACGGCACGGTTGAGCAGGACGTCGACGTCCTGGGCCAGCAGACCGCTGGACAGCTCGGCCAGGCGGTGCGCCGGTATCGTCCCGACGGACACGAAGGTCGCCGGGTCCCACCACTCGTGGTTGCGCACCGACATCCCCGGATAGCGCTCGGCCAGGGCGCCCGGCGGGTGACCCAGGTGCCGGGCCAGCGCGGCCTCGTCCATCGCCGCATGGGTGCCGAGCGCGACGAGGGCCGTGACTCTGGACGCCCGGCCGTGCAGGGCCTCGTGCACGGCTTCGAGCAGCAGCGGCAGCGGGCAGCTGCGGGTGCCGTCGGGCACGAGGAGGCACACGCTGCGCCCGTCGACGTCGGCGCCGGCGAGGCTGTCGAGGACGAATCGGCGTACCTCGTCCTCGGACAGCGTCCGGTCCGCGCCGCCGATGGTTGTCACGGGCCAACCCTGCCCCAGAGCCGGTCCCGTCAGGCCTTCGGGTCGTACCAGGGCTCACCCTCGGGCAGCAGGGCGTCAGCCCCCACCGGGCCCCAGCTCCCCGGCGCGTAGCGGGCGACGGGTGTCGCGTCCCCGAGGACCGGGTCGACGACCCGCCAGGAGGCCTCGACCGTCTCCTGTCGCGCGAACAGCCACCGCTGCCCGTCCAGCGCCGCTCCGATCAGCCGGTCGTAGGGGCGCATGTCGCCGGAAGCCTCCTGGGCGAACGCGAGCTCCTGAGCCTCGGGGGCCCAGCCGGCGCCGGGCTGCTTGCCGACGAGGGTGAGCCCCAGCTCGCTCTCGGGCCAGATCCGGAACCGCAGGCGGTTCGCAGCCGACAGGGGCAACGGAGCCACGAGCTCACGTGGCGGGTGCCGGAACCTGAACGAGACGTCGGTCGCCGTGACCGGGAGGCACTTCCCGGCCCGGATGACGATCGGGACGTCGGCCCAGCGCCAGGAGTCCACGCCCAGACCGACTGCGACGTAGGACTCGGTGGTGGAGCCGGGCGCGACCCCCTCGACGTCGAGGTACCCGTCGTACTGGCCCCGAACGGTGTGCTGAGGATCGAGCGGTCGCAGCGAGCCGATGATGTTCGACTTTGCCGCGAGCCACGAGTCGCCGCCCGCGCCGGAAGGGGGGTCGGCCAGGACGCTGGCGAGGACCTGCAGCATGTGGTTCTGCAGCACGTCGCGGATAGCGCCGGTGTGGTCGTAGAACCGGCCGCGGTCCGCCACACCGAACGTCTCGGCCATCGTGATCTGGACGCTCGCGACGTAAGTCCTGTTGAGCAACGGCTCGAGGATGGAGTTGGCGAAGCGGGCGAACAGCACGTTCTCCAGCGGGTCCAGGCCGAGCCAGTGGTCGACCCGGTAGACGTTGTCCTCGGGGAAGACCCGGTGCATCGTCTCGTTCAGGCTCCGCGCGCTCTCCAGGTCGGTGCCGAACGGCTTCTCGACCATGACCCGAGCACCCGCGGCGCGCCCGGCTCCCGCGATGCCCTCTGCGATCCTGCCGAACAGCGGTGGTGGCACCTCCAGGTAGAAGAGTGCTCCGGCGCTCGTGCCCATCTCGGTGGACATCGCTGCGTAGGTCGCGTCGTCGTCGAGATCCCCGTCGACGTACCGGAGCAGGGCGAGCATCTTGGTTGCTGCAGGACTGTCGGGA
>DASYEF010000179.1:0-6389 GCA_036499185.1 Actinomycetes bacterium | reverse complement strand
GCTGGTCGCAGTGAGCCACGACGCGGCGCTGGCGCTGCTCTACGTCGCGCCGGACGGCAACTTCCTACGGCTCGGCGTGCGGGTCGTGCGGCTCGCCGACGGGTCGGTGGTGGGCGAGCTGTTCGACGAGGGGCTCAGCCTGCACGCGGTCGGGTTCCACCCGGCCGACTCGCGGCTGGTGCTGTTCGGGCACGAGCGGCTCGACCACTCGACGCCGGCGGTGTGGGACCTCGAGAGCGGCGAGCAGTCCGACGTCGCGACGGGGCTGGCCGGTGACGTGACCGCGCAGTGGTACCCGGACGGCGACGCGCTGCTGCTGACGGTGCTGCGCGACGCACGTCACGAGCTGTTCCGCTACGACCGCGCGACCGGCGTCGTGACTTCGGTGGAGACGCCGCGGGGGACCGTGCACGCGGCGTCGGCCCGGCCCGACGGCTCGGTGCACGTGCTGGTCTCGAGCACCAGCACGCCACCGGCGTTGGTGCGCTATAGCGACGGGCGTACGACCGAGCTCGTGCGGCTGCCTGGCGATCCGCCAGCGACGTCGGAGCCGGCGACCGATGTGTACGCCGACGGCCCCGGCGGGCGGGTGCATGCGCTGGTCGTGACGCCGCCGGGCCGCGCGGCGCCGTACCCGACGCTGTTCCGGCCGCACGGCGGCCCGACGGGGCAGGACGTCGACATGTGGAACGACCGCGACGCGGGCTTCGTGGACGCCGGCTACGCGGTGGTGAAGGTGAACTACCGCGGCTCGACCGGCTACGGCGCGGCCTGGCGCGACGCGCTGCACGAGCGGCTGGGGTTCATCGAGCTCGAGGACATCGGCGCGGTGCGCGCGCCCCTGGAAGCCGCCGGCGTCGTCGACCCGGCGCGGGTGTCGATCCTCGGCGGGTCCTGGGGCGGCTACCTCACCCTGATGGCCCTCGGCACCGAGCCCGACCGGTGGCGCTCGGGCGGTGCGATCGTGCCGCTGGCCGACTACGTCACCTCCGCGGAGGATGCGCCGTCGTTCATGGTCGACTACGACGCCGGGCTGATGGGCGGCACGATCGAGGACATCCCCGACCTCTACCGCGCGGCCTCACCGATCACGTACGTCGACGCCGTGACCGCGCCGCTGTTCGTCACCGCCGGCGAGAACGACCCGCGCTGCCCGGTCCGCCAGGTCGACACCTACGTCGAGCGACTGCGGGCCCGCGACCACGACGTGCAGTACGAGCGCGTCCATGCCGGCCACGCCATCCCGACCCTGGACCTGAAGGTCACCGAGATGCGCCAGGTGCTCGACTTCCTCGCCCGCACCCTGCCCGTCGACTGACCCCTTGGCCGAAATGATCACGTTAGCGTGGTCATTTGGTGCTGAGCGCGGCGTGTATGCCGCGCTCAGTGGTCAATCACCGCGCCCAGTGGCGCGTGGGCCGCCGATGAGCCGCGGTGCCGACGCCGCGCTTCGGCACCCACGATCGATTCCGCGCGAATGATCATCAACCGTGATCGGTCAACAGTGACGAGCCGCCGGGCCCAGGGTCGTCAGTCCGCCGTGGCCTGGACTGCGACGACGCCGATGGAGAAGAGCAGGCCGAGCGGGAGGGGAACCTGCATCGTCATCCGGGTGGGCGGGTCGACCGGGAAGAACTCGCCGAAGAGCGCGTTCATCGCCGGGAAGTTCGCCAGCTCGGTGACCAGGACCGTCGTGCTCACGACGAGGTCCAGCCGGCTGCCGGCTGCTCGGAGCACCGCGTCGAGGTTCACGAACGCCTGCCTGGCCTGCTCCTCGAAGACGTCGGAGACCTTCTCCCCGGTCTCGAGGTCGACGCCGGGCTGGCCCGCGACGTGGACCAGGCCGCCCGCGCGCACCGCGTGCGAGTAGGGGCCGATCTGGCGGGGCAGCCCTGGCCCCGTGACGACGTGACGTTCCATGCGTGGACCTCCTCGATGATGCCGCCCCGCGTGCCGGGGCAGGATCACATGGTGCGCCACCACGGCGTCAAAGCGATTCGGCGTGCGGCGACCGTCGTGCGCAGACATGTCGAAGTAGCACCGCGCGGTTCGTGATACAGGTGAGCGGGCCACCGGGCCCCCGGACGATCGGAGCGACATGCCGCAGTACCTGGTCCTCATCTACGGGGACGAGCAGACCTGGGAGAGCTGGACCGAGGAGCAGGAAAGGGCCAACGGCGAGGGGCACGTGCGGTTCCAGGCGCTGGCCGGGGACGCAATCCTTGGCGGCAAGGAGCTGGGCCGGACCCGCACGGCGCGCTCGGTGCGGGGGCACCGCAACGGCCGGCCGGTCGTCACCGACGGCCCGTTCGTCGAGACCAAGGAGGTCCTGGGCGGCTACTACGTGATCGAGGCGGCCGACCTCGACGCGGCCGTCGCGCTCGCCGCGCACCTGCCCGAGGCCGACACCGACTACAGCGGGGTCGAGGTACGCCCGGTGGCGTGACGCCGGCGGGCGCGGCTTCGCCGCGGTGGCGTGACCGTTCTCGAAATTGATGGGTGATTCCATGTCGAGAAGTCCCGACCGGCTCCGCTCACCAGGGTGAAGGGCCGCGACAGAGCGGCCCACGACACAGGAGAGACCACCATGCCGAAGTACCTGCTCCTCAAGCACTACCGCGGCGGCCCGGAGCCGCTGCACCCGTGCCCCCCGATGGACCAGTGGGATCCCAAGGACGTGGAGGCGCACATGGCCTTCCTCCGGCACGTCACCGAGCTGCTCCAGAAGAACGGCGAGTACGTCGACGCGCAGGGGCTCACGCCGACGCGCACCTGGGTGCGTTACGGCGGCCCGGACGCGGCGCCGGTCACCACCGACGGCCCGCTGCCCGAGACCAGCGATCTCGCGGCCGGCTGGTGGATGATCGACGTCGATTCGCACGAGCGTGCGATCGAGCTGGCGGCCTATGCGTCCTCCGAGCCCGGCCCGGGCGGTACGCCGATGTACGAGTGGATCGACGTCCGCGAGGTCATGTCCGACGCGCCCTCGAACGACTGACCCGACGTGGCCGACGAGCCGACCCGCCAGCTGGACGAGGGCGCACTGCGCGCCCTCGTCCCGCGGGTGCTCGCCGGCCTGGTCCGGCGGGGCGAGGACTTCGCCGCCGCCGAGGATGCCCTCCAGGAGGCGCTGCTGGAGGCCATGCGGGTGTGGCCCGAGAGCCCGCCGCGCGACCCCCGAGCCTGGCTGACCACGGTCGCGACCCGGCGGCTCGTGGACGCCCGCCGCAGCGAGGCCGCCCGGCAACGCCGCGAGGAGGCGACGTACGCCGAGCCGCGGCCAGCCGCCACCGAGGAGGGCGACGACACCCTCTTCCTGCTCTTCTGCTGCTGCCACCCCGACCTCACGCCCGCCTCCCAGGTGGCGCTGACCCTGCGCGCCGTCGGCGGCCTCACGACGCGCGAGATCGCGGACGCCTTCTACGTCCCGGAGGCGACGATGGCGCAGCGGATCAGCCGGGCCAAGCGCGCGCTGCAGGGGCGCAGCCTGGACCAGCCCGGCGACCTCGCCGTCGTGCTGCGCGTGCTCTACCTCGTCTACAGCGCCGGCCACACCGGCCGGGTCGACCTGGCCGGTGAGGCGATCCGGCTCGCCCGCCAGCTCACCCTCGCCACCGAGGAGCCGGAGGCGCGCGGGCTGCTCGCGCTGATGCTCCTCAACCACGCCCGGCGCCCGGCGCGACTCGACTCCGAGGGTCGCATCGTCACGCTGGACCGCCAGGACCGCAGCCGCTGGGACACCCGTGAGATCGCCGAGGGCGTGCGCGTCCTGCAGTCGGCGCTGGCCGTCGAGCGCGTCGGCCGCTACCAGGTCGAGGCCGCCATCGCCGCCCTGCACGACGACGCGGCGAGCTCCGAGGAGACCGACTGGGCGCAGATCCTGGCCTGGTACGACGACCTCGTGGCCCTCACCGACGACCCGGTGCACCAGGACCCGGCTGCGGTACTGGCGCGCGCGGTCGCGGTCGGCCACGTCCTCGGCGCCGCCGCCGGGCTGCGCGAGACCGACCGGCTGCGCGACGTGATCGGCGAGCGGCACCGCTGGCACGCCGTCCGCGGCTACCTGCACGAGCTCGGCGGCGACCTCCCGGCCGCTGCTACGGCGTACGCCGAAGCAGCCCATCGCGCTACTGACGTCGCCGAGCGCGACCACCTGGTCCGTCAGGCCGCCCGCGCGAGGGCCACACTCACCTCCCCGTGATGGCGTCCGGCTACGGGCGGGCGTCGACCACGACGGTGCGGTCGACGGTCTCCCGGCTCGCGCCGCTTCCCTGGTGCACGTCGACGTAGCCGCCGTCGGCCTGCTTGCGCTGGTACGTCAGCGTCACGACTGCCGCCCGGTCGACGCTGACGGTGGCGCCCTGCCCGTCGGCATCCCGCGTCACGGTGCCCGCGCGGTCGAGCGTGACCTGCACCCGGTTCAGCGGGTTGGCCAGCGGCATCGCCGCGCCGGCCGCGCTGCGCACAGCCCACCGCAGGTGGACGCTGCCGACGCCGGTCCGGTCGACGCTGACGGACATGGAGTACGGCGCGACGCCGCTCGGCACCGGCCGGTCACTCGTGGTCTCGTCCATCGACAGCGTCGGGAAGCCGCGGGCGTCGGGTGCGCCGTCGAGGAACAGGCGTTCGGTGTACAGCTTGCGGGCGCTCGTCGGCGTGGGCCGGCCGTGGTGGACGTAGTAGGCCTGGCTGCCGTCCGGGCTGAAGGCGAGGCTGCCGTGGCCGGTGGAGTACATCGGGAGGCTGGCGTCCTGGTGCAGGATCGGGTTGCCGGCGTACTTCTTCCACGGGCCGAGCGGCGACGTCGACGTGGCATAGCCGACGCCGTAGCTGGCGTTCGCGAAGTTGTTCGCCGAGTACGTCAGGTAGTAGACGCGTTCCGGTGTCCCGTCGCCGTTGGTGTCGACCATCCGGGAGAAGGTCGTGGACCCCTCGGCCCAGCGCCGGTCCTTGTTCTGCCCGCCCGTCGTCGCGTAGTCGTTGACGTGCGCGTTCTCCCACGCCTGCTTGTCGTGGTCGTAGTCGAGGATCCGCACGAACCCGTCGCGCCGCGGGCCGGCTGGGCCGCCGGGTCCGTCGTTGGCGCCGCGGTAGGCCGGGGTGATCGTCGGCATCGTGGTGCCGGTCGGGTCGTTCCACCAGTCGGTGGTGAGCTCGACGGCGTAGATGTTGGACTCCTCGATGTACTTGCCGAGATCGGTGTCCCACACCCAGTTCCGGTAGGCGTTGCGCGAGTAGTAGAGGTAGGCCCGCCCCTGGTCGAAGAACACGTCGGGGTCGATGGAGGGCAGGTAGGTGCCCAGCGGCGCCGACTCGCCCTCGGCCAGGGTGGCGGGCGGCTTCTTCTGGGTGGCATCCATGATCAGGTTCACGTCGTGGTACGCCGGGTCGTAGGGGTGGTAGTCGATCGGCCGGTCGCTGATGTTGTGAAACGGGCCGGCCGGGCTGTCCGCGACGGCCACGCCGATCCGGCTGGGCTCCTCGAAGTTGGCGTAGCCGAAGTCCTCCGCGACGTGGGTGTTCTCCCGGGCGGCGTAGAAGAGGAAGTACTTGCCGGTCTTCTCGTTGTGGTAGACCTCCGGCGCCCAGAACCAGTCGTGGCCCCACTGCTTCGCGTCGTTGGCCGGCAGCGCACCGCCGGACACCTTCTGCCACGTCGCGAGGTCGGGGGATCGGTAGACGGCGAAGTACCAGCCCTTCGAGGCACCGTCGGTCGAGTAGGCGTAGTAGTAGCCGGACGCCTTGTCCCACAGCACGTAGGGGTCCGCGGCGTTCTGCGACGCGTCGTTGAAGTACGTGGCGTCGGTGGCCGTTCCCCGAGGCGTCTTGGCGGTCGCGCTCTGCCCCGGGACGGTCAGCGCCACCACGAGGGCCGCCGACAGCGCGAGCACCAGGACCCTGACGTTGCCGCGAGCAGTCACCGGCCGTACCTCCCCGTGTCTCATTTGTCCGTATTGCGCATCGTCAGGTTAGGTCCGCGCAGCCGACGAGGACAAGGGCATCGGCGCGGGGTCGGTCAGAGCGCGGCGAGCGCCTCGACCTCGAGCTCACCGTCGACGGTCCCGCGCCGGAGGGGGGTCAGCCGCGGCGCGGCGCGCGGGGGTCGGCTGGCTGGAGTGGGCGATCGAGCCGGTACGCCGACAGCTCACCCGCCGCCAGCACGAGGACCACGTCTCCGCGCTGGCCACGGTGATCGGCTGGGAGTCGTTCATCGTGCTGCTGGACGTGCGCGGGCTGATCCCGACGGCGGCGCACCGGGTCACGCGCGACGCGGCCGTGGCGCTGGTCGACGCAGCCCGGCAGCGGGGTCGGTGAGGGCGGTACCCAAGGGAGCGCCGGTCGACGTCGCGCGAGCTCCCGACGGCGACGTCCGCGCGACGAGAGGGATC
>DASYEF010000178.1:0-5335 GCA_036499185.1 Actinomycetes bacterium | reverse complement strand
GGCGTCGACACCCCCGAGACGGTCAAGCCGGACTGGCCGGTCGAGTGCTGGGGACCGCGGGCGTCCCGGCTCACCCACCGGTTGCTGCCGGTCGGTGCCCGCGTCCGCGCCGCCTACGAGTCCGGCGGGCGGCTCGACCAGTACGGCCGCGACCTCTGGGACGTCTGGCTCCCGGACGGGCGGTTCCTGCAGGCCGTCCTGGTACGCCGGGGCGCCGCCGAGGCGTTCGCCTACCGGCCACAGGTGGCCCACGCGACCTACCTCGCGGGGCTCGAGTCGCAGGCCCGCGCCGCCGGCGTGGGCCGCTGGGGCCATTGCCCCGGCGCGGGCTGAGGGTCACCGTGTCCGCATGAGCGATGCCGGCGTACCCGCGCCGGACGGCGCGTGGGGCGGGCACACCGTCCTCACCACGCCGCGCCTGGTGCTGCGGACCTGGCGTCGCGGCGACCTGCCGGCGTTCGCGGCGCTCAACGTCGACCCGGAGGTCGTGGAGTTCCTCGGCGGCGAACCCCTCCCGGCCGACGAGTCCGACGGGATCGCGGCGTACGCGGAGGAGCTGTGGGCGGCCGAGGGGTTGGGCCTGCTCGCCGTGGAGCGCCGCGCGGACGGCGCCTTCCTCGGGTTCACCGGCCTGCACCGGCTGTGGGACTGGTACCCCGACGACATCGAGGTCGCCTGGCGGTTCGCTCGCGAGCACTGGGGCCACGGCTACGCCACCGAGGCGGCCCAGGCCTGGCTGGCGCACGGGTTCGCGACCCGCGGGCTGGACCGGATCATCTCGGTCACCGATCGCGAGCCGCCCAACGTGCGCAGCATCGCCGTGATGCGCCGGCTCGGCATGGTCTGGGACCACGACGCCGAGCTGACCGAGGACGGCATGGCGATCTCCGCGGTCGTGCACAGCATCACCGCGGACCGGTGGCGGGCCGCGCGCCCGGATCGGGCGGCCCCGGCGACGTAGACTCGCGGGGTGGTCTCGTCCCTCGTCGTCGTCGCCCTGGTCGCCGTGTTCGCGCTGGTCGCGGGCGTGGCCGGCTGGACGGTGTGGCGGCTGTGGAGCGCCACCGACCCGGCTTCCGGTGGACCGGCCGGCCCCGCCGCCCGTCCCAGCACGGAGGGCTGAGCCCTGGTCGAGCTGCGAGCTGACATGCCGCTGCAGCTGATCCCGGTGTCCTGGCTGATCGGCACCTGGCGCGGTGTCGGCGTGGGCGGCTACCCGACCGTGCCGGAGTTCCGGTTCTCCCAGGAGGTCACCTTCACCGAGCTGCCGGGCAAGCCGTTCCTGCACCACCTCAGCCGCAGCTGGCTGCTCGACGACGACGGCAACGAGGTCCGCCCGCTCGCGCAGGAGACGGGCTACTGGCGGCCGGAGGCCGACGGCGCGATCGAGCTGCTGCTCGCCCACCCGACCGGGTACGTCGAGGTGTGGGTCGGCACTGCGGACGGCGCCAAGATCGAGCTGAACACCGACGCGGTGGTGCGCACCACCACGGCGAAGGACTACACCGCCGGGCACCGGCTCTACGGGCTGGTCAACGGCGACCTGCTGTGGGCCTACGACATGGCGGCCATGGGCCACCCGCTGCAGCCGCACCTGTCGGCAACGTTGAAGCGGGCCTGATCGTGGCTGCCTCCGACCTGCACGACGCGCTGCGCGCCAAGGGCTACCGCATCACCCCGCAGCGGCAGCTGGTGCTCGACGCGGTCACCGCCCTCGAGCACGCCACCCCCGACGAGATCTGCGCCGAGGTGCAGCGCACCGCGTCCGGCGCCGGGGTCAACCTCTCGACGGTCTACCGGACGCTCGAGCTGCTCGAGGAGCTCGGCCTGGTGACCCACGCACATCTCGGGCACGGTGCGCCGACGTACCACGCGGCCAACATCGTCGACCACCTCCACCTGGTGTGCCGCGACTGCGGAGCGGTCATCGAGACCGACGTGTCGCTCGCCGACCCGCTGGTCCGCGAGCTCGCCGAGCGGCACGGGTTCGAGACCGACGTGTCGCACTTCGCGGTCTACGGCCGCTGCCGGGGGTGCGCGTCATGACGAGTTCCGTGGTCAGGAGCCCTCTGCTGTCGCGCTCCGGAGCGGTCGAGGCCGACCCGCCGGACGCCGGCGTCGCGGCGCACTACGGCGACCCGCTGCGCGAGCAACGCGCGCTGCTGGCCGGCGAGGCGTCGGTCGACCTGTCGCACCGCCCGGTCGTTCGGCTGTCCGGCGCCGACCGCCTGACCTGGCTGCATTCCTTGACGTCCCAGCACCTCGAGGCGCTGGCACCCGGTGACTCGACCGAGGCGTTGCTGCTCTCGCCGCACGGCCACGTCGAGCACGCGCTCTACCTGGTCGACGACGGCGCCGCGACCTGGCTGCACGTCGAGCCCGGCACCGCCGAGGGGCTGGTCGCCTGGCTGGAGTCGATGAAGTTCTGGTCGCAGGTCGAGGTCGAGGACCTGTCGTCGTCGTACGCCGTGGTGCTCACGCCGACCGGCGTACCCGGAGCGCCGTCCCGGCCGGTCGCGCACGGCATCGAGTCGTTCGTGCCGCGCGACCAGCTCGGCGACGTCCTCGCCGGTCAGCTGGCCGGCGTGTGGGCGCTCGAGGCGCTTCGGGTCGCCGACGGCCGGCCGCGGTTCGGGTTCGAGACCGACCACCGGACCATCCCGCACGAGGTCGGCTGGCTGGAGACCGCGGTGCACCTGGACAAGGGCTGCTACCGCGGTCAGGAGACCGTCGCGCGGGTGCACAACCTCGGGCGCCCGCCGCGCCGCCTGGTGCTGCTGCACCTGGACGGCAGCGACTCGGTGCTGCCGGCCCCCGGCGAGCCGGTGCTGCTGGACGGGCGCGAGGTCGGGCGGGTCACCTCCAGTGCGCGCCACTTCGAGCTCGGCCCCATCGCGCTGGCCGTGGTGAAGCGGTCCACCCCCGTCGACGTACCCCTCGTCGCCGGCACGGTCGCCGCCGCCCAGGAGGCCCTCGCCTCCGCCTGACCCTTCTGCACAGAATGTGCGCCGACACACCGCGCGGCCGGCGTGTCCGGTGTGTCGGCTCACAAAGGATCTTGGGCGGGGCGGCGCCGGCCGGTCAGAGGTCGAGCAGCAGGGTGACGGGGCCGTCGTTGACGAGGGCCAGCGCCATGTCGGCGCCGAACCGGCCGGTGGCCACCTCGGTGCCGGCCGCCCGCAGGGTCGCGACGACATGCTCGACGAGCGGTTCGGCGACCGGGCCGGGCGCGGCGGCGTTCCACGTGGGCCGCCGGCCCTTGCGGGTGTCGCCGTACAGCGTGAACTGGCTGACCACCAGGACCGGCGCACCGGTCTCGCGCGCGGACCGCTCGCCGTCGAGGATCCGCAGGTCGAGCACCTTGGCGGCCAGCCGGGCGGCGAGCTCCTCGGTGTCGCTGTGGGTGACCCCGACGAGCACCACGAGTCCCTGGTGGTCGGCGTCGATGCGCCCGACCAGGTCGCCGTCGACGGTGACGCTGGCCCCGCGGACGCGTTGGACGACGGCACGCACCGGGTCATCATCCCTGGTCGCCGGTGACCTCCTTTGCGGGGACTTTCCTTGACCGGCCTCGTCCGTAGGCCTACACGGGAGAGGGGGTGACGCGCGGCCGCGGCTGTGAGGGGACCGGGGTCCGTCCGCGATGAGCAGGGAGACGACCGACACACCGCTGGTGGTTACCGCCTCGGACGATGGGTCGCGCGCGGTGGAAGCGCAACGTTCGAGTGCCGGCGGCTCGGACGCGACCGGCCGACACTCCAAGGCCCCGGAGTCCGAAGATCGCGCCGAGGCGGCCCCCAGCTGGGGGATTCTGACCGCGCACGCGGCGCAGCTCAGCGCGCTGGGCATCGGGTTGTTCCTGCTGATGAAGACCTACAGCGTGGCGCGCTACTCGCTGACGACCGCGTCCGCCCTGCTCACCGCGGCACCGGTCGCCGTGATCCTCGGAACCCTGACGTCCTACGAGTACGAGCTGTGGCCGCTGCTCAGTCTTGCGTCCGGGGCACTTGCCGGCCGGCTCTGGATGCGTGAGGGACTGTCCGTTGCCTTCCTGCTCACGGCCGGGCTCTCCCTCGCGTGCGCCCTGCTCTCGCCGCCGGCCTACCTGCTCGCCGCCCTGATCGGGATCGCCGCCGTCGGCGGGGCTCACGAGGCCGCTCGGCGCAGCCTGGCCCGGGCACGCGCCGACGGGCTGCCGGCGTGGTTCCCGTCGAGGTACGCCGCGATCCGCACCGCGTTCGTCGCCGTCACCGTGGCGGCGCTGATCATCTCGTTGCCCAACGCGTGGCTGCCCGCGGAGATCGTGGTCTTCCACGGCGCGGACGGCCAGCGCCGCGTAGTTGTCGGGCACGTCGTGAGCGACGACGCCGGGTGGGTCACGATCCTGCGGGGCGGGGACCACGGGCTGACCAGGCTGCGCGCCGAGCAGGTGACCACGCGGCGGGTGTGCCACCTCGGCGGGGCCCAGCCACACGCGCGCCGGCCGCTCGCCCTGGTGCTGACGCGCTCGCCGTACGCGTCTCCGAACGTGGGCTGCCGCATACTGCTTGCGACGCTGGCGCCGGCCACGGTGATCGGCGGCTCGTTCCCGGCCGGTGCGCCCTACCCGCTGCCCTGAGCGGGCGCCCCGGGTCAGCCGCGACCGAACAGACCCTTGCGCTTCTTCTTGTCCGCGTTGGTGGACGCCGGCCGGTGGACCGGCGGGGGCGGCGGGTTCGACGGCCCTTCGTCGTCGTTGCTGAAGCCGAGGCTGGAGAGCTCACGCAGCAGCATGGCGGTGTCGGTCTGCTCGCGGGCGGCGTACGGCGACGGCTCGTCGGTGAGTGCGGGATCGTCCTCGACCTCGGGCTCGGCAGCCGCAGCCACCACCTCGGCCTCCGCCGGCGGGCCGACGGTGGCGTTGCGGGTCAGGTCGGTCAACAGGTTCGAGGCGTGCTGCGCCAGCGCCCGGGGGTCGTCGTCCATCGAAGGGCTTGGCTCGGGTACGGCGGCCACCGCGGCCAGCGCTTGCGCTGCGTCCTCGAGGGCGCGGCTCTCCACCTCGCGAGCCTCAGCGGCGGCCCGCTCCTCGGCGAGTCGCTGCGCCTCGGCCAGTTCCGCGGCCATCCGCTCGGCATCGTCGTGGGCCGCCTGCTCGGCGGCGACGCGATCGGTCTCGGCCCGCTCAGCCTCGTCGTGGGCAGCCTGTTCGGCAGCAACGCGCTCGGCCTCGTCGTGGGCGGCCTGCTCGGCGGCGACCCGCTCCGCTTCGGCCTGCTCGGCGGCGACCCGCTCCGCTTCGGCCTGCTCGGCGGCGACCCGCTCCGCTTCGGCCTGCTCGGCGGCGACCCGCTCC
>DASYEF010000177.1:0-2713 GCA_036499185.1 Actinomycetes bacterium | reverse complement strand
GCCGTCGTGCAGCCCAGGCGCGACGGCGGCCGAGATGAGGGCGGCCGTGTAGGTCAGCACCACGCTGTCCCCGGGCGCGATCGGCCCGGCGATATCCCACGCGATGTCGGGATCGCCCGCGGTCCAGTCGTCGCTGACCGTGGTGCCCGAGACCGCCGCGACGTTCACGTTGGTCAGCTCGGCGTCGGGCGTGTCGTTCACGGTGACGTCATAGGCCGGCGAGTTCCCGGTGTTCTTGACCGTGACCTGGTAGGTCAGCCCGCTGTCGGACTGCGCGGTGGCCGGGCCGTCGACGAACGAGCCGCCGCCGACCTTGACCTTCTTGTCGATCGTCAGCTTCGGCTCGATGACCGTCACCGGCGCGGTGGCGACCGGCGAGGTGTCGTCGAAGGTGGTCGGGATCGGGTCGGCCCCGGTCCACGGGGGCTTGGCGTTGGTGCGGTCGGTCGCCACCGTGGCCGAGTTGGTCGGCGTCTGGCCGACGACCACGTTCGCGCCGCCGGTGCGGTGCGTGGCGCGCACGTGCGCGGTGTACGTGAGCTCGACGACCTGCGCCGTCGCCAGCGGCGCCGCGATGTCCCCGAAGTCCCAGGCGATCTTCGTCGTGCCGGCGACGGCCGGGGTGTAGTGGTTGATGGGGTCGTTGACCAGCGGGCAGCCGCTGATGCACGTCTCGGTGCCGTAGCCGTCGAAGTCGAGGCTGTCGGGGAGCACGTCGACCGCGGTCACGTCGAAGAGCGAGAGGCTCGCCGGGATCGTGACGCGCAGGGTGTAGGTGACGGGCGTGCCGATGGTCGCCGTGGTCGGGCTGGCCGACTTGGTGATCGTCGCGCCGACCAGCGTGACCGTGTCGGTCCTGGAGGCCGAGTAGCCGGTGCCGGTGGTGCGCTCGCCGTCGGCGTCGTAGGTCGAGCTGAGGCTCGTCGCCGTCGCCGTGACGGTGTTGACCTTGGTCGCGCCGCCGACGGCGTTGATGTCGACCTGCGCGCGGTAGCTGAACGCCTCGGTCCCGCCGGGGGCGAGCGTGGCGACCGTCTTGGTGATCGTCCGCGAGCCCGAGTGCCAGGTCGCCCCGCCGCTGCCGGGCACAGAGTCGCCGTCGG
Organism: Actinomycetes bacterium; assembly: GCA_036499185.1. Taxonomy (GTDB): domain Bacteria; phylum Actinomycetota; class Actinomycetes; order JACCUZ01; family JACCUZ01; genus DATBDW01. The sequence goes on along the minus strand of DASYEF010000177.1, from coordinate 1,610 downwards.
CCAGCGGCAGGTTGCCGGGCGCGGAGCCGACCGGGGTCAGGCCCGCCGGGACGGCGTCGCTGATCAGGAGGTCGTGGGCCGGGGAGATGCGGCCGGGGGCCGTCGGGTTGGTCGTCGTGACCGTGTAGGTGATGATGTCGCCCGGCGCGACGCGCGCGGGGTTCTTGTCATCGCTCTTGGCCTGGGCGATCAGCGGCTCGACGATCTGCGTGGTGGTCGTGTTCGACGGGGCGGTCTGCGCGCCGCCGGCGGCCGCGTCGGTCCAGCTGAGCGTGGCCTGGTTGGTGAGGTCGCCGGAGAGGCGCGTGTTGCCGCCGACGTCGGCGACCTTCGTGTGGAAGGTGAGGACGAACACGTCGTCGCCCGAGCCTGCCGCGTTGTCGTAGTCGGCGGGGAACGTCAGCGTCGGCGTCGCGCCGCTGTCGTCGAGCGTGACGCCGACCGGCAGCGCGCCGCCGTTGAAGGTCGCGGTGGCCGAGCCGGCGACGTACGGCTGGCGCGCCGGGTCGTCGACCGTGTCGGTCAGCGCCGCCGTGCCGTGCAGCGTCGTCCCTTCGGGGACGGTCGCCGTCAAGGTGTAGGTGATCTCCTCGCCGATGGTCGCCTGGGTGTTGTCGTTGCCGGTCTCGGTGACCTCGGTGTCGCGCGCCTTGACCACGGCGGCCGCGGCGGTGTGGACGCTGGCGGTGTCGTCGGCGGCCGGGGCGTTGGCCGGCGTCACGTCCGTCGGGTCGATGTTGTTGGCCGGCGTGTAGGTGAAGGTGCCGCCGAGGTTGGTGACGCCCGCATAGTCGCGCACGCCCGCGTGGTTGGTGAGCGTGCGGCCGGGGCCGATGTTGCTGGGGACGGTCACCGTGTAGGTCAGCGTCTTGGTCGCGCCGACGGCGATCGTGGGCACCGTCCAGTGGATCTGGTCGTCGGCGACCCCGCCCTCGACGCACCCGCCGCCGTCGCTGATCGGGCCGGGGAGCACCGGGCACTGGTAGTCGAAGGGCAGGATGTCGCGGACGTCGACCGCGCTCGCGTCCTGCTGGCCGGAGTTCGTGACGTCGATGCTGTAGGTGACCTGGTCGCCGGCCTCGACCTGCATGCCGTCGCTGCCCGGGATCGTGCTGGCGCCACGCAGGACCGACGCCACCGTCTTGGTCAGCCCGACCTGCGGCGTGTCGATGACGTAGTCGGCCTCGTCACGCAGGGATGTGGAGACGCCCGGCGTGTCGGTCGAGGAGAACTTCAGGAGGTTGCCGGTGATGTCGCCGGTCGCCGGGGTGCCGGGCGGCTGGGCGATCGTCGAGAAGACGCGGGAGAAGACCTTGCTGCCCGACGGGACGCTCGCGCCGGTGACCGTCCAGCGCAGGATCTTGTCGCTGTCGGCGGCGCTGTCGTCGAGCGTGGAGGTCACGTTGTCGCCGGGGCCGGCCTGCTCGCTGCCGGCCTCGTAGTCGGCGCCCGCGGGCAGGAAGTCGGCCAGCGCCTGCGGCGTGGTGTCGACCGCCGACGGGAACGTGACGTGCGCCCACCAGCAGACGCGATCGCCCGGGTGGTAGTGCGGGATGGTGTCGACGTAGGACGCGACGGCGCAGTTGGTGCCCGACGCGGCGACCTTCTTG
>DASYEF010000176.1:0-5773 GCA_036499185.1 Actinomycetes bacterium | reverse complement strand
AGGCGGCGGATCCGGCCCGCGATCGCATCCTTGGTCAGCGGCGGGTCAGCCAGCGCGCCGAGCTCCTCGAGCGAGGCGTTGGCATGCTGCAGCCGCAGGCGTCCTGCTGAGAGCAGATGCTCGGGCGCGTCCTCACCGAGGAGCTCCATCGCCCGCTGCACCCGTGCGCCGGCCGCAACGGCTGCCCGGGCCGAGCGTCGGAGGTTGGCGTCGTCGAAGTTGGCCAGCCGGTTCGCCGTGGCACGGACTTCGCGGCGCATCCGCCGCTCCTCCCATGCCAGGACGCTGTCGTGCGCGCCGAGCTTGGTGAGCATCACGCTGATCGCATCGCCGTCGCGGATCACGACGCGGTCGACGCCGCGGACCTCGCGGGCCTTGGCCGGCACGCCGAGGCGACGGGCCGATCCGACCAGCGCGAGCGCCGACTCGGGTCCGGGACAGGTGATCTCCAGCGACGAGGAACGCCCCGGTTCGGTGAGCGACCCGTGGGCGAGGAAGGCACCGCGCCAGGCCGACACGGCGTCGCACATGGCTCCGGACACCACCTGGGGTGGCAGGCCGCGCACCGGTCGACCGCGACCGTCGAGCAGGCCGGTCTGCCGGGCCAACGCTTCGCCGTCCTTGGCCACCCGCACGAGGTATCGGCTGCCCTTGCGCAGACCGCCCGGCGCGACGACCGCGACGTCGGAGGCGTGGCCGTAGACCTCGGCGATGTCCTTGCGCAGCCGGCGAGCGGTCGCGCCCGTGTCCAGCTCGGCTTCCACGACGATGCGGCCGCTGACGATGTGCAGCCCGCCGGCGAACCGGAGCATGGAGGACACCTCAGCCTTGCGGCAGCACGGCTTGGTGACCGTGAGGCGGGCGAGCTCGTCCTTCACGGCGGCGGTCATGGCCATGGGCTCAGATCCTGTCACTCGGCTGTCGATCACGGACGAAGAGGCGGTCGAGGGCGGTCGCCAGCAGATCGGGGTCGTGCTGGTCCGGGTGGTCCGCACGGGCCAGCGGCGCGAGCACGACCTCGGCGCCGAGCCGGTCGGCGGCGTCCTGGAGGGCGGCGCGGTTGGTGACGGTCGTGGGGTCGGCGAGCACGACATCGAGGGCAAGGTCCGGTGCGTGGTCGGTGAGGACCTCGAGGTAGCTCTCCGGGGCGAACCCCTCGGTCTCACCCGGCTGCTGGTCCAGGTTGAGCACGAGCAGCCGTCGTGCGGTGGTGGCGCAGATCGCTGCTGCGAGGTCCGGGACGAGCAGGTGTGGGAGCACGCTGGTGAACCAGGACCCCGGGCCGAGCACCACCCAGTCCGCCGACATGACCGCCGACACGGCCTCGGGACAGGCCGGCGGAGCCTCGGGCAGCAGCGAGACGCTACGGACCCGGCCACTCGTGGTGGCGACGGCGACCTGCCCACGCACGGGACGCAGCGAGCCGTCGTCGTCCTCGACGAGGGCCTCGATCTCGAGAGGTACGACGGACATCGGCAGCACCCGCCCCTGCACCCCGAGCAGGCGGGCCACCCAGTCCAGCCCGGTGACCGAGTCGTCGAGCAGCTCCCAGAGCGCCACGATGAGCAGGTTGCCGACAGCGTGCTCGTGCAGGGCACCCTCGCTGCGGAACCGGTGCTGCACGACCTCGCTCCACGTGCGGCCCCACTCGTCGTCGCCGCACAGTGCCGCCAGCGCCATCCGCAGATCGCCCGGCGGCAGCACGCCGAGCTCTCGTCGCAGCCGGCCGCTCGACCCGCCGTCGTCGGCGACGGTCACCACGGCAGTGGGGCTGGGGGTCACCCGGCGCAATGCCTTGAGGCTGTTGGCGAGCCCGTGGCCCCCACCCAGCGCGACGACAGCGGTGAACCCGTCCGGCTCCGTCGTGGCCGTCCCCTGGGCCGTCACTCGCGCCCCAGGTCGCGGTGCAGGACCGTCGCGTCCACGCCGTGCGTGCGCATCCGGGCCGCCAGGTCCTCGGCGATGGCCACCGAACGGTGCTTGCCGCCGGTGCACCCGATCGCGACGGTGACGTAGCGCTTGCCCTCTCGCTGGTAGCCGGCACCGATGATGTCCAAGAGCTGCTCATAGGTGTCGAGGAACTCGACCGCGCCGACCTGCGCCAGCACGTAGTCGCGCACCGCGTCGTCACGGCCGCTGAGCGGGCGCAGCTCGGGCACCCAGTAGGGGTTGGGCAGGAATCGCGCGTCGGCCACCAGGTCGGCGTCGACGGGGAGCCCGTACTTGAACCCGAAGGACATCACCGTGGCGTGCAGGCCCGCAGTGTCCTGCTCGAACGCGGAGAGCACCTTGGAACCGAGCTCGTGCACGTTGAGATCGGTCGTGTCGAGCACGATGTCCGCATCCGCACGCAGGTCGCGCAGCATTTCGCGCTCGCGCGCGATGCCGTCGACGAGCCGCCCGTCCCCCTGCAGAGGGTGCGGACGGCGGACGGCCTCATGCCGGCGTACCAGCGCGTCGTCGGACGCCTCGAGAAAGATGATCCGCGGGTCACTGCCGTCGGCGGCGAGCTGAGCGAGCGCGGCGGTCAGGTCCGCGAAGAAGGCCCGGCTGCGTACGTCGACGACTGCGGCCATCCGCGCGACGTCGCCGCGCGAGCGCCCGCCCAGCTCGGCCAGCGTCGGCAGGAGGGCCGGTGGCAGGTTGTCCACCACGAACCAGCCGAGGTCCTCGAGCACGTTGGCGGCCGTGCTCCGGCCCGCGCCGGACATCCCGGTGATGATCGCCAGGTCGGGCAGGTGCGCGCCGTCGGCGGCGTCGTCCCCCGCCGGCCCGGGTGCCGGTTCGACCACCGGGCTCAAGGCCGCTCCCCCATGGTTCCGCGATCGGTGCTCCCGCGATCGGGAACGGACTCCAGGATCTCTCCGGTGGCGGTGTTCACGGCGGGCTCCGGACGGCGTGCGGCCAGGGCGTCCACCACCGCCTGGGCGGTCTGCGGCCCGATGCCGGAGACCTCCGCGACCTCGTCGACCCCGGCGGCCGAGAGCCTGCGCAGCGACCCGAAGTGGCGCAGCAGCGCCTTGCGGCGGGTCTCGCCGAGACCGGGGATCCCGTCGAGCGCGCTGGCCGTCATCGAGCGCGACCGGCGGTTGCGGTGATGGGTGATCGCGAAGCGGTGGGCCTCGTCACGGACCCGTTGGAGCAGGTAGAGACCCTCACTGGTCCGTGGGAGCAGCACCGGGTGCGACTCGTTCGGCAGCCAGACCTCCTCGAGCCGCTTGGCCAGCCCGCACAGGGCGACGTCGTCCACGCCGAGCTCGTCCAGTGCCCGCTGCGCGGCAGCGACCTGCGGTGCTCCGCCGTCGACCACGACCAGGTTGGGCGGGTAGGCGAACCGGCGCGGCCGGCCGGTCTCGGGATCGATCCCCTGGGGTACGCCGGGTTGGCCACCGTCGGCCAGTTCGTCCGCCCTGTCGACGCCGTCGACCTCGCCGGTCTCGGCCCGCTCCTCGACGTAACGGCGGAACCGCCGGCTGACGACCTCGTAGATGGACGCGACGTCGCCGCGACCGGCGTAGCCCTTGACGACAAAGCGCCGGTACTCGCTCTTGCGGGCGAGACCGTCCTCGAAGACGACCATCGAGGCGACGACGTCGCTCTCCTGAAGGTGCGAGACGTCGAAGCACTCGATGCGCAACGGGGCCTCGACGAGACCGAGGGCGTCCTGCAGCTCCTGCAGCGCCACGCTGCGGCTCGTCAGGTCGCTGCCCCGGCGGGTCTTGTGCAGCGCGAGGGACTGCGCCGCATTCCGCCCCACCGTCTCCATCAGGGCCCGCTTGTCGCCACGCTGCGGCACCCGTAGGTCGACCCGGCTCCCGCGCAGCCCCGAGAGCCACTCCTGGACGGCTTCGGAGTCCGGGGGGAGCGCGGGGACCAGGACCTCGCGCGGGACGGTCTCGCCCCAGCCGGCCTCCCGCTCCGACGGGTCGGCACCGCCGTACACCTGCTGCACGAAGTGTTCGACCAGGTCACCGGTGGTGAGGTCCTCGACCTTGTCGACCACCCATCCACGCTGGCCCCGGACCCGGCCCCCGCGCACGTAGAACACCTGGACCGCGGCTTCGAGCGGGTCCTCGGCGAAGGCCACGACATCGGCGTCGGTGCCGTCGCCGAGCACCACCGACTGCTTCTCGACGGCGCGCTCCAGCGCCTTGATGTCGTCGCGCAGCCGGGCCGCCCGCTCGTACTCCTGGTTGGCCGCCGCGATGTGCATGTCCTTGTCGAGACGCCGCAGGTACGTCGATGTCTGGCCGGCCATGAAGTCGCAGAAGTCCTCGACGATCCGGCGGTGCTCCTCGGCGCTGACCCGGCCGACGCAGGGCGCGGAGCACTTGCCGATATAGCCGAGCAGGCACGGCCGGCCGACCTGGCCGGCCCGCTTGAACACCCCGGCCGAGCAGGTGCGCGCGGGAAAGACGCGGAGCAGCAGGTCCAGGGTCTCCCGGATCGCCCAGGCATGGGAGTAGGGCCCGAAGTAGCGCACCCCCTTGCGCTTGGCGCCCCGCATCACCTGCAAGCGGGGGAACTCCTCGTTGAGAGTCACTGCGAGGCTCGGGTAGCTCTTGTCGTCGCGGTAGCGGATGTTGAAGCGCGGGTCGAACTCCTTGATCCAGCTGTACTCCAGCTGCAGTGCTTCGACCTCGGTGCTGACGACGGTCCACTCCACCGCCGAGGCGGTCGTCACCATCGTCTGGGTGCGGGCGTGCAGGTTGGACAGGTCCTGGAAGTACGACGACAGCCGCGAGCGGAGGCTGCGTGCCTTGCCGACGTAGATGACCCGGCCCTGGTCGTCGCGGAACCGGTAGACGCCAGGGGCGTCCGGGATGGACCCCGGCGAGGGTCGGTACGACGCCGGATCAGCCACGTGACAACCCTACGACCGACGGCAAGCACCCGGAGGTGCCGCCGACGAGGCGGTCGGTCAGGCCTCGACGATCTGCCCGTTGGTCACGGTGACCGCGATCTCGCTCAGTGGTGCCTGCGCCGGACCGCGCTGCACGGACCCGTCGGTGGCGCTGTACTGCGAGCCGTGGCACGGACAGGTGATCAGCCCGTTCTTCACGCTGCCGACGAGACACTGCTGGTGGGTGCAGACGGCGGTGAAGGCCTTGAAGGTCCCACTGGTGGGTTGCGTCACGACGACCTGCGGCCCGTCCAGGACGACGCCTCCGTCGACCGGCACCTTCGAGGTCGCAACCAGCTGCGTGCCGCTGCCACCCTTGGACGCCGCCGGGTCACTCGCACCGCTCGCGGAACCTCCTGCGCCCACGCACGCCGCCAGCAGCAGGCTCCCGCCTCCTGCGGTCGCGGCCAGGCCGAGCACGCGGCGGCGTGAGGGGTCGGTCGACGGCGGCGGGGAGGAGTCGCACATGGTGGTCGGAACGAGCCGTGGCCGTCCGTAGTTCTGGTCGGCTGCCACGGTCTCAGGTCGTGGACGCCCTCGGCGGTGCTATGAGCCCGTCCCTGATCGCGATCGAGAGGGCCTCCAGCTTCGAGTGCGCGTCGAGCTTCGCCAGGATGTTCTGCACGTGGTTGCGCACCGTGTTCACCGAGATGAACAGTCTCGTTGCGATCGCTGCATTGGTCAGGCCCTCCGCGATCAGCTCGAGGATCTCTGCTTCCCTGGTGGTCAGCTCGTGCACCGGCTTCTCGTGGCGGCGGTGCAAGCGGTTGAGCAACCTGGCCAACAGCTCCGGGCTCACCATGATCTCCCCGGCCGCTGCGGTACGGACAGCCGCAACGAGCTCCTGGAGCGGGCTGGTCTTGAGGATGA
>DASYEF010000175.1:0-6200 GCA_036499185.1 Actinomycetes bacterium | reverse complement strand
CGCGGGCCACGGTGACGACTGGCGGGTGTTGGTGCGGGCCACCGTCGGCGGGGCGCCGGGGCTGCGTCCCGTGCCGATCCTGTACGTCCGCGCGGTCTCACTGAGCGACGTCGAGGACACCACCCACCAGCTGGTGATCCTGGAGCTGATCGTCGGCGCCGTCGTCCTCGCCCTCCTGGGCGGTCTGGCATATGTCGTCGTCCGCACCTCGCTGCGCCCGCTCGCCGAGATGGAGACGACCGCGGCTGGCATCGCGGCGGGCGACCTCAGCCAGCGGGTGCCCGAACGGGACCCGCGCACCGAGGTCGGGCGGCTGTCGCAGGCGTTCAACGCGATGCTCGGCCAGATCGAGACCGCGTTCCGGGCCCGCGAGGCGTCCGAGAGCTCGGCGCTGGCGTCCGAGCAGCGGATGCGCCGGTTCGTCGCCGACGCGAGCCATGAGCTGCGTACCCCGCTGACCTCGATCCGCGGGTTCGCCGAGCTCTACCGCCAGGGCGGGGTGCCGAGCGGTGAGGAGCTGGACCGGGTGATGCGCCGGGTCGAGGACGAAGCGGCCCGGATGGGGCTGCTCGTCGAGGACCTGCTGCTGCTCGCCCGCCTCGACCAGCAGCGCCCGATCGAGCTGGCCCCGGTCGACCTGATCGGCGTGCTCGGCGACGTGGTGCACGACACCCGGGTGCTCGCGCCCGATCGCGACATCACCTTGTCGGTCGACGGCGACGTCGCGCCGGTTGTTCTCGGGGACGAGGACCGGCTGCGCCAGATCGTCACCAACCTGGTGTCCAACGCGATCACCCACACCCCGAACGGTTCTCCGGTGGCCATCGGTCTCGCGGTCGGCCCGGGCCCCGGGGCGGGCACTGCGCTGGTCTCGGTGACCGACCACGGCCCGGGCATGTCCGAGGAGGACCGCGCCAAGGTGTTCGAGCGGTTCTACCGGGCCGACCCGTCCCGGACCCGAGCGGCCGGCGGCAGCGGTCTGGGGCTCTCGATCGTGGCGGCCCTGGTGGCCGCGCACGGCGGCCGGGTCGGGGTCCAGTCGGCGCTCCGTTCCGGCAGCCGGTTCCTCGTCGAGCTCCCGCTCCTGGACCCGCCGGAGCCCGAACCCGGTGAGGACGCCCGCGCCGCGGGATCGGCAGCCGGCTCACAGGCTGATCACAGGTTCCCGGGGGAGCATGGGGAAGCCCCGTCGGCGGCGCCGACATCCGAATCGCCGGCTCCGCCGGTCCGTCACCCCGCCTGAGACCACCCGAGGTGAGCCCGATGTCCGAGGACGAGACCCGCCCCCAGCCCGACCCGTGGTCGTTCCCCGGCGCCACCGCGCCGGTGGACGCGATCGGCTCGGACGACTCGCAGCTGCCACCGAGCTCGGGCCATTCCGACCGGGTGCGCCGGGGTGTCGTGACGGCGGCCGTCGTCGTACTGGCCCTGGGGGCAGCCGGGGCCGCGGGAGCTGCGCTGGCGCGCAGCGGTGGCAGCGACCAACCCTCCCTCTCGTCGGCGGCGGCGACCTCCAGCCCGTCCGCCAGCGGCCGCGAGGGACAGCGCCTCGGGCCCCAGGGCAAGGCCCTCAAGCGGTTCGCCCGCGGCCCCATGCTCGGTGGCGGCCTGATGGGGCTCGCCGGCGCCCTGCACGGTGAGCTCGTTGTCCCCGACGGCAACGGCGGTTACCGGACCGTCGTGGTGCAGCGCGGCAAGACGACCAGCGTGAGCGACACGTCCATCACGGTGAAGAGCGACGACGGCTTCACCCAGACCTACGCGGTCGGCTCGGCAGCCGGGGTGGGTGCGCAGCGCGAGGGCCTCGCGAGCATCAAGAAGGGTGCCAACGTGGTCGTCACTGGGGAGAAGAAGGGCAGCTCGGTCACCGCCGACCACGTCATCGACATGGACTCCTTCACCGCCGGCGGCTTCGGCCGGTTCGGCGGGGGGCCGGGCGACGGCCATGGTCCCGGTGCGCCGCAGCCGGCGCCGACGGGCACCGCGGGGTCCAGCGACAGCAGCTTCGGCGTGTGACCCGGGTCCGCCGTCGCCGTACCTCTCGTTAGGCTCCAAGCGTGCCCACTGGTGTCCTGCTGCGCTACCGCGTGATGGCCTACGTCACCGGTGTCGTGCTGGCGACGAGCTGCCTCCTAGCGCTGAGCTTCTGGCCCTGGTACGTCGGTGACGCCGCCGCCAGCATCCTGTGGACCGCGCACGGCTACCTCTACCTCGTCTACGTCGCCGTCGCATTCCACCTCGCCTACCGGCTGCGCTGGAAGCCGGTGCGCACCGTGCTGGTCCTGCTGGCCGGCACCGTGCCGCTCATGTCGTTCGTCGCGGAGCGGCGAGTGACGGGTGACCTGCGCCGTCAGGAGGCGGCGGGTCGCCCGCCCGCTCCTGCTGCTCCCGTGCCGCCCGCCTGAGCACCACCCACCAGAAGAAGACCGCGGCGCCCGCGAACAGCCACCACTGCAGCGCGTACGCCAGGTTGCGCCAGCGCGCCACACCGCCGGTGCTGACCGGCTGGGCCGCGACCGGCTCCGGTGACGCGGCCGGTGCGGGATCCTCGGTCCGCAACGCCAGGTAGCCGTCGTAGAGGCTCGCCGCCGGGTAGGGCCACAGGTCGAGCACGGTCACCGTCGCGACGTAGGGGAGCCGACGGGCACCCACGTCGACCGGTGCGCCGGGGGGCGGCCCGTCCTCGGACCGCTGCAGGAGGCCCGTGACGGCGACGGTGCCGGTCGGCGGCTTCAGGGCCGGTGACGCGAGGGTCGGCAGCCAGCCCCGAACGACGGGCAGGACGCCGGACGTGGTGTGCAGCGGCGTGACGACGAGGAACCCGTGGTCGCTTCCGTGCGGCTCGGTCCGGTCGGGGACCACGGTGGTGTGCGCCTGGTCGTAGGTGCCGGTGACCCGGATCCGCCGCCCGAGGGCGTCGTCCGCGAGCAAGCCGCCCGGGCGGTCGAGCCGGTCGAGCGCGACCACGGGGCGGGTGCCTGCCGGAGCATGGTGGCCCTTGTCCTCGAAGTCACCCAGCTGCCAGTGCCCGAGCCAGCCGAACGAGACCAGGACGGCCACCAGCAGCGCGTGCCACGCCCACCAGCGCGGCTGCAGGGCGAACCGGGTCACGCCTGCAAACTAACGGCTGCCAGGATTCCGGCCATGCCCCAGTCCGTCGACGAGCTGCTGGCCCTGCTCGACCTCGAGACCATCGAGGACTGCCTCTTCCGGGGCCGCCAGCCCGACACCGCGCTCCAGCGGGTGTTCGGCGGCCAGGTCGCCGCGCAGGCCCTGGTGGCCGCGGCCCGCACCACGGACCCGGACCGCCTGGTCAACTCGCTGCACGCCTACTTCCTGCGGCCCGGCGACACCCGGGTCCCGATCGTGTACGACGTCGAGCGCACCCGGGACGGTCGGTCCTTCTCGACCCGGCGGGTAGTCGCCCGGCAGCACGGCAAGTCGATCTTCTACATGTCGGCGTCCTTCCAGCTGCCCGAGGACGGGCTCGACCACCAGGACGTGCTGCCGGCGGTCGCCGGCCCGGACGACTGCCCCGAGCTCGGTGACGTCCTGGCCCGGCTGACCGGCCGCCCCCGCGAGGAGTGGGACCGCGAGTGGGCCGCGCTGGACCTGCGGTACGCCGGCGACTCCCGCCCCGGCGGCGCCCTGCGCGACGACCTGCACCCCGCGCTGGCCCGGGTCTGGCTGCGGGCGGCCGGGAAGCTCGGGGACGACCCGGTGCTGCACGCCGCGGTCCTGGCCTACGCGTCGGACCTGTCCCTGCTCTCGGTCAGCGTCGTCCCGCACGACACGTGGCTCGGCGACCCGCGGCTGCAGCCGGCGTCGCTGGACCACGCGATGTGGTTCCACCGGCCGCTGCGCGCCGACGAGTGGCTGCTCTACGACCAGGTGTCGCCGTCCGCCTCGGGTGGCCGGGGGTTCGCCCTCGGCCGCCTGTTCACCGAGGACGGCCGCCTCGTGGCAACCGCGGCCCAGGAGGGCCTCGTCCGGCTGCGCGGCTGAGCCGTCCCGCCGATCTTTTCCCAACCTCGCCGCCCCGCGGGTCTGCCCTGCTAGCGTCGCCGCCCGTGAGTGGCCGGTGAGACTTGAGCTGCTCGGGGTGCGTGGCTCGACGTGCGCGCCGGGGCCGGAGTTCGTCCGGTACGGCGGACACACGTCGTGCATCGCGGTGCGCCCGGACCCGACCACGCCGCCCACCTTGGTGCTGGACGCCGGCACCGGTCTGCGCACCCTGACGCCGCTGCTCGACGGCGCGCCGTTCCAGGGCTCGATCGTGCTCAGCCACCTGCACTGGGACCACATGCAGGGCGTGCCGTTCTTTGCGGCGGGAGACCGGGAGGGCGCGCAGGTCGATCTCTTCGTCCCCGCGCAGGACGGGCGCACCGGCCGGGACCTGCTCGCGCAGGCGTTCTCGCCGCCGTCGTTCCCGATTCCGCCGGAGGGCCTGCACGGCAGCTGGACCGTGCACGCGATGGAGGCCGGCCACCACAAGGTCGAAGGCTTCGACGTACAGGCCGTCGACGTGGCCCACAAGGGCGGCCGCACCTTCGGGTTGCGCGTGTCCGACGGCGCGGGCTCGGTGGCCTACCTGCCCGACCACGCGCCCGCGGCCGGCATGTCCGACGACCTGCTCGAGATGCTCGACGGCGTCGACGTACTCGTCCATGACGCGCAGTTCCTCGACGGCGAGCGGCCGGTGGCCGTCGACTACGGCCACGCGACGGTCGAGGACTGCCTCGCGCTGGCCCGCAGGTGCGGTGCCGGGACCCTCGTCCTCTTCCACCACTCACCGGCCCGCACCGACGACGCCCTCGACGCGATCAAGGCCCGGGCCGAGTCACTGGCCGACGGTCTCCCGGTCGTCCTCGCGGTGCAGGGCACGGCCATCGACGTCGGCCCGCACGGTCAGGTGTCTGCGGTGCCGGAGCCCCGCTCGTCCGCCTCCAGGTAGGTCCGGGCGACGTCCTCGGCGGCCCCGAACGAGCCGAGCCCGCTGCGCACGGTGCGCAGGAAGTCGATGCGGCGCACCGTGACCATCCGGGTGTCGGTCACGGCGCGCACGGTGGCGGTGCGTGGTGAGTGGTTCAGCAGGGCGATCTCGCCGAACGACGAGCCAGGACCGAGGCGGCGTACCTCCTCGCCGTGTCTGGTGACGACCACCTGGCCGTCGAGCAGGACGTAGAACAGGTCGCCCGGCTCGCCCTCGGTGACGACAGGGGCACCGGCCGGCACGACCAGCTCGGTCGCGTCGCGGCTGAGGCGCTCGAGCTGGGGAAGCGCGGCGAGCCGCAGGGTCGGCGTGGCGCGCAGCTGCGCGAGGTGGGGCCCCGGCGGGTCGGACATGGCATCCAGTCGATGCAGCCAGCGCCAGGAGAGGGCGCCGGTCACCGGCAGAAGGGCGCCGGTCGCCGCCACCGCTCCCGCGGCACCCCAGAGGGCAACCGCACCGGGGGCCAGCGCGGAGCCGAGCGCGATCGCGGCCGACATCAGCGACTCCTGGACGCCGAACACCCGGGCCAGCACCCGGTCCGGCACGGTGCGCTGCATCAGGGTGCGCGCTGCCACGTCGAAGAAGCTCTTGCCGGCGCCGCAGACCGCGAGGAGCACGGCGACGCCGGGTGTCGTCGCACCCAGTGGCACCAGGGTGAGCGGTACGCCGGTCGCCACGATCCCGGCAGCGAGGGCGGGACTGAGCCGCCGCCGGCCCACGAGCGCCACGGTGACGATGCCGCCCAGCACGCTGCCGATGCCCAGCGCGCTGCCTAGGAGGCCGGGGCCGGAGCTGTCGGTGCCGAGCTCCTCCAGGGCGAAGACGATGAGCAGGATGTCGAGCGCGCCGACCACGACGTACTGGCTGGCGACCATGCCGACCAGAACCGCGGCCGGCGGGTCGTGGCGCAGCTCGCGGAGGCCCTCAAGAGCAGCGCTGACCAGCCGGTCAGCTGCGCCGTTCATGGCGGGTTCACCGCGACCGGTGGGCAGCCCGGCGACGGACGCTCCCGCCACGAGCATGAGCACACCGAACAGCGTGAGCACCGACTCGGCGCCGCCGGACACGGCGAGCCCGCCCAGGGCGACAGACTGGCGAGCGCCGCTCTCGAAGGGCTCCGCGAGCTGCGCCACGACCCGCCGGCAGCGGTCCTGGTCGGAATGGTCGCCAGCCAGTACGTCGTCGTCGGCGCGCTCGACATCCTGCT
>DASYEF010000174.1:0-5106 GCA_036499185.1 Actinomycetes bacterium | reverse complement strand
GGTTCCTGCGGATCCGACCACCGCCGGCAAGCTCAATCAGCGGTGGTCCGGTTCCTGCGGACCCGACCACCGCCGGCAAGCTCAATCAGCGGTGGTCCGGTTCCTGCGGACCCGACCACGGCTGGCAAGCTCAATCAGCGGTGGTCCGGTTCCTGCGGACCCGACCACCGCCGGTTGAGCCTGTCGAAACCATCGCGACCTCGGTCACCGCGTCTCGACAGGCTCGACGAACGGCGGCCGCTCAGCGTCTGAGGGCCAGGTCCTAGTGGACCAAGCGCCAGCCGCAGGCGCAGACGCCGGCAGCGCGCCGAAGTACACGTTCCAGGAGTAGAGCAGCACCATCCGTGTCGTACGTCGGACCGGGGTGGTGGTCCAGGCGTCTCCTACGAGGATCGATGAGAAGCGTAGCGCGTACGACGAGCACACGGCGACGCCCACCAGGGCGAGCACGAGCCCGCTGACAACGGATTCCACGGAATGGTGGCGTTGCACCACCAGACTGACACCTTCGAAGACAGCGGCGAGAGGGATCAGCGTCGAGAGCAGCATTAGGCGAACGTCGGCACGAAGGGTGGCTATGAGTCGCACTCGAGCGTTCTCGCCGGGGTACGCCGGCGTACCGACTGGCCGTTTCGAGCCGCGGTGCCCAGCCGCCGAGTGATCGGCCATCTCAGGCCAGCAGCTTGGACAGGGAGGTGCGGACTTCGGGGGGCAGGTCTTCGTCGGGTCCGTACGACGCCTCGGCATGCCAGCCCGCGTCGGCGCTGCGGCGCGAGATCAGGGCGACGTGGCCGGTGCGGCCCAGCACGACCGAGTCGAGCGCGGCGACCTGGTCGTCGCGGGAGCTGACCCGGGTCCGCATCGTGGTGTCGACGCGCAGGAAGGTCGCGAACCGGAACCGTCCGCGCGGCATCGCCAGGATCCCAGGCACTTGATCGGCGTCCTCGGCCGCGGCCCACGCCTCCGCTGCCTGCGACGCCCAGTCGACAGCTGCGACCCAGGCCTCGCCCGTCGCCAGCGCAGTGGCCCGGGCACGGCGGTCGCGCAGTGCCGCAGCGCGGTGGAACTTCGCTTCGCGTACGGCCTCGTCGCGGATGCGATCGGCCTCCAGGCCGGCCTCGCGGCCGTGGTCGACGCAGAGGCGGCGGCCGTCCGCGCTGGCGTAGAGATGGTCGTCGCAGACCGGCTGCGCACAGTCGGCGCACGCCTCGAGCGCGACAGTGCCGCACTCGCAGGTGGTCCCGCTCATGGCGCAGAGGATAGTGGCTACTGGTCGCCGGGAAGGGCGGCTTGGCCCGGAGGGTTCACGACCACGAAGACGGTGTGGTCCTTCTTGTCCACGGCCATCGAGCCGGAGACCTTGCCGTCGAAGACGATGTCCCAGTGCACCGGCTCGTAGGCGAGTGTGTAGGTCACGTCGGTGCGGACCGTGTAGCCCATCTGAGGGAGCACGCTCTTGTAGAAGTCGAGCACCTTGGTTGGGTCGGTGGTGGCGATGTCGAACTGCCACGTCTCCTCCAGTGCGCCCGGGTCCTTGACCTTGGCGCCCTTGGGGACCGGGAACCCCTCGATGGTGCGGGCGTCCGCGGCCGAGTAGATCTCGCTGCTGCCCGGAACCGCCGAGAGGGTCGCCGACGGCAGGATCGTCGACTTGGCCTTCGGCCGCTCGAGCTTGAACTTCTTCGGCAGCGCCGGGAGCTTGGTGTTCGTGTCGGTCGGCAACGGCGCCCGGGTCGCCGTGCTCTTCGCCGCTTCGGGCTTGCTCGATCCGCCCCCACCGCAGCCCGCCAGCGCGGTCGATGTGAGGAGCACGACAACCACGGCCGGCAGCACGCGTCGGATGGTCACAGATGTTCCCCTACAGTCGGTCGAGTCGTTTCGACCGTACCGGACCGG
Source organism: Actinomycetes bacterium (assembly GCA_036499185.1). Classification (GTDB taxonomy): domain Bacteria; phylum Actinomycetota; class Actinomycetes; order JACCUZ01; family JACCUZ01; genus DATBDW01. Next base: position 3,210 of record DASYEF010000174.1, on the reverse strand, counting down.
ACCATGACACGAGAGCAGGGCGATGACCTTCGAGTTCGACCGCGACACCGTCGTCACCGCGCTCGACGCGGGTGTGCACGGTGCCGAGCTGGCCCCGGGCTGGCACGTCGGCGGCGGAATCAACGGCGGCTACCTGCTCGCGGTCATCGGCAAGGCGGTCGCCGCTGAGCTCGCGGTCGTCGTCCCGGCCAAGAACCACCGGGACCCGTTCGCGGTGAGCTCGCACTTCGCCTCGGCCTCGGTCGCGGGGCCGGCGTACGTCGAGACCGAGGTGGTCCGCTCCGGTGGCCGCTTCTCCACCGTCGCCGCGACCCTGGCCCAGGACGTCGACGGCGTACGGGTGCCGCGGATCGCCGCCCTCGCGACGTTCGGCGACCTCGACCGTGCTCACGACCCGGCTTCGGACGCCGCCGCTGCGGCACTCGGAATCGCGCTGGCGCCTCCGGTGCTGCCGCCCGTCGAGGACTGCCTCGAGTCGCGGGATGCGCCCGAGGACTTCAAGAAGATCGCGCCCCTGCTGGAGCGGTTCGGCACTCGTTTCGACCCGGCGACAGCAGGCTGGACGATCGGCAGGCCCGGTCGCACGGGCGTGCTCCAGGGCTGGTTCAAGCTCGCCGACGACCGGCCGCTGGATGCGATGTCATTGCTCCTGGTCGTGGACGCGCTGCCACCGGTCACCTTCGATCTCGGCCTGCCCGGCTGGGCCCCGACGCTCGAGCTGACCGCCCATGTCCGGGCTCGGCCGGCGCCCGGTTGGGCGATCGTGCGGCATGCGACCCGGACTGTCGCGGGTGGCCTGTTCGAGGAGGACTGCGAGGTCTGGGACTCCACCGGGACGCTGGTCGCGCAGGCTCGCCAGCTCGCCCTCCAGCCGCGCGGCTGATCGGTACGCTTCGGCCATGACCCTCGTCGTCGGCGTCGCGATCGTGCATGAAGGCCGGTTGCTCGCAGCCCGCCGCGCTCCGGAGTCCGACTCTGCAGGCGGGTGGGAGTTCCCGGGCGGCAAGGTCGAGCCGGGCGAGACCCCCGAGGAGGCCGCGGTCCGCGAGATCCACGAGGAGCTCGGCTGCACGATCCAGGTGGCCGGCTGGTTTGACGCGACCGTCGAGATCGGGCCCGGGCTCGAGTTGCGGGTCGCCCTGGCCAGCCTCGTCGACGGCGAGCCGACTCCGAGTCCTGGCGACCACGACGAGATCCGGTGGCTGGAGATCGGCGAGCTCGACACGGTGGCCTGGCTGCCCGCGGACGTCGCGTTCGTGAGCGAACTCACCGACCGGCCTGTCCCCGTCGCCGACTAGGGTTCTGGGCATGACCTCGTCTGCCCCCGACAAGCACCTCCTCCTCGTCCACGCGCACCCTGATGACGAGAGCATCGGCCAGGGCGCCACGATGGCGCGCTACGTCGCCGAGGGCGTCGGCGTCACCCTGGTGACCTGCACGGGCGGCGAGATGGGCGAGATCCTGGTGCCCGAGATGGAGCACATGGCAGCAGACAAGGATGACACCCTCGGCGACCAGCGCAAGATCGAGCTGACCAACGCGATGGCCGCCCTCGGCGTCACCGACTTCCGTTACCTCGGCGGTTTCGGCGCCTACCGCGACTCCGGGATGAAGTGGCACGAGGACGGTTACGCGATCGCGGCCGACGACGTGCACGCGAACGCATTCTGGAACGCCGACCTGACTGCTGCTGCCGACCACTTGGTCGCGGTGATCCGGGAGGTGAGGCCGCAGGTGCTGGTGACCTATGACCAGTTCGGCGGCTACGGGCACCCCGATCACATCAAGGCGCACCGGGTCGCGACGTACGCCGCCTCGCTGGCCGCGGTGCCGTCGTACCGGACCGACCTCGGCGAGGCGCACGACATCCCCAAAATCTACTGGGGCGCGATGTCGGCCAGCCGGATGCGCGAGGGCCTGCGCCGGCTGCGCGAGGCCGGCGACACCGAGTCGTTCGAGGGGATCGACCCCGACAACCTGCCTCCGTTCGTCACCGAGGACGAGAACCTGACCGCTGCGGTCGACGGCACCGACTACTACGACGCCAAGATGGCGGCGCTGCGGGCGCACGCCACCCAGATCACCGCGGATAGTCCCTTCTTCGCGATGAGCGAGGGCTCGGAGAACGACTTCTGGGGCCAGGAGTTCTACCGGATCGCCAAGGGCGCGAAGGCCGGCCCGTACGACGAGAACGGGCTCGAGACCGACCTCTTCAACGGCGTGTAGGCACTGCGCCCGTCACCGGGTGGCGACAGGCTCGACGTCCGGCGGGGTGAGGTAGCGGTAGCTGTGGTGCCGCTCGAAGCCGAGCGACGCGTAGAGCGCTTGGGCCGGCTCGTTGTCGGCCAGCACCTGCAGCAGCATCACCGATGCGCCGCGCTCGGCTGACCATGCGGTGACTGCTGCCATCACGGTGCGGGCCAGGCCGCGGCGCCGGGCCGCCGGCTGGACGGTGAGGTCACCGAAGAACGCCCAGTCGCCATCGAGGTTGACCCGGCCCCGGGCCACCTGGGCGCCGTCCTCCGCGATCTCGACGAACGCCGCGTCCGGCAGCGCCAGCGACTGGGAGACGACGGCGAAGTTGGCTTGGGCGCGATCGTTCCCGACGAGCCAGTCGTAGCGCACCGTGTCGGCGAGGTCGACGGTGCCGGTGTCGACTCCGGCCAGGGTCCGCGACAGCGCGGCGACGCCGACGAGTTGGACATCGGTATCGGACTCGTCGGGCCGCAATCGGGTCCAGCCACGGTCCTCGAGCGCGACCTGGACCTCGGACCCGACGACGACCTGGGCGCAGGGACTGCGGTCATGGGCGGCGTAGAACGTCTCGGCCACGGCGAGCGCCTCCTCCAACGGCAGCCCCGGATCGCCGATCGGAAGGATCGAGTTGGGTCGGCCATTGACGCCACCTGAGTACCGCAGCAGCCAGTCGCCGACCTCCTCGATGACCGCAGGACGGAACAATGCAGTGGCCCGGCGTTCGACCTCGTCGACCGAGAGCCGGGTGAACCTCGACGGGCGCGGCGGCACCGGCTTACCGGAGACGATGTCGGCGAGCGGGATCTCGACCAGCGCGCCGTCCTCGCCCCGGACGGCCGCGATCTCGGGCCCCCACGCCTCGCAGACGCCGAGCAGGTCGGTCAGCGCAGGTCCGCCGGATGGGCCGGTCTGCCCCCGCAGCACGCGCCGTACGACGACCCGCTGTCCGACGAC
>DASYEF010000173.1:0-1781 GCA_036499185.1 Actinomycetes bacterium | reverse complement strand
ACCGCCCACCGTCCTGGACGCGGTGACCGCCCTCGACCTGCGTTATCCGCGGGACTGGGCGGACGACTGGGACAGGGTGGGTCTCGTGCTCGGCGACTTCGGGCATCCGGTCGAGCGCGTCCTGTGCGTCGTCGACTGCGTACCCGAGACCGTCGACCAGGCCCTCGACGAGCGCGCCGACCTGATCGTGGCGCACCACCCCCTGCTGCTCCGGCCGGTGTCGTCGATCGCGCCCGATACTTACAAGGGCCGCATCGTGCACCGGCTGATCCGCAACGACGTGGCCCTTTACGTTGCGCACACGAACGCTGACAACGCCAACCCGGGTGTTTCCGACGCGCTGGCGGCCCGGCTCGATCTGCGCGACCTGCGGCCGCTGGTGCCGGCGGCCGTTCCAGGGACCGGCGCCGGTCGCATCGGCACTCTGCCGGCCCCGATGTCGCTCGACTCCCTCGCCTCGTTCGTCGCATCGCGGCTGCCCGTGACCGCGGCCGGAGTGCGCGCGGCCGGTGACCCGGCCGCGGTGATCCGCACGATGGCGGTGTGCGGGGGAGCGGGCGACGGTTTCCTGGCCGCGGCCGCCGGGGCCGGCGTCGACGCGTACCTCTGTGCGGACCTGCGCCATCACCCGGCGAGCGAGCATGTCGCCGGCGGAGGCCCCGCGCTGCTCGACGTCGCCCATTGGGCGACGGAGCGTCCCTGGCTCGACGAGGTGGCCGGATGGCTGCGCGGCGAGCTGGGCGCCGAAGTCATCGTGTCCGACCTGGACACCGATCCCTGGACCGTCCATGCGTTCGGGCCAGTCGAGAACAAGGAGACCCCCTCGTGAAGGCCGCCCCGGAAGCCCAGCGCCGCTTGCTCGACCTGCAGGCCATCGACACCGCCCTCGCCCAGCTCGCGCACCGGCGCAAGTCGCTGCCCGAGCTCGCCGAGATCGAGACGGTCGCGCGGGAGATCTCCGCCCTGGAAGACCAGCGGGTCCGGGCCCAGGTCGCGGTCGACGACCTCGACCGCGACATCAGCCGGTTCGAGAAGGACGTCGAGCAGGTCCGCCTCCGCAAGACCCGCGACCAGCAGCGGCTGGACGCGGGCGGCGCGATGCGCGAGATCGAGGGGCTCCAGCACGAGCTGGCCACGCTCAACCGGCGCCAGTCCGAACTGGAGGACGCCGAGCTCGAGCTGATGGAGCAACGCGAGGACGCCGAGCGGACGCTGGGCGAGATCAAGAGCCGGCTCTCGGCCGCCGTCGAACGGCGCGAGGCCGCCGAGCGGCGGCGCCAGGAGGCGTACGCGGACATCACCAAGGAGGAGGAGTTCAAGACGTCCTCCCGGGCCCCGCTGGCCGGTGACCTGCCGGCCGACCTGATCGCCCTCTACGACAAGATCCGGCTCGACTCCGGACTCGGCGCGGCCCTGGTCAAGCAGGGCCGGTGCGGCGGCTGCCGGATCGAGCTCTACGGCGCCGACCTGGCCCGGGTCAAGTCGGCACCGGCCGACGAGGTGGTGCGGTGCGAGGAGTGCCGCCGCATCATGGTGCGCACCCCGGAGTCCGGTCTGTGAGCGGCTTACGGGTGCAGATGGAGGCCGACGGCGGCTCGCGGGGCAACCCCGGGCCGGCCGGTTACGGCGCGGTCGTCCGGGACTCCGACGGTGAGGTGCTGCTCGAGCGGTACGGCTCGCTCGGCGTCACCACCAACAACGTCGCCGAATACACCGGGCTGATCGAGGGGCTGAAGGCGGCCCTCGAGCTCAGCGCGGCCCGGGTCGACGTACGGATGGAC
>DASYEF010000172.1:0-14889 GCA_036499185.1 Actinomycetes bacterium | reverse complement strand
CTCTCGGTCGTCCTCGTGCCGGTCATCATCGGCCTGCTCTTCTCGGCCGCGCTGTCACCGATCGCCGACCGGTTGGTGTCCTGGCACCTGCCGCGGAGCGTCGCCACCCTGATCGTGGTCCTCGCGGGCATCGCCTTCCTCGCCGCCCTCGTCGCCCTGGTGGCGCAGCAGTTCTCATCGGGATTCGGCGACCTGCGGTCCTCGTTCGACGACAGCACGGTCAAGCTGCAGCACTACCTGCACCACCTCGGGCTCAGCCAGAAGCAGCTCAACGACTTCTTCGACAAGGTGCGCTCCGGTGTCAGCAGCAGCTCGACGGGCAACCTCGGGGGCACCGTGGTCGCGGCAACCGCCACCGCGGGTCACCTTCTCGCGGGGCTTTTCATCACGTTGTTCGCGACCATCTTCTTCACCTACGACGGCCGCGGCATCTGGCGCTGGCTGGTCTCGCTGTTCCCCGAGCCGGCCCGCGACCGGGTGCACGGCAGCGGCGAGCGGGCCTGGGCGGTGCTCACCGCCTACGTCCGGGCCACCTTCGTCATCGCGCTGACCGACGCCCTGGGCATCGCGCTGGTCGCCTGGGTCCTCGGTCTGCCGCTGGTGCTTCCCTTGGCGGTCCTCGTCTTCATCGGCGCGTTCATCCCGGTCGTCGGTGCCGCCATCAGCGGCATCGCCGCGGTCGCCGTGGCGCTGGTCGACCAGGGGCCGGTCCACGCCCTGCTGATGCTCGCCGGCGTGGTAGCGGTGCAGCAGATCGAGGGTCACATCCTGCAGCCGTTCCTGATGGGGCGGCTTGTCCGGGTGCACCCGCTGGCCGTGGTCGTCGTCATCGCGATCGGGGCCGAGGTGGCGGGAATCTTCGGCGCGCTCATCGCCGTACCGCTGACGGCTATCATCAACGCGGTCTCGACGCACCTGGCGGGAGCGCGACGGGACCGGCTCGCGGCGGAGGCCGGCGCGCTCGCCGATCCCGCGCTGACCCCATGAGTGCCGGCGAGGGTACGACGGCGCACCGGGCCGGGTTCGTCGCCTTCGTCGGCCGGCCGAACGCGGGCAAGTCGACCCTGACCAACGCCCTCGTCGGCGACAAGGTGGTCATCACCTCGAGCAAGCCGCAGACCACCCGGCGGGTGGTGCGGGGCATCGTGCACCGGCCGGACTGGCAGCTGATCATCCTGGACACGCCGGGCCTGCACCGGCCGCGCACGCTGCTGGGGGAGCGGCTCAACGACGAGGTCCGATCGGCGTGGTCGCAGGTCGACGTCGTGGGGTTCTGCCTGCCCGCCGACGAGCGCATCGGGCCCGGCGACCGGTTCATCGCCAAGGAGCTCGCCGAGCTCACCGGCGTGGCGAAGGTCGCGGTCGTGACCAAGACCGACCGCGTGAGTCGCGACCGGGTCTTCGAGGCGCTAGCCGCGGTCGGTGACCTGGGTCGCGAGGTCGGCATCGACTGGGCCGAGGTCGTGCCGGTCTCGGCGACCAAGGGTGACCAGGTCGACCTGCTCGCCGACCTGCTCGCGGCGCTGATGCCCGAGTCGCCCGCGCTCTACCCGGACGGCGAGATCACCGACGCGCCCGAGGCCGTCCTGGTGGCAGAGCTGGTGAGGGAGGCAGCGCTCGAGGGTGTCCGCGACGAGCTGCCGCACTCGATCGCCGTCGTCGTGGAGGAGATGGTGCCGCGCGAGGGACGGCCCCCGGATCGCCCGCTGCTCGACGTACACGCGTTCCTGTACGTCGAGCGGGACAGCCAGAAGGGCATCATCATCGGGCCGCAGGGAACCCGGCTGCGCGACATCGGCATCCGGGCCCGGGCCGAGATCGAGGCGCTGCTCGGGACCCCCGTTCATCTCGACCTGCACGTGACCATCGCGAAGGACTGGCAGCGGGACCCGAAGCAGCTGCGCAAGCTCGGCTTCTGAGGCAGGTTCGGCGCTGGCGGACCGGGGCATGGTGTCGCCATCGGGTTCAGCAAGGAGCCCGGTGGTGGGGAGATACATGTGCCGACTGGCCAGCAAGGAGCTCGGCGTCTCGCCGGGAGCCGTTGCCGAGTCCAGGACATTCGTCGCGACGACCCTGCGCCGTTGGGGTCTGGACGAGCTCGTGATGGACGCAGTGCTCCTGACCAGCGAGCTCGTGACCAACGCCCTCATCCATGCGAGGACCGAGGTCCAGGTCGCGGTGGCGGTCGCCGACGGCAGCGCCGAGATCGGCATCACCGACGGCGCGCCCGGTGTACCCGAGCAGCGCACCGCGTCGTACCCCTCGGAGGGCGGCCGCGGACTGCGGCTGGTCGATGCCGTGGCCCAGGAGTGGGGTGTCGCGAACGTCGGCTCGGGCAAGCAGGTGTGGTTCCGCCTCGACATCGGCGAGAACTGGCCCTACCGGAGCAGCTGCCCGTGCGGGGGCGAGGACCTCGACCGGGTGCGCCTGGACTCCGGGCGCTGGGCCGTGCCTGCTGCCGGCCCCTGGGACGAGGACGACTCCCCCTCCTGACGGTCGGGGACGCCGTCAGTCGGCGAAGGTCAGCTCCCACTCGGACCACTGCCGCACGGGCACGAAGCCCAGAGCGACGTTGACCCGCAGCATCGGCACGTTCGAGTCCGCGTTGCCGGTGTTGATCACGGTGACCGACGGCTCGTGGGTGCGGACGTGTGTCAGATTCTCGACCTTGACGAGCATGCCGAGCCGGTGACCCCGGTGCTCGGGCAGCACGATGGTCTGCCATTGGAAAGCCGCGGTGCGCACGTCGCGCGCCACCACGATCCGGGTGAAACCGACAACCGAACCGGACGTGTCGTCCCGGGCTGCCGTCACGTAGGAGATGTTCCCGCGCAGCTCGGACCGGCGGTCTGCCTCGCGCATGCGGTCGGCGTCGAACACCTCCGGCTCCCAGGCGAGGTCGTCCAGCGGCGCGTCGGTCGACATCCGTGACGTGAGCTCCGCCATCGCGGCCAGGTGCTCGTCGGGCGTCGGCCCGACCCACTGCAGCAGGGAGTAGCCGGAGCTGTGCGCCCGCGCGTCGGCCAGCAGCTCGGCGAGGTGCGCCTCGTCGAGGCTGTCGAGGGCCAGCCGGCGCTCGGTCTCGAGGAGCACGGACCGAGCCCCCACCGCACGTGCGAAGGCCTCGCCGGCGCCGCCCAGAGCCGCCTCGGCGACCAGCCGGTACCGACCGTCGGCACGAGCCTTCTCGCGCGCCGCGGCGAGGAGGGCCCGGCCGACCCCGCGCCGGCGGTGCTTCGGGTGCACCTCGAGGCCGAGCGGTGCGGTGTCCAGGTTGTCGACGGTGGACAGGTCGAAGTCCAGCGCACCGACCGCCTCGCCGTCCTCGATCGCCAGCCACGCCAGGCGTTCGGTGCCCGGCCACGGGTGACGCAGCATCCCGGCCTGCACGACCCTGCTGATCGGCGGATCGCCGGGCAGGTCGAACTCCTCGACCGCGATGTGCAGGTCGGTCTTGCGGCACACCGCCTCGTCGTCGTCCGGGTCGACCGGGACGATTGCGAGCTCAGACACGGTCGTTCGCCCCCTCCAGGTCGAGGCGCCAGGTGACGACGTGCCGTGTCGGCACGAAGCCCATTGCGTCGTTGATGGCATTCATGTGGGTGTTGACGTCTGCGTTCCACGTGTGGATGCGGCGGGCCCGCGGGGCGACAGCACGTACCCGGTCCAGGTTGGCCAGCTTCATCAGCAGACCGAGCCGGTGACCACGGTGCTCCGGGTGCACGATCGTGTCCCACTGGAACGCGGTCTCGACGTCGTGCAGCGTGGTGCCGATGTCGGTGTAGCCGACGAGCTCGCCGCTTGCGACGTGTCGGGCCACGGTGCAGACCGGGACGCGGCCCTGGGCCTCGAGGAAGTCGTCGCGGGTGCGGACGCGAGCGACGTCCCAGACCTCGGGCTCGGTGTCGAGGTCGCCCTGCGGGGCGTCGGTGCTCATGCGGCCGGCCAGCACGGCGTAGCCCTCGGCGAGGTGATCCGGAGTGCGGCCGGTCCAGCCGTCGAGCTCGTAGCCGGCCGCGCAGGGTGTGGCCGCGGCGTGCAACGAGCGCAGGGCGGCCTCGTCGAGGTCGTCGAGCCGCAGCGTGCGGCGGACCTCCTCGAGGGAGGAGACGGCACCCGCGGCGACGGCGACCTCACGGCCACGGGTCGGTCCGCCGCCGGGCGGCTCCCCGATGTCGGCGAGGATCCGGGTGCGTCCCTGCTTCTGCAGGTCGCTCAGGACCGCGTCGAGCAGGAACCGGCCATGGCCCTGGTGCTGGTGGTCCGGGAGCACACCGAGCTCGACCCCGGCCTGGTCGCGGTTGTCCAGGTCGGGCACGTTCGCGATGGCGCCGGCCACGGGGACGTCGTCGACGCGGAGCAGCCACAGCTCCAGGTGCCGGGACGGCGGCGGTCGGGTGGCCGCGACGACCAGCTCGGGCAGGCGGCTGGACGGGAAGTCCGGATCGCCGTCGGAGTACGCCGCGTCGACCACCGCGTGCAGCGCAGCGAGGTCCGCGAGGTCCCCGGCGACGCGGGACACCCGTCGACCACCGCCTGTCATGCCCCCAGCGTCGGGGCCAGGCACCGGACGCGCCAGCGGATATCGGGCGTCCGGAGGGGTCCGCGGTTCCACGATCCGGACTCGCCCCGGGCAAGGGCGAGACGGGCGGGCCGGTGTCGTCGTACTCTCGAGACATGCGGTTCGGCCTCCTTCTTCTCGGCTGCCGCGGCGAGGCCCTCACCTAGGAGCCGGTCCCCTCGCCGCGGAGTGCTCGGCTGTTCCGGCCGCCCCCGCCAGACGCGAGAGTGACCCGTCCATGAGCGAGACCCGCAATCCCCAGCAGCCCTCGGGCATGCCCATCCACCGTTACCCCGCGTTCGTCCCTGTCGGCCTGGGCGACCGCACCTGGCCGTCCAAGGTCGCGACCGATGCCCCCCGCTGGTGCGCGGTCGACCTGCGCGACGGCAACCAGGCGCTGATCGACCCGATGAGCCCGGGCCGCAAGAGGCGGATGTTCGAGCTGCTCGTCCGGATGGGCTACAAGGAGATCGAGGTGGGCTTCCCGTCCGCGAGCCAGGCGGACTTCGACTTCGTCCGCCAGCTCGTCGAGGAGGACCTGATCCCCGACGACGTCGTCATCCAGGTGCTCACGCAGGCCCGCGATGCGCTCATCGAGCGGACCTTCGAGTCCATCCGCGGGGCCAAGCAGGCGATCGTCCATCTGTACAACTCGACGTCGACGCTGCAGCGCCGGGTGGTGTTCGGGCTGCCGCGCGAAGGCATCACCGACATCGCGGTACAAGGAGCGCGGCTGTGCCAGAAGCTCACCGAGACCGTTCCCGAGACCGACGTGTTCTTCGAGTACTCGCCGGAGTCCTACACCGGCACCGAGCTCGACTTCGCCGTCGAGGTCTGCAACGCGGTCAACGACGTGTGGCAGCCGACGCCGGATCGCAAGACCATCGTCAACCTGCCGGCCACCGTCGAGATGGCGACGCCCAACATCTACGCCGACTCCATCGAGTGGATGCACCGCAACCTGGCGAACCGTGACTCGGTCGTGCTCTCGCTGCACCCGCACAACGACCGGGGTACGGCGGTCGCGGCGGCCGAGCTCGGCCGCCTGGCCGGCGCGGACCGGATCGAGGGCTGCCTGTTCGGCAACGGCGAGCGCACCGGCAACGTCTGCCTGGTCACGCTGGGCCTGAACCTGTTCTCCCAGGGGATCGACCCGCAGATCGACTTCAGCGACATCGACGAGATCCGCCGCACCGTGGAGTACTGCAACCAGCTGCCCGTCCACGAGCGCCACCCCTACGGCGGGGACCTCGTCTACACCGCCTTCTCCGGCTCCCACCAGGACGCCATCAAGAAGGGGTTCGACTGGATGGAGCGCGACGCGGAAACCGCGGGCGTCGAGGTCGGCGACTTCCGCTGGGCGGTGCCCTACCTGCCCATCGACCCGAAGGACGTCGGTCGCTCCTACGAGGCCGTCATCCGCGTCAACTCGCAGTCGGGCAAGGGCGGCGTGGCCTACGTCATGCGCACCGAGCACCACCTCGACCTGCCGCGCCGGCTGCAGATCGAGTTCAGCCAGGCCGTGCAGGCCCGCACCGAGGCGAACGGCGGCGAGGTGTCCCCGGCCCAGATGTGGGAGGTGTTCGAGGCGGAGTACCTCAGCGCCACGACTCCGATCGCCCTCAACAGCCACCACACCTCGTCGGTGGCCGACGCGGACGACGAGCTCGACGTGAACGTCCTGGTCGACGGCGTCAAGAAGCAGCTGAGCGGCATCGGCAACGGCCCGATCGCAGCGTTCGTGAGCGCCCTGCACTCGGTCGGCTATGACGTGCGGGTCCTCGACTACGCGGAGCACGCGCTCTCCGCGGGCGGCGACGCCCGCGCCGCGGCGTACGTGGAGTGCGCGATCGGCGAACGCATCCTGTGGGGAGTCGGGATCGACGCGAACATCGTGACGGCATCGCTCAAGGCGGTGGTGTCCGCCGTGAACCGGGCCGCCGGCTGAGCGTCCTCAGCCGTCGAGTCGGGCGAGCACGTGGCGGTCGATGGCCGCCGGGTCCGGCTCGCTGAGCCCGATCAGCGCGAGCACGGCGTGGCGGTCGTCCGCCTCGATCCGCAACAGCCGGCCCACCCCCCTTCACGTCCTGCTCCTCGTCGAGGTGCAGCACGATGTCCACCTCGGAACCCTGCGGCCAGCCGACCACCCCGACCGGGACGCGCAGGCCGCCCGGCGGCGCGGCTCGGTCGCGGGCCGGACCAGACCGTCGATCTCGAGGAGCTCGTCACCGACAGCGGCAGCGCGCCCGGCGGAGGTGGTGATCCCGTACTCGCCGTCTGCGGCGTTCACGGTGCTGAGCCAGAGCTGGTGGTGGTCCAGGGCCGTGACCGCCGGGCGGGTCGTCTCGACGTGGCAAGGACGTGGGGAGCCGGCATGGAGTCCCATCGGCGTACCGCTCCGGTCCAGCTCTGCCCTCCGGTGCGCGGCAGGAGCGTGACCCGCCGTCCGCTGGACAGGTACGGGGCGCTGGTCGTGTCCATGCCGCATCACTGCCCACTCGCGACGGTAGCCCCGCCCTCTGCCGTGGTGCGGGAGTTCCGCCCGATCAGCGGCGGGCGCCGTAGGCGGTGCCGATCGGCACGAAGCCGATACCGGCGTACACCCGGGCCACGCCTTCTGAGGACGCGGAGAGGAACACCGTCTGCAGGCCGAGTGACACAGCGTCCTCGACGAGGCATGCCGTGACCGCCGCGCCGAGCCCCTGCCGGCGCGCACTGCCCGGGGGTGCGCAGTCCTAGTGCGGGTAGGGGAGCTGCTGCGCCGCGAGATCTGCCCGGGCCCTGGCCACGAGGTCGGCCTCCTGCGGAGCGACAGTCCCGGAGCGCATCTTGTCGGCGATATCGGCTGGGAACAGCTGGTCCAGCTCCTGCTGTGGACTCTGCTCGGATGGGAACTCGGCATCTCTGACATGGGTGGCTGCTCCGGAGCCGATCACATGCAGCAACAGTGGCCCGCTCGACGCGGCTCCCTGACCGACCGTCTCCTGGCTGCCCGTGTCGTCGACGTACAGGCGCTCGCAGAGTGCCCACACGTACAGGTCGAAGGTTGCGGCCGGTCGAACAAGACTGCCGTTCAGGTCGCTGAACCCGGTCGGACGCTCCCCGACGACGGTCACGGCGCAATAGACCCGTGCACCAGCGGGATACGTGACCCGGGCAGCCCACTCATTGAAGGGCGTCTCCAGCCAGATACGTACCGCGTCGCTCGTGGTCGTGGCCCGGGTATCGGGTGGCACCTCCATGCGTACCGTGGCCGCCAGGCGCGCCACCAGGTCAGGGTCCGGGGAGGTGATGTCGATCCGGACGTCCCGGTCAGTACGGAGCACCACCTGCCAGGTGTTCCCATCGGGCAGCACCGTCGGCCCGTCCGGCACGTCACCCGCGATCGGGCCGGCGAGCGCTGCCATCACCACGGTGGTCCGGTGCTCGTCCACCGCGCTGCCCGAGGGAATACATTCCGGGTGCGGCCCGCCGCCCTTCATCACGTAGGCGACGTCCCGGTCGAACGTGCAGGGTGTGCCGACCATCCTCGCGGGCACCCGCATCTGCACTCCGTGCAGGCTCAGCACCGCCAGGTTGCTCATGTCCCTGTCCGCGGCGGTCCCGTTCCGGTGGCCACCGTGATCGACTGCCGGCAGGGTCGACCGCCGCTCCGACCTCGCGTCAGCGACCACACCGGCGACCAGGACCACCGACACCGCCGCAGCCAGCGCCACGAGTGCCCGTCGCCGCCGCTGGCGCTCGGCCCGTCGCCTGGCCGCACCGGCCAGGTCTCCGGCGGTCGGTGCCCGCAGGGCGTCCGCCGCGAACTCCTCCCGCAGGTAACGCTCCAGCTGGTCGGTCACCGGACCTCCTCCGTCGCACCCGGACGTGGCGAGGGCTGACCGCGTCGCAAGGCACCCAATGCCCGCGAGGCGGTCGACCGCACGCTGCTCACACTCAGCCCCATCAGGTCCGCGATCGCCGCGTCATCCAGGTCGGCGTAGTAGCGCAGCACGAGGACCGTGCGGGCCCGCGGCGGCAACCCGTCCAGCAGGCGGCGCGATGCGTCCCGGTCCACCACTCCGTCCGCATGGTCGACCACGACCGAGTCGATGTTCTCCCCGGTCGGGCGCTCCGCGGCCGACTTCCGTCGGCGCCACCCGAGATGGGTGTTGACCACGATCCGCTGGACGTACGCATCCGCGTTCTCGGCCGCCGACACCCGCCGCCAGTGCCGGTAGGCATCGGTGAGTGCGGACTGGACCAGGTCCTCGGCGGCGTGCGCATCCAAGGTCAGGACGTAGGCGAACCGCAGCAGCGCGGGACCGCGCGCCGCCACGAACTCCTCGAACTGCACCCGACCTCCCAGCCATGCCTACTCGTAACGATGCTCGAGACCCCTCGATCCGCTGCATGTGCCGGCAAGATCATGCGGTCCTGGCAACAGCGAGGAGTCTCGCGTCGATCGCGGGCGGACGCTTGGTTCAGTGCGGATCGGTGAGGCAGAACTCGTTCCACGAGGCTTGCCCAGAAGCGCGCCAGGCTCGGCGCTGCGCGGCAGTCGATGACGCCCATGTCGCGGCATTCCGTTGCCTGTCGTCTTCCGCCGTGATCATGAAGAACTGCGCACGCACTGCGTACAGAGATCTTCATGATCACGGAGGTGGGCGGCCGCGGCCAGCCCCTAGCGCAGCAGCTCGCGCACGACGCTGGTTCGGGCCACCTCGCGACCGCGGTGCCAGACCCGGCGCGGCGGGTCCTGCAGGCGAAGGACCTCCGGCCACGAGCCCGCCTCGTAGAGCTGCAGGTCGGCGCGGGCACCTGCCACGACGCCGTACGCCGGTCCGGTCCCCAGGAAGGCCCGGGCCGGCGTCGTCGTGACCGCGGCGAGTGCGGCGAGCTGCTCGGCGGTGGTGGTGAGGTGCGCCGCGTGCGCCGAGATGAGGGCGACCTCCAGCATGTCGCCGCGACCGAACGGATAGAAACCGTCCTGGACGCAGTCCTGCCCGAACGCAACCGGTACGCCGGCGGCCATCAGCTCGCGGATCCTCGTCGTCCCGCGCCGGATGAGCCCACGGTCACCGCGGCCCTGCAGGACGAGGTTGGTCACCGGGTTGGCGACCACGGTGATGCCGGCACGGGCGCATCCGGCGATGACCTCCTCGGCGTACTCGTCGTCGGCGGCGGCTAGCGCGCACACGTGCCCGACGGTCACCCGGCCCTGCCAGCCGTGGCGCTCGGTCTCGGCCACGACCATGGCCAGCGTGCGGACCGACCCGTCGTCGGTCTCGTCGACGTGCATGTCGACGTCGGCGTCGTGCGCCACCGCGAGGTCGAAGCACACCCGGACGTGCTCGCGCTGGTCGGCCCCGGCGCGCTCCCAGTGCGGCATGCCACCCACGACCGTTGCTCCGCTGCGCATCGCCTCGGCCATCAGGTCGTCAGCGCCCGGGTCGCGCAGGATGCCCTCCTGCGGGAAGGCAATGACCTGGACCTCGGCGATGTCGGCGCAGTCGCGGGCGGCCGCGACGACACCCTGCAACGGCACGAGCCCGCCGATGGTGTCGACGTCGACGTGGCTGCGCAGCCTGGTGGTGCCGGTCAGCACTGAGCTCTCGATCACGGCGCGAGCACGTTGCCGGATGTCCTCGACGGTGTAGTGCCGCTTGGCCGCGTGGATCGACCCGATCGCCCCGGCCAGGGTGCCGTCGTGCTCCGCCAGCTGGTCCCGGATGAGCACCTTGTCCAGGTGGACGTGCGTGTCGACGTACGCCGGCAGCAGCAGCCCACCGTGACCGTCGACCCGGTCCGCCACGTCGGCCGCCAGGCCGGGGCCGACGGCGAGGACCGCGTCGCCCGCGACCAGGACGTCGACCGGGTCACTTTCGTCTTGCCCGGCCAACCGGACGTCGTGGATCGCCCAGGTCCCGCCGAATGGGCTCGTTACCGGTCGCGCCATGACGTCATCCCACCAGCCGATCGACCACAATGGGGGTGTGGGCCTCTACCGGGACGAGGGTGTCGTGCTGCGCACCCAGAAGCTGGGCGAGGCCGACCGCATCATCACCCTGCTGACGCGGGCCCACGGCCGGGTCCGCGCGGTCGGCAAGGGGGTCCGGCGAACGCGTTCCAAGTTCGGGTCCCGGCTCGAGCCGTTCACCCACGTCGACGTCCAGTTCTACGAGGGCCGGTCCCTCGACGTCGTGCAGCAGGCCGAGACGCTGGCGCACTACGGCGACCGGGTGGTCGACGACTACCCCCGCTACACGGCAGGGACGGTCATGCTCGAGACCGCGGAGCGGATGACCGCCGAGGAGAAGGAGCCGGCCACCCAGCAGTTCCTCCTGCTGGTCGGCGCGCTGCGGACTCTCGCCGACGCTGCGCATGCCCCGAGCCTCGTGCTCGACGCCTTCCTGCTGCGCTCGCTGTCGGTGGCCGGCTACGCCCCGTCGTTCGAGGACTGCGCGCGCTGCACCCGCCCGGGCCCGCACCCCTACGTGAACGTGGCCGCCGGCGGCTCGGTCTGCGCGTCGTGCCGGCCGCCGGGGTCGGCGGCTCCGGCCCGGGAGACCGTCGACCTGCTCGTGGCGCTGCTCACCGGCGACTGGGTGGCCGCGGACGCGAGCGACCCGCGGCCCCGGCGTGAGGCCAGTGGCCTGGTGTCGGCGTACCTGCAGTGGCACCTCGAACGCGGCCTGCGCTCGCTACCGCTGGTCGAGCGCACCTGACGGCGAAGACCACCGGCTCGGCTCTCCCGGCGTGACCTCGCGGGCGGTCCGTCGTTGAGGAAGGCGGTGCCTACCGAGGAGTAACAACGTGCGTCGTCCCGCGCTGCTCGCCGTCGTCCCCGCCGTCGCCCTCGCGCTGCTGCCCGGTGGTCCTCAACCGGCCGGCGCTGCCGACGGCAGCACCGAGCCGGCGTACGGGACGGTCCTGAACATCCTGCCGCCCGGCCAGTCCGGCACGATCACGGCGACCGACCTGGCCAAGGTCGCCGCCGGCGACCCGCAGCACCGGGTGGCCGTCGACGGGCAGAACGCCCCGCCGCACTTCGCCGATCAGCTCGAGATGTACGACGCGCTCAACAAGGTCGCGCCGTCGTCGCTGACCGAGGCCTCGCTCACGCGCTACTACAAGCCCTCCACGTTCGAGATCCCGGCGGGCCAGGTCACCAGCAGCGTCACCCCGAAGGCAGGAGTCCAGATCCAGTGGGACACCTACGGGGTGCCGCACGTGCACGGCGACAGCCGCGACGACGTGGCGTTCGGCGCCGGGTACGCCGGGACGCACGACCGGATGTTCTTGGAGGACGTGCTGCGCCACGCCGGTGCCGCCCGGGCGGCGGAGTTCCTCGGGCCTACCGACGCCAACGTCGCGATGGACCAGGAGCAGCTGCGCAGCGCGTTCTACACCCGCGACGAGGCAGCCGCGCAGGTCGCGGCGCTGCCCCAGCGGTACGGCGCCGAGGGCACCCAGGTCGTCGGCGAGATCGACGCGTTCGTCGCCGGCATCAACGCCGCGCAGGACGCGATGTGCCCCCTCGGCTCGCCGGTGGCGCCGAGCTGCCCGGCGGAGTACGCCGCACTGGGCAAGACGCCCAAGCCCTGGGACCGGGCCGGCGTGGTCTACGTCGCCTCGCTGGTCGGCGGCATCTTCGGCAAGGGCGGCGGGGGAGAGGCCACGAACGCCCGCTGGCTCGAGCAGCTGCAGCACCGGTTCGGTGTGAAGAAGGGCCGCTCGGTCTACCGCGACCTGCGCGAGAAGGACGACAGCGAGGCGCCGACCACCGCCACCCGCAGGTTCCACTACGGCGGCGGCACCGGCATTCACCCCGGACGGCCTGGCGTCGCGATGCCCGACCGCCACGGCGCGACTGCGCCCGGCACCGGCGCGGATGCCGGCTCGTCCGGGTCGTCGCTGCCCGCTCCGCCGACGACGGCGCCCGGCGGCGCCGCCGGCGGCCTCACCCTGAACCTGCCCTTCGGCGACCTCGACCTCAGCTCGGTGGGACCGGGCCTGAGCAATGCACTGCTGGTCGGCGCGAAGCACACCACCACGGGGCACCCGCTCACCGTCTTCGGCCCGCAGACGGGCTACTACGCGCCGCAGCTGCTCACCGAAGAGGTGCTCGAAGGTCCGGGCTTCGAGGCCCGCGGCGTCTCGTTCGCCGGGACCCAGCTGGTGGTCGAGCTCGGCCGTGGCGTCGACTACGCGTGGTCGGCGACGAGTGCCAGCAACGACAACGTCGACACCGTGGCCGAGCGGCTGTGCACGACCGACGGCAGTCCCGTCACGGTGCAGGCGACGGCGTACCTCGTGGACGGCCGCTGCACGGCCATGGACCAGCAGGTGCACGAGGAGGTCGCCCTGCCCAACGCCGGCGCGCCCGGCGCGCCACGCGACGTGAGGATGCTCGTCCTCCGCACCAGGCACGGCATCGTGCAGGAGCGCACGACCGTCAAGGGCCGGCCGGTGGCGATCGTCACCCAGCGCAGCACCTACCGGCACGAGGTGGACTCGGTGGTCGGTTTCGGCCGGCTCAACGACCCGTCGTACACGCGCGGTCCGGCGACGTTCCGGCAGGCGGCCAGCGCCATCGACTACACGTTCAACTGGTTCTACGACGACAGCCGGCACATCTCGTACTTCAGCTCGGGCCGGCTGCCCCGGCGCGCGAAGGGCACCGACTTCGACCTGCCCCGGTGGGGCTCGTCGGCGTACGACTGGAAGGGCTGGCTGCCGGCGGCGGCGCACGTGCACCAGACCGACCCGGCTCGCGGCTACCTGGCGAGCTGGAACAACAAGCCGGCGCCTGGTTGGTCCGCGGCGGACAACGTCTGGGGCTACGGGCCGGTGTACCGCAGCCTCGCGCTCAGCGACCGCGCGGCGGCGGCGATCCGCGGCGGTGCCAAGGTGTCCCGAGCCCAGCTCGTCGGCATGGTCGCCGACGCGGCGACCGTCGACTCGCGGGCCCGGCACACCCTCCCGATGCTGCTCGCGGTCGTGGGGAAGGACCGCAGGGCCGGCGGCGCGGTGGCCCAGCTCCGCTCCTGGCTGCGGGCGGGGGCCCACCGGGTCGACCGGGACCGGAACGGCGCCTACGCCCACCAGGCGGCGATCGCGGTGTTCGACGAGTGGTGGGAGTCGCAGACCACCTCGAAGCCGGGCGCCCGGTCGGTGGCCAAGGACGTCCTCGCCCCGAGGCTCGGTGCACTCGTGGACAAGCTGCCCCGCGACCTCGACGACCACCCCCGGCTCGGCCGCGGCTCGGCCTGGAACGAGGTCGCCTGGTACGGCTACGTCAACAAGGACCTCCGTCAGGTCCTCGGGCGGCACGTCCGGTCGCCGTACGCGCGCACCTACTGCGGGCGCGGCTCACTGAAGCGTTGCCGGGCCGAGCTGCGCCGCTCGCTGGAGGACGCCGTCGGTCGGGTGCTCGCCGCGCAAGGGAAGACGTCGGTCGCCGCCCTGACCTACGACAAGACCCAGGACGACATCCGACACGTGACAGCGGGCGTTGTCGGTGTCCGGCCGATCGACTGGCAGAACCGGCCGACCTTCCAGCAGGTGGTGTCGTTCACCAGCCACCGCTGACGGTCAGAACGGCACCGGCTGGGCGAGCAGGCCTGGTCCGGAGCCCCGGCCGGAGACCACCCGACAGAAGTCCACCGCGTCCAGCTCGAGGGGCGGACCATCGGCGCCTGCACCGAAGCCGCCACCCGCGGGCCCGGTGAGCGTCAACGAGAACGGCTGCCGATGGCGACCGGCCCACTCCTGGACGACGTCGCGCACCAGCACTCCGTCGTGGTCGGACGTGAGCTCGACCTGGCGGCCGATGACCCGGCTGATGTCCACCCGGTGCATCCAGGTGTCGCGGGTGTAGACGACGTCGTTCAGGAACCCGAGCGTCCACCGCTCGGCCCGGCCGCCGACCTCCTGCGGGAAGCTGACCCGTCGCATCAGCCGCGACCGTCGGGCGCGCGCGTCGGCTGCGCGCGGAGCGAGCTCCGCGAGCCTCGCGGTGAGGTCCAGTGGTCCCATCGTGGCCCGCTCGCGGATCTGCACCTCGTTGATGCCGTCGACCTGAGGGCGGTCACCGGCAGCGCTGGAGCCGGCCCGCAGCTGGTGCACGAACTCGCGCTTGGACACCTGACCCTCCATCGCACCCACGACGTGGGCGACCATGGCGCGCACGTCCCAGCCGGGGCAGGCGGTGGGCAGGACCCAGTGCTCGGGATCCAGCGACTCGACCAGGGCGACGAACCGGGCGTGCTCGACCGCGGCGAGCTCGGCGGTCTGAGCCCGGTCCAGAGCCGGGCGCCGGCTGCGGGACTCCCTGGCACCGG
>DASYEF010000171.1:0-12337 GCA_036499185.1 Actinomycetes bacterium | reverse complement strand
CCGGCCGCCAGTGCGGCCCGGGTGGCGGGCAGCCGGCGCAGGTCCTGAGCCAGCTGGACCTGGTTCATCGCCGCGGCCGGCGAGCGGTTCAGCGCGCACCCGATCTCCGCGGCACACATCTGCTCCGCCGACACGTGGCGGTCGTCGGCGTCCTTGGCAACCCCGGGCCAGTCCAGCACCCGATGGGTCAGCTCGGCGGTCGCGGCCAGCTCGATCTCCGCGGCCCATGCCTTGAGCCGCGCGGCACCCGCGGCGATCTGCACCACCAGCTCGTCCGGGCAGGCCACCCGGTCCCCCAGTGCGGCCTCGGACACCAGCATCGCCAGCAGCGGGCCGGGCTCGATGTCGGCGAGCATCCCCTCCGGCGGCCACACCGAGCAACAGCGACCGGCCGGGCCCCCAGCCGAGGCGATATGGACGCCGTGCTCACCGGTGGCCGGCGGCTTCCAGTCATCGGACTCGTCGGGCTCACAGCCGTCCCAGTCGAACGGCTCCGCAGACCCGGCGTCGCTCCCGGCACCCTGGCTGAGCAGGGCGCCGAGTGACGCCACCCTGATCGGCAGCTGTATCGAAAGCACGTTCGAAGTCTACCGGATCGGTCGACCGTTGGGAAGACCAATTCCCCAATGGGGACAACGATTTTCCGTCATCTGGCAGCCATGTCAGCTGGCTCCAACGGACTGGGCAATTTCGCCACCCGGCAGCCACCCTGCCACCAGAGACCCGCACCCCACGGCGGGAGAGTCGCGTACCCGCGCCAGTCCCGCACCCTGCTCAGCCCGCTCTGACAGCACCGCGCGCGCACCCGCAGCGTTGGCGGTGCACACCGTCAGGAGGTCGAGATAGTTACCGGGACGGCGTAGTCGAGGAAGCCGGTACCCGTGTAGCCGGGGATGTTCGCGATGAGGTACAGCGCCGGATCGTAGACCGAGTTGTTGGCGAACCCCGACGAGACACGGGTCAGCACGGTGACGTTCAGCTGGCAGCGCTGACCGGCCGTCAGGGTGACGGTGCTGCCCGCGCAGGTGCCCGTCCCGTTGGCGGCAGCGAAGGCTGTGGCAGTGATCGGCTGGAGGCCGGTGGCTACGTCGGGGGCCAGGGCCACCCGCACCGTCACCGACGTGACACCCGTGGGCAACGTTGCGGGGACGGCCACGACGACCACCCTGGTGATGACGGTGGCCAAGACGTTCTTGTACTTCCCGAGGTCCACCACCGTCGTCGCATCGCTCCCCGTGGCGGCGGGGGTCGCGGGCGTTGTACCGGCCTTGGTCGCATACGCCGTGAGCCCGGTCGGGTCGCTGCCCTGCGTCCAGGCGTGCAGGTAGTTGGTGGGCCGGTCGGCAGTCAGGGTGCTGCCCCCGGTCGACGTGGCACTGACGAACGTGGCGTCCGAGGTCGCCTCGCGGGCGCTCCCCGCGAGGACGACCCCCAGGAGCGCGCACACCAGAACGGCGCGCGCGCTCACGACGGCACCAGCTCGGCGTCCTCGTCCTGCGACACGTCGGCCTCGAGCTCGGCCTCGAGCTCGGCCTCGAGCTCGGCATCGCCTGCGAGTGCAGCCGCCTGCTCGGCCGCCACCAGCTCGCCGCCGCGCCGCCAGAGCCGGCGTGCGGTCACAGCACCGATCAGCAACGCAGGGATCCCGATGAGCACCAGTCGGGACAGCGGGCTGCCGAGCAGCCACAGGGGGTAGCCGGCGTACGGGACGGCGAAGGCCACCCGGGCCTGCGTCGCGTCGTCGAGGGTGAATCGCCAGGGGTCACGGACGGAGTTGGCGTCGCCGCGGGTCAGGAACACCGGTGCGCCCGCCTGGTCATGACCGATGTGCACGATGCGGTGGGAGAGCGGGTGGGTCAGGCCGGGTGGGACGTAGGTGATGACGTCCCCGACGTGCAGGTCGGCGACCGGTGTGACCCGGTCGAACACGAGGGAGCCGCGATGGATGGTCGGCTCCATCGAACCGCCGACGAGCACGTAGCGCTGGAACCCGAGAACGCTCGGGACGACGAGCAGGAGGCAATAGCCGACGAGGACGGCTGTCGCCAGCATCGCGAGCCCGGTCAACAGCACACGCCGACGGCGGACCGGGGGGGCAGCGTCTGCTGCCACCTCCGGCCCGCCGTCGGCGTTCTCGACCATCGTCGTGCGCTCGATCAGTCCGTCAGCCCGTCGCCCTCCGGTTAGGAGGTGGCGGTCCAGGTGTAGGTGACGGTGGCGGACGCGGCCTGGTAGACGTTGTCGGCACCGTTCGAGCCGCCGTCCGGGAACGTGACCACGAACGAGTACCGGTGGGTCGCGGCGGCCGCGAAGGTGCCCAGGGCCTGGGCGCCCATGCCACCAACTGTGCCGGAGTAGACGGGCACGGGGCCGGGGCAGGCGACGACACAGGCCGGGTCACCCAGGTCGTTGATGACGACCGTCAGCTTGGTGGCGAACGGGTTCGCCGGCGCGGTGGTGTCCGCCGTCACGGTCTTGGCCAGCGAGAACGTCCCGCTCAGCGAGCCCGTGTTCTTGATGTCGACGGTCCCGGAAGCCGTGTCACCAGGACGCATGTTGGTCGCGGTGAGGATGGCGAGACCGGCCTTCGAGTTCGAGTGCGTGAGCGTGCCGGCGGTAAAGATGTTGCTCGGGTTGGCGGTCGTCGACGTGAAGTCGGCGCCGGACCCGATGGTGAGAGCGGCGGCGAGACCGATGGTCCCGAGGCCGAGCAGAAGGGCACCCGGCGAGGTGCGCCACAGGGCGGTGATGCGGTTCATGGGTTCTCCTCGATGGTCGGACGGGTGCGTCCGGTGCATCGGGGAAAGATCGTTGGGGCTAAAGGTGCTAGAGCGCCAGATGGTCCGCACAGGCGAGTGAACGGCCCGTTAGGCCAGCCCGGGTGATCTCTTCGGGCCAGCCGGACTTGTGATGATCTCAGGCTGATTGATCAGACAAGCACCTCGACGTCGACGGGCTGGCCGGCCGCAGAGTGGGACACCGGCCCATCAATCGGGCAGACCAGGGCAAGGGATCCCTGGCCGGCGCCGGTGCACGGCCAGGATCGGTCGCTGCCCGGCACGCGCACCGACACGGTCGGCCCCGCGGGGGCCGGAGCCGCGAGCGTCAGATGGACCGCGGATGACGTGGCGTCGGTGCCGACGACGATGGCGGACTGCACCTGCACGGCAGGTGGTGTCTCGGCGCGCTCTACGAGGGTCGCATGTCCGGCGGTGGCGCCGGGCAGGGCGATCGCGACGGCGATGCCGATGGCAGCCAGGATGGCTGTCCAACGCAGCACGGCGATCACCCGTTCAAGGGTGTGCACAGGTAGAGCCTCTCGTTCGGCAACCCGGCTGACCGCGTGGGTCCCGTGGCTTTGCGTCCCCGCCTCGCGACGGGTTTGCCATTCTCGCTGACTCACACAGCATCGGCAGGTATGCCCGACTCGGGTACGGCCGGACGGGTGATCACATGACGATTTCGTGACCGTTCCGAGGCGCTACTCCCACTCGATGGTGCCGGGCGGCTTGGACGTGATGTCGAGGGTGACCCGGTTGACCTCGCGGACCTCGTTGGTGATCCGCGTCGAGATCCGGGCCAGCACGTCGTAGGGCACCCGGGTCCAGTCCGCGGTCATCGCGTCCTCCGACGACACCGGCCGCAGGACGACCGGGTGGCCGTAGGTGCGCTCGTCACCCTGTACGCCGACCGAGCGCACGTCGCCGAGCAGGACGACCGGGCACTGCCAGATCTCGCGGTCCAACCCCGCGGCGGTCAGCTCCTCCCGGGCGATCGCGTCGGCCTCGCGCAGCACCTCGAGCCGCTCGGCGGTCACCTCGCCGACGATGCGGATCCCGAGGCCGGGACCAGGGAACGGCTGGCGCCAGACGATGGCCTCGGGCAGGCCTAGCTCGAGCCCGACCTTGCGTACCTCGTCCTTGAACAGCGCGCGCAGCGGCTCGACGAGCGCGAACTGCAGGTCGTCGGGCAGGCCGCCAACGTTGTGGTGCGACTTGATGTTCGCGGTCCCGGTGCCGCCGCCGCTCTCGACGACGTCGGGGTAGAGCGTCCCCTGCACGAGGAAGTCGACCGACTCCCCCTGCGCCCCGGCGTCGGCGACGACGTCGCGGGCCGCCTCCTCGAAGACCCGGATGAACTCCCGACCGATGATCTTGCGCTTCTCCTCGGGGTCGGAGACGCCGGCGAGCTCGTCCAGGAACCGCTTGGCGGCGTCGACGACCACGAGGCGTACGCCGGTCGCGGCGACGAAGTCACGCTCGACCTGCTCGGCCTCGCCCTTGCGCAGCAGACCGTGGTCGACGAACACGCAGGTGAGCCGGTCGCCGACGGCGCGCTGCACGAGGGCTGCCGCGACGGCGGAGTCGACGCCACCCGACAGCGCGCAGAGCACCCGCCGGTCACCGACCTGCGCGCGTACGGCCGCGACCTGCTCCTCGATGACGTTGCTGGTAGTCCAGGTGGGCTCGATGCCGGCGATCTCGTAGAGGAAGTGCTCGAGCACGGCCTGGCCGTGCTCGGTGTGCAGCACCTCGGGGTGGAACTGCACCCCGGCCAGCCCGCGATCGGTGTCCTCGAAGGCCGCCACCGGGGTGTCCCCGGTGCGGGCGACGACCTCGAACCCCTCCGGCGCGAGCGACACCGCGTCGTTGTGCGACATCCAGACCGACTGCTCACGGGGCAGGCCGTGGAACAGGGTCGGGTCGGCGCCTAGGACCTCGACCGACGTACGGCCGAACTCGGCGGACCCGGTGCGCGCGACCGTGCCGCCGAGGGCCAGGGCCATCGCCTGGAAGCCGTAGCAGATGCCGAACGCCGGGACGCCTGCCGTGAACATCGCCGGGTCCACCGCGGGCGCACCGGGGGCGTACACCGAGGCCGGGCCGCCGGACAGGATGATTGCGGCCGGGCGCCGGGCGAGCAGCTCCGCGACCGGCATCGAGTGCGGCACGATCTCGCTGTAGACCCGGGCCTCGCGGACCCGGCGGGCGATCAGCTGGGCGTACTGCGCGCCGAAGTCGACGACCAGGACGGTGGGCGGGCTGTCGGGCGTCGGGGGCGAGGACGTCTCGGGGGCGCTCACCGCGACATTCTCCCACGTGGGACGGCCGGTCCCGGGCGGCGAAACCCGGTACCGCCGGGGGGCCCGGACGACGTACCGTCGATCAACGTGCGGCGACTCCCTCTTGACGACCCAGGGACGCCGGACCTCAGGTCACCGCTGCGCTACCTGCTGTGGACCGGACGGATGCAGTGGGACACCCTCACGATCGGCGTCGTCTACGGCGTGATCTGGATGGTGGCCCAGGCCCTCGTCCCCTTCGCGATCGGGCGGGGCCTGCAGGCCGGCGTGGCCGACCAGGACCTCGGCGCGGCCGGGCGCTGGTCGCTCGTCGTCCTGCTCCTGGCCCTGATCCAGGCCGTCTTCGGGATCCTGCGCCACCGGATGGCGGTGACCAACTGGCTCAGCGCGTCGTTCCGCGCGATGCAGCTGCTGGGCCGGCACAGCGCGCTGGTCGGCGTCGCCATCCGGCGGCGGCTGCCGACCGGTGAGGTGGTCGCCGCCGCGACCAACGACACGCTGCGCATCGGCAGCGCGTACGACGTCACCGCCCGGATGGCCGGCGCCCTCGTGTCCTATGCCGTGGTCGCCGTGATCCTGCTCAACACATCGCTGATGCTCGGCGCCGTCGTGCTGCTCGGGGTGCCCGCGATGGTGCTGCTGCTCGGACCGCTGCTGCGGCCGTTGCAGGAGCGGCAGGCGGCGCAGCGCGAGGTCGCGGGACGGCTGACCTCGCTCGGCGCGGACACGGTCGCGGGGCTCCGGGTGCTGCGCGGCATCGGTGGCGAGCCGGCGTTCTTCGCGCGCTATCGCGCCAAGTCCGAAGAGCTGCGCGTCGCCGGGGTGCACGTCGCCTCGCCCCAAGCCTCGATGGACTCGGCTCAGGTCCTGCTGCCCGGCATCTTCCTGGTGGTCGTCACGTGGCTCAGTGCGCGGCTCGCGCTCAAGGGGACGATCGACGTCGGCGACGTGGTCGCCTTCTACGGCTACGCCTTCTTCCTCGTGGTGCCGATCCGCACCGCGGTCGAGACCGCGGACAAGATGACCCGCTCCTTCGTCGGGGCCAAGCGCGTGGTGGCGGTGCTGCGGACCACCCCCGAGATCCCCGAGCCGGCGCAGCCGGTCGACGAACCGCCGTACCTCGTGCCGCTCGAGGACGCCACGTCCGGCCTCACCGTCACGCCCGGGCGGATGCTCGGGCTGGTGTCGGCGGACCCCGACGAGTCGGCCGAGATCGCGTTGCGGCTCGGTCGGATGATCGACGACCCCGGCGTCGTCCTCGGTGGTGTGCGGCTCGCGGACCTGCCCCTGGCGACGGTACGGCGACGGGTGCTCGTCTCCGAGGCGGAGCCGCGGCTGTTCACCGGCAACCTGCGCGACGAGCTCGACCCGTGGAGCGACACCCCCGACGACGCGGCCCTCGCGACCGCGGTCGACGTCGCGGCGGCCGGCGACGTACTCGACGCGCTCCCCGACGGCCTCAACTCCCAGGTCGACGAGGCCGGGCGGGGCTTCTCCGGCGGCCAGCGCCAGCGGCTCGCCCTGGCCCGCGCGCTCCTGTCGGACAGCGACGTCCTCGTGCTGGTCGAGCCGACCAGTGCGGTCGACGCGCACACCGAGGTCCGGGTCGCGGAGCGCCTCAAGGCGGCCCGACACGGTCCCGAGCTGGGCGTCGACGAGGCGCGCACGACCGTGGTCACCACGGCCAGCCCGCTGCTGCTCGACCGCTGCGACGAGGTCGCGTTCCTCGTCGCCGGCCGGGTCGTCGCGACCGGCACCCACCGGGAGCTGCTCGGCCGCCACCCCGGCTACCGCGAGACCGTGACCCGAGGGGAGGCCGAATGAGCAAGGCCCGGCTGGTCCACAAGCGGACCGCCACGTCGCTGCCCGTCGCCTCCGGCCTCCAGGTGCGCGAGCAGGCACGAGTCCTGCTGGCCGACCACCGGCGCGCCCTGAGCTGGATGCTGGTGCTCAACGGCCTGGCCGCGGTCGCCGGCCTGGCCGGCCCGCGGCTGCTCGGCAAGATCGTCAACGCGGTGCAGCAAGGCGCGGCCGAGGCCCGGATCGACCAGCTCGCGCTGCTGCTCGCGGTTGCGCTGATCGCACAGACGGTGCTGACCTGGTTGGCCCGGCGTTCGGCGTTCGTCCTCGCCGAGACCGTGTTCGCCCGGATGCGCGACCGTTTCCTCGAGCGCGTGCTGTCGCTGCCCCTGTCCACCGTGGAGCGCGCCGGCACCGGCGACCTGGTGACCCGCAGCACCGGCGACATCGAGGCGCTGTCGCGCACCGTGCGGTTCGCGGTGCCCGAGGTGATGGTCGCTGCCCTCACCGCGTCGCTCACGGTGCTGGCCGCGTTCCTCACCGCCCCGCTGATGGCGCTGCCGCTGCTCGCCGGCGGACCGCTGATCTGGCTCGGCACGAAGTGGTACCTGGCCCGCGCACCCGAGGGCTACCTCGCCGAGCGCGAGTGCTACGCGGCGTTCAACGGCTCGCTCGCCGAGACGGTCGACGGCGCACGCACCGTCGAGGCGCTCGGGCTGGGCCGGCGGCGGATCCGGCTCCTCGAGCAGGACCTCACCGATGCGTACAGCGCCGAGTGCTACACCCTGCGGCTGCGCACGTTCTTCTTCCCGACCATGGAGCTGGCGTACGCGATCCCGGTGTCGATCTGCCTGATCTGGGGCACCTGGCTGGTGTCCGGCGGGCACGCCAACCTCGGGCAGGTCACCGCGGTGACGTTGTATGCCGTGCAGCTGGTCGACCCCGTCGACCGGCTCGTCTCGTGGCTGGACGAGGTGCAGGTCGGTGCCACCGCCCTGGCCCGGATCCTCGGCGTCGAGCTCGTCCCGGACGATCGGCAGGCGAGCGACGAAACGCCGCGCGACGAGCACGTCGAGGTCACCGACGTGCGGTTCGCCTACCGCGCCGACCACGACGTGCTGCACGGCATCGACCTCGACCTGCGCCCCGGCGAGCGACTGGCCGTGGTGGGTCCGTCCGGCGCCGGCAAGTCGACGCTGGGCCGGCTGCTCGCGGGGGTGCACCCACCGCGCACGGGCCGGGTCACGGTCGGCGGCGTACCGCTCGTGGACCTCCCCCTGGACGACCTGCGCAAGCACGTCGTGCTCGTCACCCAGGAGCACCACGTCTTCGTCGGGAGCGTGGCCGAGAACCTGCTGCTCGCCCGGCCCGGCGCCGACGAGTCCGACCTGCGGGGCGCGCTCGGTGCGGTCGACGCCCTCGATTGGGTGCTCGCCCTTCCCGAGGGCCTGGCCACCGAGGTGGGCTCCGGCGGTCGCCCGATCACGCCGGCCCAGGCCCAGCAGCTGGCACTGGCTCGGTTGGTGCTCGCCGACCCGCACACGCTGGTGCTCGACGAGGCCACGTCGCTGCTCGACCCGCGGGCGGCCCGCCATCTCGAGCGCTCACTGGCCGCCGTACTCCGTGGGCGGACGGTCGTCGCGATCGCGCACCGGCTGCACACGGCGCACGACGCGGACCGGGTCGCGGTGGTCGAGGACGGCCTGGTCAGCGAGCTCGGCAGCCACGACGAGCTCATCGCGGCCGACGGCGCCTACGCCGCGCTGTGGGACTCGTGGCGCACCGACGCACCGAGCACCGCCGAGCGCTGAGGATCGGATGGAACCGGTGCAGGTCGTCACCTCGTCGGGGCGCCCGGATCTCGAGGACGAGGCGCGCGCAGCGTTCCGGGTGAAGTGGCCGGAATTCATCTTTCACGATCCCATTTCCCGCAAGTTCATCCCTCGGGTCGAGGAGTACTTCCCGCAGTACGACGTGCTGCTGCTCGACGAAGGACGCGTGGTTGCCGGCGGCTGGGGCGTGCCGTTGCGCTGGGACGGCACGGTTGCTGATCTGCCGGAGGGGTATGACGGCGCACTGGCGCGAGCCGTGGACGGTCATGAGTCAGGGATCAGCCCGACGACCCTGAGCTTCATGGCGGCGGCGGTCGGCAACGGCGAGACCAAGAAGGGTCTCGCGGGTCAGGTCCTCACTGCGCTTCGCGACAGGGCAGCCGAAGCCGGGTTGGCGCATGTGATTGCACCGCTGCGGCCCACGCTCAAGCCGAAGTACCCGCTGACATCCATGGAGCGGTTCGCCGCCTGGACCCGTGATGACGGGCTGTCCATCGACCCCTGGATCCGCACCCACCAACGCATGGGCGCCACCGTTCTTGCCCCAGCAAGCCGGTCAATGGTCATCACCGGAACCGTCGCCGAGTGGGAGTCCTGGGCCGAGATGGTCTTCCCCGAGTCCGGTTCCTACGTCGTGCCCGACGCCCTTGGACTCGTCGACATCGACCGCGACCGAGACCTCGGCACCTACGTCGAAGAGAACCTCTGGGTACAGCACTGCTGAGCGTCACCAAGCTCCGCCCATGGGCGGAAGGATAACCGCGCGGGCCCTCCTGGCCTGGCGAGCCAGGAGAACCCCACCTGGCTAGCGAGCGCGCAGGACGCCGAGCAGCCCGTGCGCCTCGTCGTCGGGTCCGGCGCTGAACCAGACCGAGTTGGGACCACCGGCCGCGGCGTCGCCGACCATCAGTCCCCACAGGCCGTCGATGGCCAGGGGCCGTCCGGCCGTGCCGCGCAAGATGCCCAGCACCTCACCGGTGTTCGGGTCGAAGGCGTGGATCCGCCCGTCGCCGAAGTTTCCGATCAGAAGGTCACCGCTGAACTGACCGAAGTCCGCCGGGGCGATCGTCATGCCCCACGGTGAGTTGAGCACGCCGTGGGTGGCGAAGCGCTTCACCCACGCCCCGGAGGTCGTGTAGACGTCGACGAAGCCGTGCGCCGGGCCGGCGACGTCGTCCGTACCTTCGGCGTCCTGTTGGGCATACGTCACGAAGATCTGCCCGCCGATCTCGGCCACGTTGAACGGTGCGTAGCCCCGCGGCAGCGTGGGATCGCTGAACATCCCCGCAGAGGACACCGGGGTGAAGGTGCTGTCGAATACATCGATGCGGTTGTCATGGAAGTTGGCCGCGAGCAGCATCGGCCCGGACGGGCTGTGCGCCAGGGCAAGTCCCTTGTAGACGGCGCCGTCGGTGTGACCTACCAGAGTCGCGGCAGCGCCGCCGGCCCACGCGGAGAGGTCGCCGTGCTCACCGATGAAGATGAACCGCGCGACCGTGGTGGTGCCTGGCAGCAGGAACGACGAGGTGTCGTTGAACACCTGCCCGGTCGGGGCGCCCCCGCCGGGGATGATGACCGTGAGCGGCTTCGCCACCGGCGACTCGGGGTTGCCGGGGACGGCGCCGTTGTACAACGTCGTCACGTCCGCGCCGTTGTCCGAGACCCACACCGGCGTGTTGGGGCCGCGGGACATGCCCCACGCGTTGACCAGTTGGGGGTCGGTCAGCTGCGCCACCCCCGCCTGGTCGGAGACCAGGTTCTCCTGCAGATAACCGCCGGCAGCGGCACCTGCCGACGCCGGCACGGCAGCAATCAGTGCCGCGACGGCCAAGCCGCCGATCAAGCCGGTTCGTCTCCTCATCACGCGCCTCCTTACGCGGGGCAGCACGCGCCGGTTGGCGGGCGCCGTCCCGCGGTACGTAGCGCGGCGCCTCCCGGTTCACGGTCCACGGCGTGTCGCGCGGAGAATTTGCCCGGGCTTGAAGTGATTCGCGGGCTCGGAGCCACACAGCAACCGACCGATCACACTCCGTGCGATTGCCGGCTGGGAAGTGGGCTTGGCTCAATCGGCCTTTACTGTCGCTGCACGAATCGTAGGAGGACGCCGTGACCGATGCCGGTGGGCATCCGACAGGGCCGGTGGTGTCGCTGCGTGAGATCACGCAGGACAACCGCGCCGCCGTGGAGGCTCTCGCGGTCACCGACGAGCAGGACTTCTTCGTCGCCACCGTCACCCAGTCCCTGAAAGATGCCGAGGACGAGGCCGACGCGAAACCCTGGTACCGCGCGGTGTACGCCGATGACGAGCCCGTCGGTTTCGTCATGATCAGCGACGGCATCACGGTCGACGACCCGAGCTACGTCGGTCCTACTAGCTCTGGCGGCTGCTCCCCGGCGCATGAGAACACGGCAAATGGTTTGTCGTGGTCCCGCGATCCTGCGTCGTACAACTCAGTGGTGACTCCCTTGGAGGCACCCGTACGGTCATCGTCGTGGAGGAGGTGCTGAGCGACTCGCCGAGTGGTCGCCGCATCGTCAGGCTCGGTGACACCGTTCGGCGTCCGGTCTATCCGTGGAGCCCGACCATCCATCGGCTGCTGGCGCATCTCGAGGCGGTCGGCTTCGAGCGGTCGCCTCGTTTCCTGGGCATCGATGAGCAGGGGCGGGAGGTGCTCAGCTACCTCGAGGGCACCAGTGGCGGCGACGGAGTCCGGGACTCGCCGGCTCGGGGTGCGGATGTCTGGGCGATGGTCGTGCCGCCCAAGGGCCTGCGCGCCTTTGCGGAGTTGATCCGTGACTACCACGAGGCGGTGTCGGGTTTCCGGTTACTGGACGCGACGTGGTCGTCGGGCGAGCAGATGGCGGAGGGTCAGATCGTGTGCCACGGCGACGCCGCGCCGTGGAACGTGGTCTGGCGGGACGACAAGCTGGTCGGGCTGATCGACTTCGACCACGCCCGTCCCGGTGCTCCGATTGATGATGTGGCCTACGCGCTGCGGTACATCGCTCCGTTCTATGACGACGATGAGTGTTTGCGTTGGCTCCGCTTTCAGGACCCCCCGAACCGCCGCGAACGCATTCGCACCTTCGTCCGTGCCTACGGACTTGATGACAAGAATGACTGGCTTGCTCACGGATTGCGGATGATGCACCGAACCCGCGAGGTGTGCGTCGGCCTCGCGGACCGCGGCATCCAGCCCCAAGCCGACTGGGTCTCACGGGGTTGGCTCCAACGGGACCGACTCGAGGAGCAGTGGGTCGTCGAGCACTTCGCTGCCATGCCGGACGTGGCGAATGACGCTCGCGACTGATCGCCAGCGATGACATCCATCAATGCTGTGCCTCCCCGCCCCATCATCGTGCTCGGCGCCGAGCGCAGTGGCACGTCAGCGGTCGCCGAGATGGTCCATCGATGGGGCGCCTACGCAGGCGATCCTGACGACTTGCCCGAGCCGGACCATCGCAACGAGCGGCCTCGTTGGGAGTACCAACCACTGTGGCACAACCGGGTCCGTGACACCGGCGCGGGCGCATCAGCGCTGAGCGATGCGCAGACGCGTCTCTCTCAGCTCCTGGCCATGACCCAACGGCCGGACACTCCGCTGCACGCCGACTTTCCGCT
>DASYEF010000170.1:0-7268 GCA_036499185.1 Actinomycetes bacterium | reverse complement strand
TCCGGGGCGGCCGGCCGGGTCCACTTGAGCTTGTACAGCGGCGGCTGGGCGAGGAACACGTGGCGCTGCTCGACGACCTCGGGCATGTAGCGGAAGAGCAGCGTCAGGAGCAGCGTCCTGATGTGCTGGCCGTCGACGTCGGCGTCGGCCATCAGCACGACCTTGTGGTAGCGCAGCCGGTTGAGGTCGAAGTCGTCGCCCTGGATCCCGGTGCCCAGCGCCGAGATGATCGCCTGCACCTCCTGATTGGCCAGGACGCGGTCGATGCGGGCCCGCTCGACGTTGATGATTTTGCCGCGGATCGGCAGGATCGCCTGCGTCTTCTGGTCGCGTCCCTGCTTGGCGGGCCCGCCGGCCGAGTCACCCTCGACGATGAAGAGCTCGCACTCCTCGGGGTTGGTCGACTGGCAGTCGGCCAGCTTGCCCGGCAGGCTGCCGCCGCCGAGCAGTCCCTTGCGGCTGCGCGCCGCGTCGCGGGCCTTGCGCGCGGCTACCCGCGCGATCGCCGCGCTCTGTGCCTTGCGGGCGATGTCCCGGCCTTCGCCGGGGTTCTTCTCGAACCACTCGCCGAGTCGGTCGTTCACGACCTTCTGCACGAACGACTTGACCTCGGTGTTGCCCAGCTTGGTCTTGGTCTGGCCTTCGAACTGCGGGTCGGCCAGCTTGACGCTGACGATGGCGATGAGACCCTCGCGCACGTCGTCGCCGGTCAGGTTGGCGTCCTTCTCCTTGAGGATGTTCCAGTCGCGGGCGAACTTGTTGACCAGCGTGGTCAGCGCGGCCCGGAAGCCCTCCTCGTGGGTGCCTCCCTCGTGGGTGTTGATGGTGTTCGCGAAGGTGTGCACCGACTCGGTGAACCCGGTGTTCCACTGCATGGCGACGTCGAGGTCCATGCCTGGGGTGGCGTCCTCGTCGACAACGACCTCGCCCTCGCCACTGGCCGCAGCTTCGAAGGAGATCACCGTGCGGTGCACCGCGTCCTTGCCCTGGCCGAGGTAGTCGACGTAGTCGACCAGCCCGCCGTCGTACCGGTAGGTGACCTCGCTCTGCGCCGTCTCCTCGACCTCGTCGGCGTCGCGCTCCTCGGCGGCCTTGGGCCGCTCGTCGCGCAGCACGATGGTGAGGCCCTTGTTGAGGAACGCGTACTCGCGGAACCGGGTGGAGAGGGTCTGGAAGTTGTACTCCGTCGTCTCGAAGATGTCCGCGGACGCCCAGAACGTGATGGTGGTCCCGGTGTGGTCCACGGGCCCGCCCTTGCGCAGCGGGGCGTCGGGGACACCGCCGGTGTAGGACTGCGTCCACAGGTGGCCCTGGTTCGCGATCTCGACCTCGAGCCGGGAGGACAGCGCGTTGACCACGGAGACGCCGACCCCGTGCAGCCCGCCGGAGACCTTGTAGCCGCCGCCGCCGAACTTGCCCCCGGCGTGCAGCACGGTCAGGACGACCTCGACCGCGGACCGGCCCTCGCTCTCGACGTTGTCGACCGGGATGCCGCGGCCGTTGTCCTCGACCCGGACGCCGCCGTCGGCCAGCACGGTGACCTTGATCAGGTCGCAGTAGCCGGCCAGCGCCTCGTCCACGGCGTTGTCGACGACCTCGGTCACCAGGTGGTGCAAGCCGCGCTCGCCGGTCGACCCGATGTACATGCCGGGCCGCTTGCGGACCGCCTCCAGGCCCTCGAGCACCTGGATCTGGCTGGCGTCGTAGGCGTGCTCCGGCGGGGTCACGGGCCGGGGGGAGGGGGGCGGCGGTGCGGTGAGGGCGGCTTCGGTCGGCTGGGTCGGCTGGGCCGGCTGGCTCACGGATCACCTTTCGTCGCGCGCGGCGGGCCGGTTTCGGACCGCCGCTGACTGGTCGGGACGTGACGGGACGTCGCACCCGGCCGACCGCCATCCTAGCGGGTCCAGAGGGTGAGAAGCGGCCGCCAGGGGCGCTTGGGGACACTCAGCGCGGCCGGATCGGGGTGGGCCTGGCTCCCCCCACGCGCACGGGGGGTACGGCGGGCTCCTGAGCGCCCTCCGGGAGCGCGCGAACCCTCGGGCGCCGGTCAGCCGTAGGTGTCCCGGGGGCCTCGGCCGCGCACCGCCAGCCGGCCCCGCTTCCAGGACGGGCCGCCCGGACCGCGCACGACGACCGACGTGACGACGCCGGCGCCGAGCTCGTCGGCCAGCCGGGCCAGCAGCGTCGGTGCCAGCAGCCGGATCTGGGTCGCCCAGGCGGTCGTGTCGGCGGCTACCACCAGCTCCCCGTCGTCGAAGGCCAGCGGCCGGGCGTGCTCGGCGACCTGGTCGCCCACGATCGCGGCCCAGCGCCCCATGACGCCACCGACCGCCGCATCGGTCTCCCAGCCGCGGTCGGCCACCAGCCGGCCCAGCGCGCTGCCCAGCACCTGTGGGTCCCGCTCGTCGGGGTGGGCCCCGCTGCGGGTGTCGTCCACCGGCCGGCGGCGGCGCGCACCCGGCTCGTCGCCGCGACCGGTCCGCGCGGCCGGCGTACCCCCGGGCCGGAAGCCGCGCCGGCGTGCTTCGGCCCGCGCGCTGGCGAGCAGCTCGCGGGCGACCTCGAGCCCCGGCCGGCGCCGCCGGTCGTCCTCGGCCGGCTCGCCGAGGGCGGCGGGCTCCTCGGGGTCGGCGGGTACGGACGGGTCGTCGATCACCTGATCCGCCGTACCTCGGAGCCCATGACGTCCACCCTGGCACCAGCCAGCCCCTCGGGGACATCGTCCGGGACGGCCGCGGTGACGAGGACCTGCTCGGCGCCGGCCACCATGCCCGCCAGCCGGGCACGCCGGTGGTCGTCCAGCTCGGCGAAGACGTCGTCGAGGACGAGCACGGGCTCACCGCCCGCGTCGGACTCAGCACGCAGCAGGTCATAGGACGCGAGCCGCAGCGCCAGTGCGAACGACCAGGACTCGCCGTGGCTGGCGTAGCCACGGGCCGGCAGCGGACCGAGCTTGAGGACGAGCTCGTCGCGGTGCGGGCCGACCAGCGACAGGCCACGGTCGAGCTCGGCCTTGCGTTCGATGGCCATCCGCTCCAGCATCGCCGCCGCGAGCAGCTCCTTGTCGGCGACCAGCGGCACGTCCTCGCCGACCGAGCTGCGGTAGTCGACCGTCGCCGGCCCGCTGGACGCGAAGCCGGCCTCGGAGACCGACTGGTAGGCCTTGTCGATCAAGGGGCGCAGCGCGTCGACGAGGTCGAGCCGACCGGACAGCAGCTCACCGCCGGCGGCCGCCAGGTGCGAGTCCCACACCTCGAGCGTGCGCAGGTCCACCTGCCCCTGGGATGACGACGGGCGCCGGCCCGCGCCGGACTTCAGCAATGCGTTGCGCTGCTTGAGGACCCGGTCGTAGTCGGCCCGGACGCCGGCGTACCTCGGCGCGCGAGATACCAGCAGCTCGTCGAGGAACCGGCGGCGCTCGGCCGGGTCGCCCTTGACCAGGGCCAGGTCCTCGGGCGCGAAGAGCACCGAGCGCAGGATGCCGAGGACATCGCGCGGTCGTGGCACCGGGCCACGGTTGACCCGCGCGCGGTTCGCGCGGCCGGGGGTGATCTCGATCTCGACGAGCAGCTGGCGGTCGTCGCGCACCACCTGCCCGCGGACCACGGCGCGCTCTGCGCCGAGGCGCACCAGCGGGGCGTCGGTCGCAACCCGGTGCGAGCCGAGCGTCGCGAGGTACCCGACGGCCTCGACCAGGTTGGTCTTGCCCTGCCCGTTGGGGCCGACCAGCGCGGTGACGCCGGCGTCGAGGGGCAGCTCCACCTCGGCGTACGACCGGAAGTCGCGCAGCGACAGGTGGGCGAGCCTCACGACGGATGACGCCGGATCACTAGGGGCCTGCCACTACGACGAGGACTTGACCGCGTGGCCGCCGAACTGCTGACGCAGCGCGGCCACCGCCTTCATCGCGGGGGAGTCGTCCTGACGCGAGACGAACCGGGCGAACAGTGCGGCCGAGATGACCGGCATCGGCACGGCGTACTCGACCGCTTCCTGCACCGTCCAACGGCCCTCGCCGGTGTCGTCGACGTAGCCACGGATCTTCGCCAGGTCCGGGTCCGCATCGAGGGCGTTGACCATCAGGTCCAGCAGCCAGGACCGCACGACGGTGCCCCGCGACCACGCCTTGAACGCACCGGGTACGTCGGTGACGAGCTCCTTTGCGAGGAGCAGCTCGTAGCCCTCGGCGTACGCCTGCATCAACCCGTACTCGATGCCGTTGTGCACCATCTTCGTGTAGTGGCCGGCACCCACCTCGCCGGCGTGCACCCAGCCCTCGTCGCGTGGACCCTCGGGCCGCAGGGCGTCGAAGATCGGCATCGCCATGGCGACGTTGTCCGCCGAGCCGCCGCACATCAGGCCGTAGCCGTTGTCCTTGCCCCAGACCCCGCCGGACACCCCGCAGTCGACGAACCCGACGCCGTGCTCGTCGAGGTGCGCTGCGTTGCGGGCGTCGTCCTCCCACTTGGAGTTCCCGCCGTCGATGACGAGGTCGCCCGCAGCCAGCAAGCCGCCGAGCGCTTCGACCGTCGACCGGGTCGGGTCACCGGCCGGCACCATGATCCACACGACCCGGGGTGTCGCCAGCTTCGCCACCATGTCGGCCAGCGAGGACGCATCGCTGATCTCCTGGTTGTTGTCGAAGCCGACGATCTCGTGTCCTGCGGCGCGCAACCGCTCGCGCATGTTTCCCCCCATGCGCCCGAGCCCGACCAGTCCCATCTGCATGGTGTCGCCCCTTCCGAGGGTGAAACGTGTGTGGCGTGGGGGTCCTCCCCGCAGCGGGGCAGGTCAGCCCGAGAGCCGCACCGGCATCAGCAGGTACCGGTACTCGTCGCCGGCCGTCGCGTCGGCGTCGTCCTTGCCGGCGAGCACCGCCGGCCGGGTCGGCGCCGTGAACCGCAGCTCGGCCTGCTCGGTGCCCAGGGCACCCAGGCCGTCGAGCAGGTAACCCGGGTTGAACGCGATCGAGATGTCGTCGCCCTGCAGCGCCGCGTCGAGCGACTCCGAGGCCTGGGCCTCGTCGCCGCTGCCCGCCTCGAGGGTCACCTCGCCGGCGGCGAAGCTCAGCCGGATCGGCGTGTTGCGCTCGGCGACCAGCGCCACCCGGCGGACCGACTCGACGAGGGCTGCGGTGCCGACCGTGGCCACACCGGCCGACTCGTCGGGGAGCAGCGACCGGTACTTGGGGAACTCGCCGTCGAGCAGCCGCGACGTCGTGCGCCGCCCCGAGCCCTCGAATCCGACGAGGCCCTCACCCGCGCCAGGGGTTGCCAGCGCAACGGTCACCTTGTCCGCCGAGGCCAGCGCCTTGGCGGTGTCGGAGAGGGTACGAGCCGGGACGAGCGCGATCGCCTCGAGACCACTCTGCTCCGGGGACCAGGTCAGGTCGCGCACGGCCAGCCGGTAGCGGTCGGTCGCCGCCATCGTGATCGTCGACCCCTCGATCTCCAGACGTACGCCGGTGAGAACCGGCAGCGTGTCGTCGCGGCCCGCAGCGACCGCGACCTGGGCGACCGCCGCCGCGAACGCGTCCCCGTGCAGGGAGCCGGAGGCACCGGGCATCTCGGGCAGCGCTGGGTAGTCCTCCACCGGGAGGGTCAACAGGGTGAACCGTGAGCTGCCGCACGTCACCACGACCTTGGCCGCGTCGGTGGCGATGTCGACCGGCCGGCCGGGCAGGCTGCGGGAGATGTCGGCCAGCAGGCGCCCACTGACCAGGGCAGCGCCGGGCTCGGACACCTCGGCGGGCACCTCGACCCGGGCCGAGACCTCGTAGTCGAAGCTGGACAGCACCAGCCGGCCGCCGTTGTCGCGGTCGGCGTCAAGCATCAGACCGGCCAGGACCGGCACCGGCGGCCGCGCCGGCAGGCTGCGCGCGGCCCAGGCCACCGCCTCCGCCAGGACGTCCCGCTCCACCCGGAACCTCACCGAGCACCGCCTTCCCTCATGTCGTCGATCACAGTGTGGATCACGTCCTGACACACGTTCCGGATCACAGCCGAATCAACTCGTCCCCAGTCCCAGGCATCCCGTCATGATCTGCCGATCCAACTCCCTTGGACTGTGTCGTGGTCTTACCAGGGGTGGTGGACACTGTGGACTACGAGCATCGCCCCTGGTCAGACGGTAGACACCGGTGGGGACATGCTGGGGACGACGGGTGCCGCAACCGGCGCCGCCTGGGGGCAACTCCCGGTGTGCACCGGTGTCCACAGCGGGTCCCCGTTCGACCGGCGACCTGTCCACAGGGTTGTCCCCATGGTGTGAACGGGTCCCCCGAACGTCGTACCTGTGACTAGACGAGTAGCCCATCTCAGCCGGACCGGGCCTGGGACTTGATCCGG
This sequence comes from Actinomycetes bacterium, assembly GCA_036499185.1. GTDB lineage: Bacteria > Actinomycetota > Actinomycetes > JACCUZ01 > JACCUZ01 > DATBDW01. The sequence goes on along the minus strand of DASYEF010000170.1, from coordinate 921 downwards.
TTGGTGAGCTCGGTGACCTGGTTGTAGACGCTGCGCCGCTCGGCCATCAGCTGGCGGATCTTCTTGTCCGCGTGCATCACCGTGGTGTGGTCCCGGCCGCCGAACTGCTGACCGATCTTCGGCAGCGAGAGGTCGGTCAGCTCGCGGCAGAGGTACATCGCGATCTGGCGGGCCGTGACCAGCACCCGCGAGCGCGAGGACCCGCACAGGTCCTCCATCGACTGCCCGAAGTACGCCGAGGTCTGCGCCATGATCGTCGCGGCCGTGATCTCGGGCTGGCTGTTGTCCGGGATGAGGTCCTTGAGCACGATCTCGGCCAGCGCCAGGTCCACGCCCTGCCGGTTGAGGCTGGCGAACGCGGTCACCCGGATGAGGGCGCCTTCGAGCTCGCGGATGTTGGTCGAGATCTTGCTGGCGATGAACTCGAGCACCTCCGGGGGAGCCGCCAACCTCTCCTGAGCGGCCTTCTTGCGCAGGATCGCGATCCGCGTCTCCAGCTCAGGCGGCTGGACGTCGGTGATCAGGCCCCAGTGGAAGCGGTTGCGCAGCCTGTCCTCGAGCGTGACCAGCTGCTGGGGTGGGCGGTCGCTGGAGATGACGATCTGCTTGTTCGCGTTGTGCAGCGTGTTGAACGTGTGGAAGAACTCCTCCTGGGTCTGCTCCTTGTTCTCCAGGAACTGGATGTCGTCCACCAGCAGGATGTCCACGTCGCGATAGCGGCGCCGGAACCCGTCCGCCTTGCCGTCGCGGATCGAGTTGATGAAGTCGTTCGTGAACTCTTCCGAGCTGACGTAGCGCACCCGCGCCCCGCTGAACAGGCCCATCGCGTAATGGCCGATCGCGTGCAGCAGGTGTGTCTTGCCGAGCCCGGATCCACCGTAGATAAACAGTGGGTTGTAGGCCTTGGCCGGCGACTCGGCC
>DASYEF010000169.1:0-9196 GCA_036499185.1 Actinomycetes bacterium | reverse complement strand
GTCGTGGATCGGCTCGGGTTCCCGGTGGTGGGCGTGGTCGGGGGCGGGCAGCTGGCCCGGATGATGGCGCCGGCCGCGATCGGGCTCGGGATCGAGCTGCGGGTGCTGGCTCGCGATGCGCAGGACGGCGCCGCGCTCGTCGTACCGAAGACGAGCATCGGGGCCGAGGACGACCTCGACGCGCTGCGGGCCTTCGCGGCCGGCTGCGACGTGCTCACGTTCGACCACGAGCACGTGCCGACCGGGCACCTGCGGACGCTGCAGGCCGAGGGCGTCGTGGTGCGGCCCGGCCCGGAGGCGTTGGAGCACGCCCAGGACAAGCTCGTCATGCGCCGCCGGCTGACCGCGCTGGGCGTCCCGTGCCCGCGGTGGGCCGAGGTGACCGACGCGGCCCAGCTGCAGGGGTTCGGCGACGAGGTGGGCTGGCCGCTGGTCCTCAAGACCCCTCGCGGCGGGTACGACGGCAAGGGCGTGCGCCTCGTCGAGCACCCGCACGACGCCGACGACTGGTTGGCCGGGGCCGGTGCGCGCGGCGCACCGCTGCTGGCCGAGGAGCGCGTCGCCTTCAGCCGCGAGCTGGCCGTGCTCGTGGCGCGCAGCCCGCACCGCCAGGCCGCCGTGTGGCCGGTCGTCGAGACGGTGCAGGTCGACGGGGTGTGCCGCGAGGTCGTCGCCCCCGCGGCGATCAGCGAGGAGCACGCGCTCGCCGCGCAGCAGGCCGCGCTGCGCATCGCCGACGGCCTCGACGTCACGGGGGTGCTGGCCGTCGAGATGTTCGACACCGACCGCGGCGTGCTCGTCAACGAGCTCGCCATGCGCCCGCACAACAGCGGGCACTGGACCATCGAGGGCTCGCGGACCAGCCAGTTCGAGCAGCACCTGCGTGCCGTCCTCGACCTCCCGCTCGGTGACACCGCGATGACCGCGCCACACGTCGTGATGGCCAACGTCCTGGGCGGCGACTACACCGACATGTACGCCGGCTACCTGCACTGCCTTGCGCACGACCCGGGGGTGCGGATCCACATGTACGGCAAAGAGGTACGCCCAGGGCGAAAGGTGGGTCACGTCACGACCTTGGGCGGGGATGCTGAGGACGTGCGAGGGCGTGCCCGCCACGCCGCCGCGTTCCTGCGAGGAGACATCGATGGCTGAGAACGGCTCCGCGAGCGGCCCCCTGGTCGGCGTCGTGATGGGCAGCGACTCCGACTGGCAGGTCATGGAGGAGGCCGCGAAGGCGCTCGACGAGTTCGGCGTGCGCTACGAGGCCGACGTCGTGTCGGCGCACCGGATGCCGCGCGAGATGGTGCAGTACGGCGAGCAGGCGGCCTCCCGCGGGCTGCGCGTCATCATCGCGGGCGCCGGCGGTGCCGCGCACCTGCCCGGCATGCTCGCGAGCGTCACCCCGCTGCCGGTGATCGGCGTACCCGTGCCGCTGGCCTATCTCGACGGCATGGACTCGCTGCTCTCGATCGTGCAGATGCCCGCCGGCGTCCCGGTGGCGACCGTGTCGGTCGCGGGAGCCCGCAACGCCGGGCTGCTCGCGGTGCGCATCCTGGGCGCCTCGGACCCTGGGCTGCAGGAGCGGATGCTCGCTTTCCAGGGCGAGCTGCGCGAGAAGGCCGTGGCCAAGGGCGCCTCGCTGCGCCGGCGTACCAGCGGCACCACGGTCGGCTTCGGCGGGTAGCGGCCGCCGTGCCGGTCTACGTCGCGATGTTGCGCGGGATCAACCTCGGCGCCAAGCGACGGCTCGCGATGGCCGACCTGCGAGAGCTGCTCGAGGGACTCGGGTACGACGACGTCCGCACCCACCTGCAGAGCGGCAACGCCGTCCTGCGCGCCGCTGGATCCGCGGCCGCCCTGAAGAAGAAGGTCGAGGCGGCGCTTGCGACGCACTGCGGCTTCGACGTCGACGTCGTCGTCCGCACCAAGGCACAGCTGGACAAGGTGATCGCGCAGGACCCGTTCGAGGGCAAGGCCAACGACAACGCGCGCTACCTCGTGGTGTTCGTCGAGAAGGCGCCACCGGCCGCGTGGCGGCGCCGCATCGACGCCGGCGACTACGAGCCCGACGAGGTGGCCGTTCACGGCAAGGAGATCTACCTCTGGCTGCCCCAGGGCGTGCACGACAGCAAGCTGGCCCGCGAGGCGACCGGCAAGGGCATCGGCGCGGCCACCGCGCGCAACTGGAACGTCGTCACCAAGCTCGCGGAGCTCGCCGCTGAGTGACCCTCAGAGTGCGAGGGCGCGCATCTCCTGCCAGTCCTCGTCGCCGTACGCCGTGTAGTGCCACATGCTGGCGCCGGTGACCCGCGCGTCGTTGCAGGCCTGCACGAACGCGCGGGTCTCGAGCCGGCCGGACTGCCCGGCGTTGCCGCCGATCATGTGCAGGGACACCGTCGGGCCGAGCGCCGAGCGCAGGAAGGCGATGTTGCCCATCGTGTAGTCGTAGGTCGCCGCAGCCCCGCTGACCCGGTAGGTGGAGTAGCTCATCGGCAGCACCACGTCGTAGAACTGGCCGATGGTCGCGTAGGGGAAGCTCGGCCAGAACTTCGGTGCGAGCGACAGGCCGATCGGCGACGGGACGATCGCGCCGAGCTTGTAGGTCGGACCGACGGCAGTGCGCAGCCGGCTGCTGAGCCGGCGCAGGTTGTCGTCGCGCAATGTGCCGGTCGGTGTGGTGGCGGACGGCTCGATGTCCAAGGCGAACGCGTCGAAGCGCTGGCCACCCGGCGTACGGAAGTCGACTGCTGCCATCGCTCTGCGGTACTCGCGCCCCACGTCGCGCAGCGGCGGGAGGTACCACGCCACCACCCGCATCCCGTGCGCGTGGGCTGCGCGCAGGAACCGCCCGACCTGCGCGGGCCGGTAGACCTGCGACCCCACCGGCGACGACGAGCTCGCGGTCTGCAGGAACAGCGTGTGCACGCCCTCGCGATGCATTCGGGTGATGACGGCACGCGGGTGGTCCCACACGGCGTCGCCGGAGAAGATCGAGACCCACGACCCGGCAGCCGCGAATGGCCGGCCGGCGCTGGTGACGGCGGCCGCGGGAGCGGACGGGAGCAGCGCCGCCAGCGCGGTGACCAGCACCAGCAGGGCGACTCGTCGAACGCGCATCCGGACCCCCCGTCCCTCGTTCGCCTAGCGGCCCCACTCGATCGCTGGGCAGTGGTCCATGACCATCAGCAGGCCGGCCGCGCGCACCCGCTCGGCGGCCTCGTAGTCGACCACCCCGAGCTGGAACCATACGGCCTTCGCGCCGATCGCCACCGCCTCGTCGGCGATCGCACCGCAGCGTGTCGAGTTCACGAAGACGTCGACGACGTCGACGGGGTGCGGGATGTCGGTCAGCCGCTGGTACGCCGCCTCGCCGAAGACGTCCTGCGGCTGCTGGTGCACCGGCACGATCCGCCGGCCGCGGTCCTGGAGGAACCGGGCGACGCCGTATGCCGCCCGGGCGGGGTTCTCGCGCAGGCCGACCACCGCCCAGGTCGGCAGGTCGAGCACCGCCCGGATGGTGTCCTGGTCGGTCACGGCCGGCCGAGCGAGCCGTACGTCCAGCCGGCGTCCCGCCAGCGCTGCGGGTCGAGGGCGTTGCGGGCGTCGATGACCCGGCGTTTCGAGACCACACCAGCGAGCACGGCCGGGTCCATCTCGCGGAACTCCTGCCACTCGGTGAGGTGCAGCACCAGGTCGGCGTCCTGGCAGGCCTCGACGGCGGAGGACGCGTAGGCGAGGGTCGGGAACAGCGCCTTCGCGTTGTCGTTGCCGCGCGGGTCGTAGACCGTCACCTGCGCACCGTGCAGCTGGATCTGACCGGCCACGTTGAGGGCAGGTGAGTCGCGGACGTCGTCGCTGTTGGGCTTGAAGGTGGCGCCCAGCACGCCGACGCGTACGCCGAGCAGGCTGCCGCCGGACGCCTCGCGGGCCCGGTCGACCACGTGCGAGCGGCGGCGCATGTTGATGGCGTCGACCTCGCGCAGGAAGGAGAGCGCCTGGTCCACCCCGAGCTCGCCGGCCCGGGCCATGAAGGCACGGATGTCCTTGGGCAGGCAGCCACCGCCGAAACCGAGGCCGGCGTTGAGGAACTTGCGCCCGATCCGCTCGTCGTAGCCGAGGGCGTCGGCGAGCTGCGTGACGTCGGCGCCGGTCGCCTCGCACAGCTCGGCCATCGCGTTGATGAACGAGATCTTGGTCGCGAGGAACGCGTTGGCCGACACCTTCACCAGCTCGGCGGTGGCGAAGTCGGTCACCAGGAACGGGGTGCCCTCGCCGATGGCGCTGGCGTAGACCTCGCGCAGGATCGCCTCGGCGCGCTCGGACGTCGTGCCGACCACGAGCCGGTCCGGGTGCAGCGTGTCTTCGACCGCGTAGCCCTCCCGGAGGAACTCCGGGTTCCAGGCCAGCTCGGCGGCCTCGCCCGCCGGTGCGAGCTCGGCCAGCTTGCGTTGCAGGCGACGAGCCGTGCCGACGGGCACCGTGGACTTGCCCACGACGAGCGTCGGTCGGTCCAGGTGCGGGGCGAGCCCTTCGATGACCCCGTCGACGTAGCGCAGGTCGGCGGCGTACTCGCCCTTGCGCTGCGGTGTGCCGACACACAGGAAGTGCACGTCGGCCGTGGCGGCCTCGGCGTAGGACGTCGTGAAGCGCAGCCGCCCGCTCTCCACGCCCTTGCGGAGCAGTGGCTCGAGGTCCGGCTCGAACATGGGCGGACGGCCCTCGGACAGGGCCGCGATCTTGGCCTCGTCGACGTCCATGCCGACGACCTCGAACCCGAGGTCGGCCATCGCGGCGGCATGGGTAGCGCCGAGGTATCCGGTGCCAAGGACGCTGAGGCGCAGGGTCATGCGGGGCAGGCTATCGACTGCCGCGGACCGGCTGCCCGCCCGCGGGTGGCCGGCCCCGTCTCCGTACTCTCGGGGCGTGAGCGACTTCGACCTGTACCGGCCCTCCGACGAGCACGAGATGCTCCGCGAAGCGGTCCGCGCGGTGTGCGAGGACAAGATCGCGCCGCTGGCCGCCGAGGTCGACGAGCGGGCCGAGTTCCCACAGGAGTCCTACGAGGCGTTGCGCAAGGCCGACTTCCACGCCGTCCACATCCCCGAGGAGTACGGCGGTGCCGGGGCTGATGCGCTGGCGACCTGCATCGTCATCGAGGAGGTCGCGCGGGCCTGTGCGTCGACGTCTCTGATCCCGGCGGTGAACAAGCTCGGGACGATGCCGCTGCTTCTCTCGGCGTCCGAAGACCTGCTCAAGCGGTATCTGCCGGCGGTGGCCAGCGGCGAGGCGATGTTCTCCTACGCGCTGTCCGAGCCGGGCGCCGGTAGCGACGCGGTCGCGATGTCGACGATGGCACGACGCGACGGCGACGCCTACGTCCTCAACGGCGCGAAGCGGTGGATCACCAACGCGGGGGTGTCGGAGTACTACACCGTGATGGCCGTGACGGATCCCGAGGCCGGGGCCAACGGGATCTCGGCGTTCGTCGTGGAGAAGTCCGACGAGGGGTTCTCGTTCGGGGCGCCGGAGAAGAAGCTCGGGATCAAGGGCTCGCCCACGAGGGAGCTCTACTTCGACGACTGCCGGATCCCGGCGGACCGGCTGGTCGGGGCCGAGGGCACCGGCTTCAAGACGGCGTTGCGGGCGCTGGACCACACCCGGGTGACCATCGCGGCCCAGGCAGTCGGGATCGCCGCGGGCGCGCTGGCCTACGCCACGGCGTACGCCAAGGAGCGCAAGCAGTTCGGCAAGACGATCTCGGAGTTCCAAGGCATCCAGTTCATGCTCGCTGACATGGCGATGAAGGTGGAGACCGCGCGGCAGATGACCTACGTCGCCGCCGCCAAGTCCGAGCGGGGGGACAAGGACCTCACGTTCTTCGGGGCCGCGGCGAAGTGCTATGCGTCGGACATCGCGATGGAGGTGACCACCGACGCGGTGCAGGTGCTCGGCGGCTACGGCTACGTCAAGGACTACCCGGTCGAGCGGATGATGCGCGACGCGAAGATCACCCAGATCTACGAGGGCACCAACCAGGTGCAGCGCCTCGTGATGGCCCGCCAGCTCTTGAGGTAGCGACATGGACATGACTCGCCAGCTGCTGGACCTGCCCGACGGCCGGACCCTGTGCTTCGCCGAGTGGGGTGACCCGGAGGGCTTCCCGGTGGTCTCCCTGCACGGCACCCCGGGGAACAGAATGAACCGGCACCCCGACTCGGAGCAGTACGTCCGGGCCGGGGCCCGGATCATCACCTACGACCGGGCGGGCTACGGCGGCTCCACCCGACGCCCCGGACGCTCTGTCGTCGACAGCGTCGAGGACGTCGCCGCGCTGGTCGACCACCTCGGTGTCGGTCGGTTCGCCGTCACCGGCGGGTCCGGTGGCGGCCCGCACTCACTCGCCGTCGCCGCCCGGCTCGGGGACCGGGTGGTACGTGCCCGGTGCGCCGTCGGCATCGCGCCCTACGGAGCCGCCGGCCTCGACTTCTTCGCGGGCATGACCGAGATGAACGTCACCGAGTTCCGTTGGGCGGTCGACGGCGAGGACGTCCTGGTGCCGAACATCGAGCGGGAGCACGCCGGCTTCGTCGAGCGGGTTGCGGCCGACCCGGCCACCATGCTCGGTGACTACGAGGTCGATGCGGTCGACGTGGCGGTCATGGCCCGCGACGACATGGCCACGATGTTGCGCGAGTTCGGCGCGGAGCTGGGCCGGGGTGGGTACTGGGGCTGGGTCGACGACGACCTGGCGTTCACCCGCCCATGGGGCTTCGACCTGTCGGAGATCACGGTCCCCGTGGAGGTCCGGTACGGCGCCAAGGACACCCTCGTGCCTGCTGCGCACGGTGACTGGCTGGCCAAGGAGGTCCCCGGCGCCACAGCGGTCGTCGAGCACGGCGAGGGCCACCTGGGAGACCCCGACGAGGTGCTGGCCCTCACCCGATGGCTGGTGACCGGCTCCTACGACGAGGTCTGACCAACGGCACAGCGAACGTGGCAGGGCGGCGGCGTGCTGCGCGTCGTGCCCCGGGGACGAGTCCGGCGGCTTTGCCGGCTGGCACCTCGACCTGTGGCTGGACCCGGACGGGTCTGCGACGTGGAAGGACGAGGACGAAGCCGACGCAGCTGTGGATGCCGGGCATCTCGACCCCGGGGAAGACTGGGACTCGTGAGCCGGTCGGGCGGACCGCCGAACGAGGCTCGCGCTGGTGTGAGAGCTTTCGCCGCACGCCCGGCCTGGCTTCGTACCCCAGCTAGTCAGAGACGGTCCCCTTCGGGTCGAGCAGTGACCTGGCGCTAGTCGGCGAGGAGCTGCTCGCGCAGGATGTCTGCGTGCCCGCCGTGCTGGGCGAGCTCGCGCAGCATGTGCAGGTAGACCCAGCGAAGGGGGAGCGGGCCGCGCCGGTTACCGAGTACGAGGTCGTCCAGACCCAGGGGCGCCGTCGCGCGGCGGGCCGACTCGCACGCCTCGCGGTGTGCTTCCCGGACCGTGGCGATGGTGTCCTCGTCATCGAGGACGAATGACTCGTCCGGCGACGCGGGGATGCCGATGTCGGCACGCGGCCGGCAGCTGATGGCTTCGTCGAACCAGACCCTCTCGACGAAGGTCGCGTGTTTCAGCAGGCCCAGCAGGGTGGTGCGCGAGGGCACCAGCGACCGGCGTGCCTGTTCCTCGGTCAGGCCGTCGAGGCACTCGCCGAGTGCTCGGCGGTGCTCGTCGAGGAAGACCTCGAGCTGGACGCGGAGGGGCTCGTCGAAGACGTTCTCGGCGGACGTCGCCGGGAGAGAAGACATGCACGAAGGATCCCATCTGCTAGGCAGGCAGCGTGAGCGGGACCGACGACGAGCACGCCCTCCTGGCCGACCAGGTCGCCTACTACCGGGCTCGCGCACCGGAGTACGACCGCACGGCGTACGGCAGCGACCTGGCCCTCGCCCGCCCGCCGGTGCCCGCTGAGGTCCGCCTCCAGGTCGTCGACGTCCTGCGCGACGACCCGCCATGGAGCCCGACCGAGCGGTTCGACGCCGTCCTGATGGCGTTCTGGCTGTCCCACGTCCCTCGGTCGCAAGCAATGCCCTTCCTCGACCGGGTCGGCAGCTGGCTGGTCCCCGGCGGCCGGCTGCTCGTCGTCGACGAGCCGGTCGGGGCCGACACCCACGAGCGGTACGACGACGCGCGCCGACGTCGCGCTGCGCGCCACGACCGACGGCACCACCCACCGGCTGTTCAAGGTCTACCTCGACCCCGAGGGTCTTACCGCGTCGCTGTCGGAGCGCGGCTGGCGGGTCGGATGGCAGATGGACGAGGGTTGGCTGACCCTGCAGATGACGAAGGACCCCAGCTGATGGCTGAGGTCCTTCGCGCGCCGATGCGTCGATCCGGCGCGAGCCGGTCAGGCTAGCTCCTGCTGGATGGTGTTGTGGAACGCCGCGATCGACCAGCCCCTGGTGTCGGCAGCGGCTGCGCGATCCGCGGGGCTCCTGCCCCACCCGACCGCCTCGGCGTAGTCGGGACCGCCTTTCGGCGGATCTGGCCGGCCGGCTCAGCGGCCCGTCTCGGACTTCTTTGCTGTCACATGGGTTGACGGTTCTCGCCGCTAGGACGGATATGGAGACGGACAGACGGCGCTTGGGGGTGGGTGGTCGTGGCGACGCGGCGTGCGGCCGACGGCCCCACCGGACGTAGCGCGCGTGGCACGGCGAAGAAGACGGCCACGAAGTCGGCGGCCGCAGCCGTCGTCGTACCGGGCTCAGGCCTGTTCGGCACCACGCTGAAGAACCCGCCCTGGCTCAAGATCGTCACCCAGCCCGGCCGTCTGGACCCCGGCCAGGTGCCCAAGGGCGCGCTCACCGTCCCGGTCGACCAGGCGCAACAGCTGCTGCGCGCGGTCGTGCGCTTCGTCGTCGACATCCCGGCCGACACGTCGACCGTCGTCGTCTGGGAGAAGGACGGCTCGGAGCTGTGGATCGACGTCGCCACCACCACGATCACCTGCGCCGAAGGTCTCGTGAGGATCGGCGTCGCTGTCGGCTGCGACGAGATCGCCAAGCCGACGGCGATCTCGGTGCCGATCGGCGTGGGGTCGTCGACAGCGCTCGCCGGGCTCGTGATGACGACCATCGAGCGGCTCGACGGCCCGGACCTGGTGACGGCGCGCTGGTCCGAGGCGATCACCGCTTTCGCCTGGGAGTC
>DASYEF010000168.1:0-4888 GCA_036499185.1 Actinomycetes bacterium | reverse complement strand
AAGGCCGTCGTGCCGGCGTTCTTGACCGTCACGAACTCGTCACCGGCCGGGTGCACCTTCGGGATGCGGACCGCCACGACCGTCATCGTCAGCTCCGGTCCCGGATACGCCGGTCCTGCGGCAGCCGACGCCTCGACCCGGAAGGTGCGGTGTCTCGTCGTCGCGGTCGAGACGGGGAAGGTCGCGCGGGCGCGGCCCGCGGTCGCAGAGGCAGGGATAGCCTGCGTCGCGACCGTCACCCAGTGGTGGTGCCGCAGCCGCGACAGCTTGGCGGTGACCGCCGTCCCGGCGGGGCGATCGACCGTCGCGACGACGGTGGCCGCGTACCCGACCGGCACGGTGCGGTAGTGCAGGACGCTGCCGACCACGATCGACGGTGACGCCGGCGGGTCGGTCGGATCGCCGGTCGGGGTCACGGCGGCCGCACCGCCGCCAGCCGCAGGCATCCGCCCAGCAGCGTCGGCGGGCGAGCCGGCCAGGCCCGCCGCACCCACGAGTGCGACGACGCTGAGCACCGCGGCTGCCACGGCGCGCGGCCCCGAGGAGAACACGCGGCGGTCGGTGCGGACGAGTTCGGTCTCATCGGTCATGGGCGGCAGCCTAGGCACGTGCCACGCGTCGTGGTGCCGTTCCTCGCAACTCCCCCCCGACGTTCCGCCGCTGACTGAAGGTCAGGGCCCGAGGGGCGACTCGGCCCGCGCCGTGGCCCGCACCGGGTAGCCCCCGCGCCAGCGCCCGACCAGCAGGGTCGCGAACGGCAGATGGACGACGGCCCCGAACCGGACTCGCACCACGGTGCCGTCGGTGACGACCTCGTCGATCCGGAACCCCTCGAACCGGTCGTCGAGCTCGCCGTCCGCCTCGTACTGACGGACCGCCGCCTGCGCGCCTGCGTCGCTGAGCGGCAGCAGGCGGTTCCCGCCTCGGTAGACCGACACGAGATCGGGCTCGTTGGCAGCGCTGAGGGCGGCGCCGTCCGCCGCGGCCACCAGGGCGCGGCGGTAGAGGTACACCTTCGAGAGGTCGACCACGACGGTCACCAGCAGCGCGGCGATCACGGCATAGACGAGAACGAGCAGCAGGAGCTGGCCATCATCGCCACCGGGAGGCACCCGGCCGCGCCACCAGCTCATCGAGCCGGCGCCCGGTAGCGGTCGACGACCTCGAGGTGGTGGCTCGTCACGCGGATCGACGCGGGCGCCCGATCGGTGAAGAAGCGCGGGACCAGCGGCAAGGTCACCCGGTAGGTCATCGCGACCTCGACCCGGGAGCCGGGTTGCAGACAATGCGCGGTCGAGCAGGTGATGCGCAGATCGCCAGCGGACATCGACAGGCCGCTGTCGGCCATCACGATCCCCGCGGCGGCGAATGCTCGCGGACCGGCGTCGTCTACGGAGTCGGACGTCGCGTACACCCGACCCGCCTCGCGCGCCGCACTGGACACCGCGAAGGCCGCCGACTGCACGCGGAAGACGGTCAGCAAGACGTAGACCAGCGGGACCATCAAGAGCACGGCCAGGTAGACGAATTCGACGATCGCGTTCCCGGCGTCCCGGTCGACCGGTGCAGGACACAACCGCCGACGGAACAGCGGCGCGAGGGCGAAGCGGCCGGTGCGCGAGGTCACGGGCCCTCCTGCATGGCGTGCCCGCGGACCTGCAGCGTCCGGGTCGGGCCGAGCAGGCCGAGCACCGGCAGGGTGGCGTCCACCTCGACGTACACCGTGCGGAAGCCGTCGACCGTCTCCGTCCCCGCCCGGACGTGGTCACCGAAGGAGTCTGCGAGTGAGTCACGGATGAGCGACCTGGTCAGTGCCGCACCGTCCTGCGGATCGCGGTCGGCGTTGGCGCCGTACCGGGCACCTTCGGCCGCCGACGCGACCAGAGTGTTGCGGACATGCAGCGCCAGGCCGAGCTGCAGCAGAGCGAGGAAGAGCACCGTCAGCAGGATGCCGACGAGGGTGAAGTCGACAACTGCCGACCCGCGCTCCGAAGCCACCGGTCGCCTACGGCGCGTTGCCGACGACGCCGTCCAACGCGTCCGAGAAGAGCTGCTTGAGCTTGTCGTCGGCGACCACCCACAGGGCTGTGACCAGGCCCGCCGTCATGATCGTCACGAGGACCCAGCCGGGGACGTCACCCCGCTCGCGTCCGCCGTGGATCACCCGGGTGTAGAGCGCCAGGGCGGCATCGGATGCTCGGGTTGTCGTCTGCGCGGCCACTCTCTTCATCCTGGTCATCTGGTGCCTCTCTCCCTCGTCAGCTCGCGAAGCTGAAGCCGTAGAACCCGGGGAACAACGCGAAGAGCACAGTCACCGGCAGGACGAGGAACACGACGGGAACCATCATCGCGATCTCCTTTCGCCCGCCGGCCTCCAACAGGGCGCGCTTGCCCGCCTCCCGGACGTCGACCGCCTGGGCGCGCAGCACATCGGCCAGCGGTGTGCCGCGCTCGACCGCGATGGCGACGCCGTCGACGAACCGGGCGAGCTGCGGAAGACTGGTTCGGGCCGCAATGCCTTGCAGCGCCTGCACCAGTGAAGCGCCGGCGCGGGCATCGGCCAGCGCGCGGCCGAGCTCTCGCGACAGCTCGCCGCGGCTGATCCGGGTCACCCGTTCGAGGGCTCCGACCGCACCCTCACCGGCCGCCACGGCGAGCGCGAGCAGCTCGGCGATGGTTGGGAACTCCGCCAGCATCCGTTCCTCACGCCGGGTGACCTCACGCGAGAGCCACCGGTCACGGAGCAGGACGCCGGTGACCGCCGCGACGAGGCACAGGACGAGCAGCGGGACCGGCCGGAACCCCTTCGCGGCCGTCACGAGCAGGCTGAGGACGAGCCCGGCGACGAGACCCACGGCACCCCAGACCACCTGTTCGGCCCGGAACTCGTCGAGAGCGACTCCGCGACCTGCCTGCTCGAGACGTCGCCGAACCGACACCGAGCCACCCATGACCCGCTCGATGACGTCGGCCGCATCGGCCACGAAGGGCGCGAGGATGCGCTCGAGCGTGGGGAAGGGCGTCACCGTCCGGTTCCTGGTGAGCAGCCGTGACGGCCGCTGGGAGTCACGCAGGTACGGCGCGAGGCGGTCCTCCAGCCGAGGGCGATGCAGGACCGGCAACCGGCCTACAGCCAGTGCCATGCCGCACCCCGCCAGCAGTCCGACCGTTGCCCCCGCGGCCGCACCGGTCACCGGAGCACCCGCTCTTCCTCCGGCAGGCGGCCGATCCGAACCATCACCCGGTAGGCCACGAGGCACAGTCCCCCGCCGACGGCGAGCACGACCAGCCCTGCGGTGGTGTCGTAGGCCTGGACCGCCTCGGGACGCAGGGCAAGCATCGCCAGCACGATCCACGGCGCGGCGACAGCGAGTCGGGCTGCGTTGATCGTCCAGCCCTGACGGGTCTCCAGCTCCGCGCGGGTCCGGGCGTCCTCACGCAGGAACGCAGAGAGCGTTCGGAGCAATCGGCCGAGGTCGCTCCCACCCACCTGGCGGGCCATCCGCAGGGACTCGACGATCCGGTCGCCCACGGGATCGGCCAGCGCAAGCTTCAGCCGGTCGAGGCAGTCGTAGAAGCGGCCGGTGGCGCGGTAGTCCTCGCCGAACCGGGCGAACGGACGGCGCAGCTCGGCCGGACCGCGCACACCGAGCTGCGCCAGCGCCTCCGGGAGCGACAGCCCGGCCCGGACACCGGAGGCGAGGTTGTCGACCGCCTCGGGCCACAGGTCGCGCAGCTCCGCGCGTCGCTGTCGCGCGCGGTAGCGGACCAGGGCCACCGGCGCGTAGGAGGCGATCACCCCGAACGCGAACGCGATCGTCGGAGTGCGCGAGACGGCCAGCACGATGACCAGGGCCAGCAGCCCGACCCCCGCGCAGGTGGCCACCAGTCCCGCAGGAGTGGCGGACTCGATCCCGGCCTGGGCCAGCAGGTCCGCCGCCCGATCTCGCCGGCTGACCCGCCCTGGCCGCGAAGGAGGCCGTGGCGTGAACGACCGCCAGACCAGGAAGAGGCCGAGCCCGAACAACAAGCCGGCCAGGGCGCCCATGGCTCAGCCCTCCGCGCCGTACGGCGAGAGAAGGCCGCCGAGGTCGAAGCCGGACCGGTCGAACCGATCCTGGTGCGGCGGCCACCCGTCGGCGCGGGCCAACCGGCCGTCGCGGGTCATGAAGACGTCCGCCGTCTCGACGACGTCGCCCTCCACCCGGCCAGGCACCGCGAGCACCTCCCGCACCACGCGACGGCCGTCGCGCTCCGTCTCGACATGCACGACGAGGTCGATGCAGGCGGCCACGGTCGGGACGACGAAGGCGTGCCCGACGTTCTCTCCCGCCAGGAGGGGCAGCGTGCACATCTTGGTGACGGCCTCGCGGGCGGAGTTGGCGTGCACCGTGCACATCCCCGGCAAACCGGAGTTGAGCGCGATCAAGAGGTCGAGACTCTCCTCCTGACGGACCTCGCCGACGACGATGCGTGACGGACGCATCCGCAGCGCCTCCTTGACGAGCCGGCGCAGCTTGATCTCTCCGGTGCCCTCCAGGCTCGGCTGTCGGCACTGCATCGCCACGACGTCGGGCAGCGGCACCTTGAGCTCGAAGACCTCCTCACACGTGACGACGCGTTCGCGCGACGGCACCGCGGCCGCAAGACAATTCAGCAGGGTCGTCTTGCCGGCCTGGGTTCCACCGGACACCAGCACGTTGAGGCCGGCCACGACGGCCGCCTCGAGGAAGCGGGCCGCCTGAACGGTCAACGTGCCGAGCTGTACGAGGTCCTCCAGGTGGGTGGCGCGGACCACGAACTTGCGGATGTTCACCGACCAGTCGACTCGGGTGATGTCGGGGATGACGACGTGCAGTCGCGACCCGTCAGGCAGCATCGCGTCGAC
>DASYEF010000167.1:0-9055 GCA_036499185.1 Actinomycetes bacterium | reverse complement strand
CGTCTGGCCGGGGGTGCTCGTTGACGACGAGGTCGGCGCCCCCGCACCCGGCTGCTGGTTCGCGTAGGACGGCGGCGCCGAGGCCGGCCCGCCCGGCGTCGGCTCGAAGGGCACCCAGCCGACACCAGGGAAGTAGAGCTCCGGCCACGCGTGCGCGTCGTGCAGCCCCACCAGATGATGGCCCTTGCCGTCGGACGTGCCGGCCGCGAAGCCGACGGCCACCCGCGACGGGATGTGCAGGAGCCGGGCCATCACGGCCATCGTCGAGGCGAACTGCACGCAGTAGCCGCGCCTGTTCTGCAGGAAGGACGCGATCGCCGCCGTGCTGCCGCTGTCGCCGACCGTCGCGTCGACGGTCTGCGAGTAGGTGAACAGCGTCGGGTCCCGCAGGTAGTTCTGGATCGCCAGGGCCTTGTCGTAGTTGGTCGCCAGCCCCCTGGTCACATCGTCGGCCTTGTCCTCGATCGACGGGTCCATGCCCGGCGGCAGGTCGAGGTACCGACGTACCGAAGCAGGCTCGATCGCGGACGACTCGGCGAGCTGCTGGGGCGTCGGGTTCACCGAGAGGGCGGTGACCTGGTAGCTGATCTGGCGCGTGGAGCTGTTCTCACCGAAGACGTTGAACGTCGACCCGTCGTAGAGCCAGGTCCCGTCGATGTTCGACACGCGTTTGGCCGGATAGGGAAGCGGTAGCCACTGCTCGTCGAGGTCGAACACGTCGATCCGGTAGTGGCGTTTGGTGGTGGACACGGTTCCGCTGAGCCCGGGCGGCGTGGACAGCCCCTTCTCGACGTCGTTGTTGTCGCGCGACACCGTGAGGTTGCGCGGCTTCCAGACGTCGCCGGTGAACTGGTCGTCGCCGACGAGGCGCAGGTAGGTCGCCTTACCGGTGTAACGGATCACGGTCGTGTTGTCGCCCTGGCGCAAGTTCTCGCCGAGCTGCAGGAACGGGTTGATGACCGAGACCTTGTTCGACCCGCCGCCACCTCCCCGGCCGAACGCGCCGCCGCCGAAGCCGAACGCGCTCGCCGACACGTCGGGCAGCAGGGCAGGTACGACGAGTGCGAGCCCGAGAGCTGTTGCACCGACCCGCCGGCCGACCTGGCTCAGTGGTGCGGTGTCAGCCTCGGGGACGAAGTTCGTCCGGGCGACGCTGTAGCGCATCGGGCGACCCCAGCGGCTGACCCGCTCGCGCGACTCGGCCAGCAGCAGCGCGAGATAGGCGATGCCGGCCAGGGCGAAGGCCACCCAGCTGACGCCGTCCGGCGCGACGGCGGTCGGCACGGTGTAGAGCACGAGCAACGGCAGACCGGCCAGTGCCGCTCGCCGGAAGGTGACCGCCAGCGTGTCCACGGCCACGGCGATCAGGCCGACCCCGCCGACGGTGAGCAGCTCGATGCCGGGGGAGACGCCGATCGGCGCGGTGTAGCGGTTGATGTCGGCCTTGCCGGCCGAGGCCAGGTTGCCGACGTGGTCGAACGAGTCGGTCCACGGGATGATCCCGACCAGCGCCTGGTCGTGCGCGTAGCGCAGGAGCAGGTAGATGGCGAGCGCCGCGAGGCCTCCGAACGGCACCGTGGCGCGCGACGCCGCCGTCCGCCGCGCGACCTCGCACCCCACGCCGACGACGAGGATCGCGAAGGCGGTCGGCAGGAACCAGACACCGGTGAGGAACGCCGGACCGAGGCAGATGGCAGCCGTCAACGTCGCAAGGGCGGCGAACACCGGCATCCGCAGCGATCCCGTGCGCATCTCAGGACCTCGCCGTCGCGGACAGGATGCGCGAGGACGCCGAACCGGGGCGCCCCGCGTCGGCCCACAGGTCCGGCAGGGTGTCGCCGGCCTTGGCCCGCAGGACCCGCCAGCCGGAAGCGCGTAGCAGGTCGGTCGCACCCTCCTGGTCCGCGCGGTGCCCGGCGCGCGCGGTCGGACCGATGTTCCACGTGTTCGTGTCCAGCAGGATCGCCACGGCGGCGGTCGACCCGTGCCGCAGCCGGGCCAGCATCCGGGTCTCCTCCAGCTCCAGCGACCCGAGCACGGCGATCACAAGACCCTCGCCCCCTCCGCGGCGCAACGACGTCCCGGCGTCGCGCAGGCTCTCGCCCGGTGACATCTCGATGACGGCCAACGCGTCGAGCAGCGCGCCCTCGACGTCGCTGCTGCCGCCGTCGACGCTGAGGTTGGTGCCCTCGAGGTTCGCGCCGGTGTCGGTGACCAGCCGCACGTGGTAGCCCGAGCGGACGAGGTGCACACCGACCGAGGCCGCGGCCGACACGCTCCACTCGAACGACGAGCCCGGTCCCTCCCCGCCGTGGGCGGTCGAGCGCGAGTCGAGCAGCACGGTGGCCCGCGCCTGCCACGGCTGCTCCTCGCGGCGGACCATCACCTTGTCCAGTCGCGCCGTGGAGCGCCAGTGCACCCGCCGCAGGTCGTCGCCGACCCGGTACTCGCGGACACCTGCGTCGTCCTCGCCGGCGCTGGCCAGCGAGCGGGCGCGGCTCTCGCCGCTGCCCGTCCACTCACCGGCGAGGGCGACGTGCGGGAGCTGGTGCACCTGCGGGGTGACGACCAGGGTGTCGCGGGAGCTGAACGAGCGCTGCAGCTCGCACATGCCGAACGGGTCGGTCAGCCGGATCGTGAGCGGGCCCAGGCTGTAGCGGCCCCGCACGTCGGAGCGCACGGTGTAGGTGACCTCGCGCCGGCCGCGGGGCTCGACCCGGTCGAGCACGAAGCGCGGCCGCGACCCGAGCACGTAGGGCACCTTGTCCTCGACGAGGAGCAGACCGGTCGGCAGCCGCGAGATGTTGTCCAGGCGCAGTGTGACCGCTGACTCCTGGCCCGCGGCCGTGCGGGCGGAGCTCAGCCGGCGCCGCGACGAGAGTCGGTACCGGGTGCGCGCCACGACCAGAGCGCTGACGATGGGCAACGCCAGCAACAGGATCGACACCCGCAGCAGGTCCTTCTGCGAGGTCGCGATCGCCGCGATCAGCACCGCGAACCCGGCCGCTACGAACGACCGACCGCGGGTGGTCAGACCCTGCAGGGCGTCGCGCACGTGATGGGTCTCCGTCCGGTGTGGTGCTGGCTCAACTGTGCTCTACGACGTGTCGCGGGACCTACGCGTTCCGGCGCGCCCGCGCCTCGTCCGGCAGCGGGACGTTGGCCACGATGTCCGCGACGATGTCCTCGGTGCTGCGCCGGCCGATCTGCGACTCGGCCGTGGGCAGGAGCCGGTGGGCGAGCACGGCCACCGCGAGGTCCTGCACGTCGTCGGGCAGCACGTAGTCGCGGTCGTCGAGGGCCGCGGCGGCGCGCGCGGCGCGGATGAGGTGCAGGGTCGCGCGCGGCGAGGCGCCGAGGCGCAGCTCGGAGGACGAGCGGGTCGCGAGCACCAGGTCCACGGCGTACTGCCGGACCTGGTCGGAGACGTGGATGTCGCGGACGATGCGGATCAGGTCGGCGATCTCGGTGGCGTCCGACACCGACTGCAGGGTGTCCAGCGGCGAGGTCTTGCCGTGGGTGTCGAGCATCGTGAGCTCGGCCTGCTCGTTGGGGTAGCCCATCGAGATCCGGACCATGAACCGGTCGCGCTGGGCCTCGGGGAGGGGGTAGGTGCCCTCCATCTCGATCGGGTTCTGGGTGGCCAGCACCATGAACGGGATCGCGAGCTCGTAGGTCTCGCCGTCGACGGTGACCTGGCGCTCCTCCATGCACTCGAGCAACGCCGACTGGGTCTTCGGTGACGCGCGGTTGATCTCGTCGCCGACGACGATGTTGGCGAAGATCGCGCCCGGCTTGAACTCGAACTCGCGACGCTCCTGGTTGTAGATGGAGACGCCGGTGATGTCCGACGGGAGCAGGTCCGGGGTGAACTGGACTCGACGCACCGAGCAGTCGACGGACCGGGCGAGCGCCTTGGCCAGCATGGTCTTGCCAACGCCCGGGACGTCCTCGATGAGGAGGTGTCCTTCGGCGAGCATCACGGTGATGGCCAGCTTGACCACCTCACGCTTGCCCTCGATGACGCTCTCGACGGCTCGGCGGATGCGGGTCGTCGTGTCGGCCAGCGCCGCAAGATCAGACTTGTCGGACTTGGCCGGCGCCGCCGCCCGGGGGTTTGTCCCCGCGTCGGGCGCCTGCTCCTCCGCGCTCTCGGTCGTCTCACCCACGGTCAACGGGTCCTCCTCGCGCTCACGTGCGGACCGCTGTGACGCGCGTCCCCTGTCTGTCGGGGGAGTCTGACATCACCCGGGGTCTCCCGGTCGGGCCGCTAGATAACGATCTCCTTACTCTCCCCGGCCTTGCTGTGGCCACCGCACGCGCTCTCAGCCGCGATGGCCGCCCGCGGCCAGGACCAGGGCGGCGACGGCGGCCGCGAGGCCGGCGAGGACCAACGGCACCGAGGGTACGACGTCCTGGGCGGCCGTGACGGCCACAGCGGCAGCCGCCACCAGCCCGCCGGCCGTCGGAGCGACCCGCCGGCCGAGGGGCGCGCGCAGCACCGTGTCCCCGGAGCCGGACAGGTCGCGGGTGTCCTCGTTCGCGGAGAGGGCTCCCACCAGCCCGACGAGCAGGGCCGCGTCCAGCACGATCTGGGCCGGCCGCAGGGCCGACGCGTCCAGCGCCCCGGCGAGCAGCACGGTGCTGGTAGCCCCGATGACGGTCAGCGTCCCGGCGACCCGCCAACGGGTGACCGCGGCCACCAGCGCGGCCGCGAGGGTGAGCCCGGTCAGCAGGAGGACCGCCCGGTGGGGGTCGGGCAGCGCGGCGTCCAGGAGGACCGCTCCGGCCAGCAGCGTCACGAGCACAGCGCGCCCGGCGCGGCGGGCCGAGCGCCACGCAGTCGAGTGCCCCGCACCTGCGTGCGGCGGTGCCGAACGGACCTCGGACCCGGTCATACCCGCGCCCCCGGCCGGGCGGCCCGCATGGCGTGCTGGAGACCCGCGGTCAGTTCTGCGTCGCCGTCCCAGTCCAGCACCGCGACGCCGAGTCGGCCCAGCTCCACCGACAGCGACTCGCGCTGCAGCCGCCAGGTGCGCAGGGCCAGGGCGGCCGCCCGCGAGCCGGCCGGCAGGTCGGGGTCGCTGTTCAGTACGTCGATCACGAGCGGGGCGAAGCCGCGGGCGCGCATCAGCCGGACCGCCTCGAGTGGGCCGTCGTCCAGCAGCGGGGTGAGCAGCGCGACGAACGCGCGCCGCGGCAGCATCCCGCGCGGCAGGTGGTCCAGACCGAACTCGACGTTCCCGGCGGCCTGCTCGGACTCGTCCGGGCGCACCGACATCAGCGCCTCGGAGACCCGGAACAGCTGACGGGGGCCGGTCGCCGGCGCGAGCCAGTGCAGGGGTCCGCCGAAGGTGACGACGCCGACCCGGTCGTGGGCGCGCAGGTAGCTCTGGGCCAGCCCGGTCGCGGCACGGACCGTGAGGTCGAGGCTGGAGCGGCCGGCCTCGCCGGCGTCGACCGCGGTGTCGAGGACCAGCACGAGGTCGAAGGCCCGCTCGGCGGCGTACTGGCGCACGAACAGCCCGCCGTGGCGGGCCGACGTCCGCCAGTCGACGTCACGTTGCCGGTCGCCCGGCGCGTAGGGACGGACGCCGGCGAACTCGACCCCGGACCCGACGGCCCGGCTGGTGTGCTCGCCCAGCGGAGCGGCCAACTCGTGGGGGGCGACCGCTCGGGCCAGCGCGGCGGCGGCCGGGAAGACGACCAGGTCCTCGACGGGTACGTCGAGCCGCGCGGAGTAGCAGCCGCCGCCGGCCAGCAGCTGCAGCCGCAGCGGACCGACCTGCTGGCGTCCCCACCGGCTGGGCACGAGGGTCCAGCGCGCGACGGTGGTCCGGCCGTCGCGACTGCGCTCCGAGAGCCGGCCGGTCGTCCACTCGGCCAGCACGGGGTCGGCGTCGACCCGCTCGACGCCGTCGGCGCGGATGCGCAGGACGAGGTCCACCTCGTCGTCCTCGACGCACCGGGTCGCGGACAGCGTCGCGGTCACCTCCGCGGTCGTCGGCAGCCCGGCCCGCGGCGCGGTCACCATCAGGACGAGCGGGAGGACCGCCAGCACGAGCAGCTCGCCGTGCGCGGTGACCACCGCCCCGGCCACGGTGAGGCCGGCGACGAGGGCGAGCCGGCGCAGGCGCGGGGTCGGGACGAAGACCAGCCGGTACGCCGTCGGCGCGGGCTCGGTGCTCAGCGCGGCACCTCGACGCCGGCGAGCAGGTCGGCCACCACGTCGGCGGACGTGACCCGGCGTACCCACAGCTCCGGGCGCAGGCTGATCCGGTGGGCGAGCGCGGGCACGGCCACCGCCTTGACGTCCTCGGGGGTGACGTAGTCGCGGCGGTCGAGCAGCGCCTGGCCGCGGGCCAGCGCGATCAGGGCGAGACCGCCTCGTGGGCTGGCTCCGACGGTGACCTGGGGGTGCTCACGACTGGCGTGCACCAGCGAGGCGACGTAGCGCAGCACGGATGTCTCGACCTGCACGAGCTCGAGGGAGGCGCGCATCGCCAGCACGGTCGCGGTGTCGACGACCGCCGAGAGCTGCGGCGGTGCCCAGCCGTGGCGCAGCCGGCGAGCCAACAGCTCCTGCTCGTCGTCCAACGACAGGTAGCCCAGCGACACCCGCAGGAGGAAGCGGTCCAGCTGGGCCTCGGGCAACGCGTAGGTGCCCTCGTACTCGATCGGGTTGTCGGTGGCGAGCACCACGAACGGCTGCGGGAGCGGCCGGGTCTCCCCGTCGCTGGACACCTGCTCCTCGGCCATCGCCTCGAGCAGCGCGGCCTGGGTCTTGGGCGGGGTCCGGTTGATCTCGTCGGCCAGCAGCAGCTGGGTGAACACCGGGCCCGGGCGGAACTCGAAGGTCCGGGTGCCCGGGTCGTAGACGGACAGGCCGGTGAGGTCCGCGGGCAGCAGGTCCGGGGTGAACTGGACCCTGCGGAAGGACAGGCCCAGTGCCTCGGAGAAGCAGCGGGCCATCATCGTCTTGCCCAGTCCCGGGACGTCCTCGAGCAGGACGTGGCCGCGGCCCAGGATCCCGAGCAGGACCAGCTCGAGCGCGCGGCGCCGGCCCACGACGGCCCGCTCGATCTCGTCGAGGACCGTGCCAGCGAGCCGCGCCGTCTCGGTCGGCGCGAGGCTCGGGACGGTCATACCGGTCGTGCTGCTCACAGGGTCTCCAGTCGGTCCACGATCAGGGTCAGCGTGTCGAGGCTCAACCCGGGCGGCTGGCCGC
Source organism: Actinomycetes bacterium (assembly GCA_036499185.1). Classification (GTDB taxonomy): domain Bacteria; phylum Actinomycetota; class Actinomycetes; order JACCUZ01; family JACCUZ01; genus DATBDW01. The sequence goes on along the minus strand of DASYEF010000167.1, from coordinate 1,827 downwards.
TGTGGTCGACGTCCCGGTCCGGGTCGAGGTAGGGCCAGACGTCCTCGCCGACCAGTACGCGCGCGCCGCCCGGGTCGGCCGCCAGGTCCACCCGGTGCCGGTCCGCGAGGCGGGAGGCGAGCACCCGGGCGAAGACCGGGCGGGTGACCAGGTCGTAGTGACGCGGCGACACCTCGGCCCAGGACAGTGCCTCGAGCACAGCCCGGTAGGAGCGGTACGGCGCGTTGTCCACCGGCGGCCCGGGGCGCAACGCCGGGCGGCGCGGAGGAGCCGACGGGATCCGCAGCAGCGCCACCAGCCCGGCGACGACCGCCACACCGGACACCGCCACGACCAGACCGGCCGCCCCTGCGGCGAACACGGCGATCACGACCACCAGGCCCGCGACACCCAGCGCCGCGCGCGCCGGCGTGCTCAGACGCGGCTCGTCGCTGTCGGGGTCCACCCGGTCAGCCACCACGGACCGCCAGCTCCTCGCGGACCTCGCGCAGGCAGACCTCGGCGCGGGTCCGCGCCGACTCGTCCATCGGGTGCTGGCTGAACCGGGCCTCCCGGAAGAGGTCGGTCAGCGTGCGCGCCGCCGCGTCGCCGACGAGTCCCACCTCGACCGACCGGTCGAGCAGCTCGGTCGCCGTGTCCGAGCGGCGAACCGAGGACCCGCGCCGGCCCAGGCCGCGAGCCAGGTGGTGAGCCATCGCGGCGTACGCGGCCAGCACGGCCGCCCGGGGGTCGCTCTCACTGCGCAGCCCCTCCTCGGCGGCGTCCACCGCGGCGAGCACGGCGGCCACCTCGGCGCGCCGGCTGCCGAACGGCTCGGCGTCCACGATCTGGCGGCGGGCTGCCAGCCACCGTGAGCCGTAGGTCGCCAGGAGAATGGCAGCACCGGTCACGAGCGCCACGAGCAGGATCGTCTTCTCGTCCAACGGCGTCGGCACGCCGTGGACCTGACCCGGCGGCGCCGGCGGCTTGTCGTTCGCCCCGGGGGGCGGCGGCGCGATGGCGCGGACGATGAACCAGACCATGGCCAGGCCGGCCGCGATGACCGCCACGGCGAGCAGCCGGAGGAGCAGGGGGAAGGGCTCACCCTCGGGCTCGGCGTGATCGGTGTCGTGGTGGCGCGCCGAGCCGGCCTTGCGCAGCATGCGTAGCAACCGGCGGGCGGTCAGGTACAGACCGACGAGGATCGCCGAGCCGAAGAGCACCTGGGCCCAGCGGACCGCGACCGGTGCGGACAGGTCGCCCCAGTCCAGGCCCTGGCGGGCCTGCAGGGCGAGCGCGGCGAGGGCGACGAGGGCTACGACCACGAGCACCCGCGTCGTCACGTCTGGACCCCGTCGACCCACGGCGGCCATCCAACCAGCGCCGACCCGGCCCGTCGCCGGGCGGCAGGTCACGGATCGGACGCGGTTTGCGCCATCTGGTGGCACTGATGGCACCTCGTTGGCCCGGTCGACCTGCCGGGGGCGGCCGGTGGAGTCGTCCCTCACCCGAACGGGGGAATCGGGGCCGCGTTGGTTGACGGTGGGGTGAAGTGGAGTACTGTGGTGCGCAGTGGGGGAGACCTTCGGGTCGAGGCGTGGGGAGGTGGGTCGATGTGGCGCAGTCGGGTGACGACGAGCGCGGCAGGGGCGACCCCCGCGGTGGCGGTGGGGACTCCCCGCGGCCGGCGCGCTTCCTCGGCACCCATCACCCGCGGCTGGACGACAAGGGCCGCTTCTTCCTGCCCGCCAAGTTCCGCGACCGGCTGGCGGGCGGGCTCGTGATCACCCCGGGCCAGGAGCGCTGTCTCTACGTCTTCCCGGAGGCAGAGTTCGACCGGATCTTCGA